>JADJXO010000013.1:0-300000 GCA_016715825.1 Nitrospira sp. | reverse complement strand
TTGAGAAGCTTCATTGCAGCAACGCGCCACGCTTCCTCTCGCAACGCAAAAAACACAAACCTAATCTGTGTTTTGCGTCCCAGCTTTTCACTAAATGAACCGGAAACGGTTGTCTCTCCACGAATGAATTGCCCTTTCGAAACATAGGGGGCAAATCGCTCTTCTGGAATCAGCTCTTCGTCCGGCAGTTCGGCAAGCTCGGCATAAAACATGGCGAGCGGTTTGCGCCCCTCAAGCATTAGCTCGAGTTCTCGATTTGTATGATTCGCTGCGACTAAGTCGATCATGTGAACTGGAGCAGCCTAACTATGTTTAGGCCGATCCGCATCCGAACCGGATCTGCCAATTTGTGTTCACATAACACGCTATTACTGTTCGTGAAGAATACGCCATGGCCGTTGTCGTTTCAATGAGTTACGGCAGTGGGACCATATATCACGGGTTCTTAGGCGGATCATCGCAGCCCACCCATCTGATAGCCGTCGGTCGTGTACTTCTGCATTGGGTCGAGACCTGCCGGTCGCTCTTCCAACAGCATCTTTCCGATCATGTCGGCGTTTTCAATGGGTAATACCGTTCTCAAGACCTCCCCATTGTCGATGTGCTGCTCGAGCGACGGCGGAAAGAATCGGGCGATCACAACATTGGGTAGTCAGCGTAGTCACAGTGTGAATGGGTACAGTGGATCTTATGTGGCGATTCCCAATTGAGTATCACGCCGGCCATTTGGCTCTGGCTTTGGGAAATTGGTTCCTAGGTCTCTTTTTTTGCTCGATTGAAGTATCTTTTCGTCCTCCTGCCCCTTGACAGATATGAAACGTCGCTCCTGTCGCAGAGAGTTCCAATCCCCAGAAATCTGTTGAGCCTGTGGATAACCATTGGATTAATAGTGGAGGGCATGAATTTCGTGTGGTTCGTCTGAATTGTGTCAAGCTCTATTTCTAGGAATATGCAAGAAAGCAAAGAACGTAGACGCCTACCACTATTAGTTGTGGTGCTATTGCGATGGAGCGGATGATTAAAAAATAGGCATTTTGATAAATATACACGCCATACGCACCGGCTTTTATGGAATTTAAGCACTTACGCACATGGTTATCCACAGAAGATGTGGAATGAAAATTCCCATGCCATTCCCATCCTGAACGCAGAATTTTTGGCAACCGTCCGGAATTCTTCGATTCCTTAAGCGCTCATGGGCCGGTCGTAGTGTCTGACCGTTGTGATGCCGGGTGGATGGATCTGTTCTAGGCGTTGCGAGCGGAACGGATTTGCAGAATGTGAGAATGATGCGGAGGAGAGTTCTTCAATACCCTCTCATGCATAAGACGGAGCATGACCCGGCTTCCACTTGATACTGCAGCCGATGCTCGGTCGCTGAGCGCCATCGACTGCCTTACCCGTGAGCACTGCCTGGATGGCGGCGCGAAGATCGCGACCGGTGACCGGTTTACCATTGCTGGGGCGACTGTCGTCCAGTTGCCCGTGGTACGCGAGCCGACGGCCACGATCGAAGAGATAAAAGTCCGGTGTGCAAGCGGCGCGATAGGCTTTCGCAACGTCCTGTGTCTCATCGTGACAGAGGGGAAAGGTGAATCCCAGACGTTGGGCCATGTCTTTCAACTTTGGCGGCGCATCATCGGGATAGCCGATCGGGTCATTGCTGCTGATCGCGAGAATCCCCAAGCCTGTGTTCAGATAGTCTCGCCCAATCTTTGCCAACTCCTGCTCCACATGCACCACGTACGGACAGTGTCGGCAGATAAACATGATCAGAAGTGCGGCCTTGTCTGAAAATGAGCTGGGCGAATAGGTCTGTCCGCTCACCACGTCGCGCAGCTCGAACGTAGGAGCCGGGGTGCCGAGAGGGAGCATGACGGATTCCATAGCCATGATGGTCGGTCCTTATTCAGATCTGTGGCAACGAAGATGCCGCATGTCGCCGGCCACGTCAAGTGGCAGACGGGTCGGGACGTTTCTTGCCTTGCAGATAAAAGGAAGGATAAGCTGCCTTCGCGTTTCTTAGATGCGGCGGGTGGTTGAAAAAAGGAGGGTGGCGCATGGTGGCGTTTGGATTGCTGGTACTACTGGGATTTCCGATCATGGCATTCGCCCATGATGAAATGAAGCCTGAGATGCCGACCCTTACCGTCAGCGAAACCGGGACGGTGACGCACGAGCCGGATACCGCGTTTGTGACATTCGGCATGGAGACAGCCGGTAAATCACCCGCTGAGGCGCAGAAGCGGAACAGCGCCGTCATGAGTACAGTGATGGATCGACTACGGACCTTGCAGATCGACAAGGAGCGCATCCAAACCTCCTCCTACACGGTCTCCCCGCACTATCGACCGGGGTCTCACCGCCAAGCCGATGCACCGACTGCTTCTCCGGAAATTGTCGGGTACGTCATCAGCAATATGGTGATGGTAGAAATCCGTGCCCTCGACCGAGTCGCGACGGTGATCGAAGAAGTGTTGAAGGCCGGCGCAAATAGCTTTCAGGGGTTGCATTGGGGGTTGCGCGATGAACAAGCGGTGCGACTGAATGCATTGAAACAGGCGGCGGTCAGGGCGCGTGAGAAAGCGACCGTGCTGAGTGAGTCGTTGCACGTGAAGCTCGTGCGGGTGTTGTCGGCAACTGAAGGTGGCCAGATGATGAGGCCCGCTGCTCCGATGGCGCGTATGGCTATGGAGGGAAGTGCCGGTGATGTGCCGGTCTCACCCGGGGAGCTGAAGTTCGAGGCAACAGTGACGCTGGTGTACGAGATCGCGACGAACTGAAAAGGCCCGCCGACTTGCGCTAGTCCCCCGAGGGCGCTCCCCCCTCCCACAGCTTCACCGTCCGATCCCAGGAGGCGCTGGCGAGGCGTTTGCCGTCCGGAGAAAAGGAGATGCAACGGACGCCACCGGTATGGCCTTTGAGCGTTCGGAAGTTTCGTCCGGTGGAGAGATCCCAAAACTTGATCGTCTGGTCATCACTCGCACTGACTAAGACGGTGCCGTCCGGCGAGACTGCGAGACTGCGGACCCAGCCTTTGTGGCCGGTGAGGGATTTTTTCTCCACGACGGTCGGCATCTCGAAGAGCTTGATCGTGGAGTCTCGGCTGCCGGTAATCAAGAGCTTGGCATCGGGGGTGAAGGTCATCGCGCCGATCCAGTAGTCCATCGGTTTTTGGAATCCACCATCATCTTCGATGAAGTAGCCACGAGTTTCTGTGGAATCTTCCTGGTCTCGTCGCCAATGCCCATCGTGGAGCACCTTTTCTTCACCGCTCGGGAGCACTTCCCAGATTTTGATCTTTCCGATGTCGGTTCCGGTGGCGAGATGAATGCCATCCGGCGAAAAGGCCACGCAGACCGACCAATGGTGGTCGTACTCATCCTTTCCGAGGAGAGTCATCAGCTCAGTACCGGTGGTGACTTCCCAAATCTTGATGTCTTTATTGTGGCTGCCGCGCGCGAGCATGAGACCGTCCGGCGAGAGCGAAAGACTGCAGACACTGTGATCGTACCGGGTGAACAACAACTTCATCGGCTCGCCGGTTTTTCCGTTCCAGAGGCGGATCGTGCGGTCTTCACTCGCGGTCGCTAAGGTCTGTCCGTCCGGAGTGAAGACGATGGCGCGAATGTCATGGGTGTGGCCCCGAAGGGAGCGCAGCAACCGACCGGTTTCGATGTCCCACATGCGGACGAGACGTTCCGCCCCACCACTCGCGAGGGTGGTGCCGTCCGGTGAAAACGCAACGGCCCAGATGCCATGAGAATGGCCACGAAACGTTGTTGCCTCACGGCAGTCGGCACTCCAATACTCCAAAAAGTCGAGAGGAGACGTTGAGGCCGGGGTTGGTTCTAGAGATGCGGTCGGTAACGAATGGGACGTCATGTGTCGTGTGTTTCCTCAGCGGTCTGGTTCCTGCTTGCTTGATTGGTCACCGGCCCGGCCAGTATAATCCTGGTGTTCGTGACGGATCGTAAGAGATGCCTCGCAGACAAGTCAACCCTTCGACCTCCATAATAGGGTGAGAGACGCCGGTTTAGGGTTGACGCTGAGCCTGTTCGGCGTTCAAGACAGTGTCGAAGCGTCAAGGTGGCTCTAGTTGCCATAGCGGCCAGGAGAGCCCGCATGATCGTTCAAAGTCATTTCTCTAGCCGCGGAGCGTTCTTCCAATGGAAATCAGATTCCAACCAGCCTTGCTTCAGGAAGTGATCGACTCGTTCGTCGAGAAGACCGAGCGGGAGGGCGATCCGACCTACTACAAGGAATTTCATGAACACGCCGATCCGATCTACGAGAAGTTTATCCTCGAAGACCGGGAGGCAGAGTTTAAGAAACTCTATCAGTATCTCTTCGGCATCTGGGGGTTTTCGGATATCGTCCGCGACTCGTTCAACGAATACCCGCTCTTAAAGCAAACGGTTGGCATCGTGCTGGTGAAAGGTGTGCTGAAGGAAAGTCAGGAGGGTGTCGACATCCTCAGGAAATGGGGGTCGGTCGAGAAAGATCTGGCCAAAGAGTTCGAGGAGAAAGGCCTGAAAGGCGTCGGGATTAAATTAATTCCCCGTCGATTTTACGATCCCGCGTTGACTCGCTATTGCCGCCATGAGCTGATGCATATTTCGGATATGATCGATGCGCAGTTCGGCTACGATCCAGATACCAAGATGGGACTCAACCCCGGTGAAGAGACGTTGATCTTACAGCGGTATCGCGTGCTCTGGAGCCTGAGCGTGGACAGCCGGTTGGTGGCAACGGGCAAGGAACCCATGTTGAGCAAGGATGATCGGTTCAAGGAGTTTCGGTCGTGGTACCGAAAAATTCCACCGCCTCAACTGAAGTCGGTGTTCGAAGGTTTGTGGCAAACTTCTTACTTCACCCATTCAGAGTTGATCGAAATGGCCTCCGATACGCTGCGCGTCATGGATCGAGCCGTGGATGTGGAAGGCGGCGAGGTGCCGGAGACTGAAAACAAGATCATGCTGATGCCGGGTTTCCCGTGCCCGCTCTGTCGGTTTCCAACCTATTCATGGGTCGAGGACATGGGCACAAAACTAGAGCCCTATGTGCTCGACTTCATCCGGGAGAATCATCCGGGGTGGGATATTGAATTCGGGGCCTGCGATCGCTGTGTGGAGGTGTATAAGTTACGAGCCGACGGCGTGATGTAACGTTGGGCGTCGTTTCCCGTTGCGTGTTTCGAGTGTCGGGTTCTCCAACAAGAAACACGCAACTCGAGACCCGGAACAGAGTACGTGATCTTTACCATGGCCACCAATCCTTCATATGGCCGACGAGACTTTCTGAAAGATTCCGTTTTCTCTACGGTCAAAGCCGCGCAAGAGTTTGTCAAGGAGGTGGATGGCCGCCGGACGGAGCACGCTCCGGTTCAGGTTCGGCTGGATTGGTTGCGTCCTCCCGGTGCGGTGGAGGAATCACTGTTTCTTGAGCGATGTACGAAGTGCGCTGACTGCCTGACGGCCTGTCCCCCTCACGCCATCACCATCCATCAGACCGACGGCACGCCGGTTCTCTATGCCGATCAATCACCCTGTCTGTTGTGTGAAGACTTTCCCTGCGTGAGAGCCTGCGGAGCCGATGCACTCGTGCCGGTTGAGCACAGCCGCCGGGTCAGCATGGGACTGGCGGTGATCTCCCAGCGGCTCTGTACGGCAGGCCAGGGATGCCACGCCTGTGTGTCGCGATGTCCAACCGACGCCCTTGCGATGGATGTCGAGTCGTTAAGTCTGTCGGTGGAGACAGACGCCTGTGTGGGATGCGGGATGTGCGAGATGGTTTGCCATACCGTCAACGATCATGTGGCGATCAGAGTGGTGCCTGCGAGGCATCTCACCGAGGACGACCGATGACGCCGCTATTCCAACGATGCAACCGGTCGAGAGAAATCTTCGCCGATCGGAGAGGCGCCAATTCGCCCTTGACTTCGTGCAAGCCGTTTCATATACATACAGGGCTTTGTTTTTCGTCCATCCGTGAGGAAGTGCGCTGTAAGCGAAGTGGTTAGGAGGCGATGTCTGTGACGAGCCAACACCCAACAACAGGTTTGTCCCCCATAGCAACCGCCACGCGGCCAAATCCTTCTGCGCTCAAAGATTCTCCCGCCGTCGAACGTGCGCTTGGACGCAGTAAGATCTATCTGTTGATCTCCTGGAGTCTGCTGTACCCGGAAGATGAAGAATTTCTGGATTACCTCCGGTGCGGAGAGTTCGTGGAGGACGGCAGGGCCGCACTGGATGCGCTGGACGTTGCCATCGGCTCGGACGGAAATGAGCGAGCGAAGGGGAAATTGAGTGCGTTGAGGACGCAGATAGCCTTGATTGAAAACTTGGTTTCGTCAGAATGTTCCAGTTGGCAGCTCAGTGATCTCCAGGCTGAACATCGGCGAGTGTTTAGTAATGTCATCACGCTCGATTGTCCCCCGTACGAAACGCTGTTCGGGAATGATCACGTATTTGCTCAATCCCATGTAATGGGGGATATTTCAGGATTTTATAAGGCCTTCGGCGTTGAGTTATCAAAAGATATTCACGAGCGGCTGGACCATCTGAGCGTCGAATTCGAGTTCATGCACTTTCTCGCCTACAAAGAATCCTACTCCCGCTGTCATGATGGGCCCGAAAAAACACACATCGTGGTCGAGGCCCAGAAGAAGTTCGTCAAGAACCATATCGGCCGATGGGTGCCGCTCTTCTGTCGCATGTTGACGAAAAAGGCGGATTCCGGTCCTTTTAAGTTGATCGCCGATCTGACCGCCGACTGGATGGATTTTGAGACCGCATTTCTTGGGGTGGTACCTCAACCCTATACGGAGACCGATTATCGTCCGGCGACATTCAGCTCTCCGGAGGGACAGACCTACGAGTGTGGTGCGCAAGATCAAGGGAATGAATTGAGCATGTTGCTGAATGAGGTCGGTGCGCAATCCTACATGGATGTGAAAGAAAAAGAGAAAGACACGGATGTAGAGCAGGGTGGACCTGCGGGGAATGCGTGACAGGCTTGACGACAGAGAATTGAGCGAAACCTTACCTTTACCATCATCGAGAGGAGGAATGAGCACTATGAGAGTAGCGCAGACGACCAACAAGAAATTGGTGTTTGCTATTCTTCTCTCTGCCCTGACCGTCGGATTCTTGCTGACGATGGGGCGAGTACCACTAGCCGTCAGTCAACCGGTGACGATCCCGGCGAAGACGGTTAAGGGCCCGATTCCCATGGACGGCGCCAATCCCGTTTGGGAAAGTGTTCCAGGTGTCGTTATTCCGTTGAGTGGGCAGTTGATCACAACACCGATGCATCCCAATATTTCCGTGAAGTCGGTGTTCGTCAAGGCCATGACCAATGGGAAGGATGTTGGGTTGCGCTTAGAGTGGGTCGACCAGACGAAGAATGACACCGCAATCGGCCCACAGGACTTTCGTGACCAGGTGGCCGTGATGTTCCCCCTCAACACGGCCGGAGCTCCGCCATTCCAGTGCATGGGACAATCCGGTGGAACGACCAATATCTGGCGATGGAATGCCGAGTGGCAGAAGGATATCGGCAAGGATAGTGCCGGTATTTGGGATGTCGACGATCAATACCCTGGAATTTTTTGGGACTTTTACTTTGAAGAGCCTGCCGGTGGCGTCACATATCCGGATCGTATCGGTCGGAGCCTTGGGCCATTTAATTCCGGCATCTGGTCGGGCAATATCATGTCCGATCCGACGCTTCGTGTGAGCTCAGTGGAAGATCTGAGCGCAAACGGCTTCAGCACTCTTACGACGCAAGCACACCAGGACGTGATTGGAAACGGTGTGTGGGAACCGTCTGGGTCCGTGAAGGGTGGAGGCTACACCGGTCCGACGTGGCGGGTCGTCGTCAAGCGGACTTTGGAAAACGGAGACGCCAACGATGTGCAGTTTAAGGCCGGCATGTCGGTGCCAATCGCGTTTGCAGTCTGGGATGGCGCCAATATCGAACGAAACGGCATGAAGTCGTTGTCGACCTGGTTTACGTTGAAGCTGTAGTCAGTGCCGTATCTGCATGGGCATTGGCAACGATGCGCATGCGAAAAGAAGATCAAGAGAAGCCTCGGGTTGGCTCGTGAGCTGTGCGAGAGCTACCCGGGGCTCTTTTTATTGTGAGTCCGCGCACAGCGAAGAGACGGTGGGATTGCATTTCACAAACGGCGGGGGGTATAAAGGTATATCCATCGAAATGGCTGATTTTCAAGAGTAAAAGGATTCATTTCTCCGTGAAAGTCTCCCTGCTTTTCCCACCAACCTGGCATCCATCTCAACCGTATCTCAGCCTGCCTTCCCTCACGGGATTTTTGCATCAAGGTGGGATTTCAGACGTATCGCAGCGCGATCTGGGCATCGAGTTGCTGGATACGATCTTGACCAGAAGTTATGCGGATGAGGTCTATCAACTGTTGATCGCCAAACAGCGCGACCTGGAGAGAACTCACACCGGAGAGACCGGTGCCGGGAGCCGAGAGCACTATGCCAAGGTCACCGATTCTCTCGATCGCTTTACCTATCTGGTTGAGCGCATTGAGCTGGCGAAGGAGACCTTGCGCAGCGAAGAGTTTTATGACCCCGATGCCTATCGCGCCAGCTTATTCATGATCGACAAATGGTTGGAAGTGGTTTCTGCAGTCTACTTCCCCACGCGACTGACTGTGGTCGACAATCAGTTCGGGAACTATTCGATTTATTCCTCGAAAGATTTGATGCAGGTCGTTCGTGATGAGCAGCAGAATCCGTTTCTGAGCCTCTTCCGAAACCGGTTCATTCCGTCAATTGTCGACAGCCGTCCTGATCTTATCGGGGTGTCGATTACCGCGACATCGCAAATCATTCCCGGCCTGACGCTCTGTCGTTTGATCAAGGAGGCTGCTCCCGATCTGCACGTGACCATCGGAGGCAGTATCTTTACTCGTCTCGTCGACAACATTCGACGCTGCCCGAGTTTGTTCGAATTAACCGACGATATCGTCGTGTTTGAAGGGGAAACGGCCTTGCTGGAATTGGTGAATCAGCTGGCAGGCAAGAAAGATTACAGCAAAGTTCCGAACCTGATTTATCGCAACAACGGGAAAATTACGGTCAATCAGCCGTTCTATTCAGAAAATGTCGATCAACTTCCGGCGCCCAATTATGACGGGTTTCCGTTGGATCTCTATCTGTCGCCGGAACCGGTCCTTCCGGTTCAGTTTTCTCGGGGGTGTTACTATAAAGATTGTGCGTTCTGTGCCTTGACGCTCGACCACCAGAATTTCCGCCAGAAGGATCCAGCGCGAACCGTCGAAGAGTTGCAGTGGCTCAAGCAACGCTATGGCGCGAGACATTTCTTTTTTACAGACGAATGTTTTGCGCTGGCGCCGACGAGGCGGTTGTGTCAACAGATGGTTGAGAAACGGCTTGATGTGAAGTGGACGTGCGAGATGCGGTTCGAGAAAAACCTCTCGCGTGAGCTACTGGCATCTATGCGGGAGGCCGGGTGCTTGAAGATCGTCTTCGGGCTGGAATCCTTCAATCAGCGCATCATGGATTTCATGAAGAAGGGAATCAAGCAGGAGTGGGTCCGGCGGATCGCGGACGATTGCGTCGATCTCGGTATAGCGATGCATTGTTATATCATCGTCGGGTTCCCTACGGAAAAAGAGGAAGAAGCGCTCGAAACGATGAACTTCATCGTGGAAAACAAGAAATTGCATCAGTCGTACGGATTTTCTTGTCAGCCGTGCCTGTTCGATTTGGAAAAAGAAGCGCCGATCATGAGCGATCCGGGCAGCTATGGGATTCGTCGCATTATGCGACCGTCTGCGGAGGACCTCAGCCTTGGTTTCTTTTACGAAGTGCAAGAGGGGATGACACCCGATGAAGCGGAACGGCTCTATCAATACGTGTATGAGCGGATCAGCGAGGTCGTGTGCGAACTCCCGTTCAACTATGCCATGGCGGATGGACTGCTGTATATCTCGAGAGCAAAAGAAGCGGCGAAGCAGCTCCCGGTGGCCGCACGGTGAACCTCCTTGTTTCCGACCACACTAACAACCGGATTGGCGTGGGTGGGGGCATGAACGCAGCGGCAGGAAGTGAGCGGTTGACGGGTAGGATTTCGGACTTTGGCCCGTTGTTCGAGTACGCCGTCAAGCTGGTTCTGCTGACCTCCTTCCTTGAGCTGATCTTGTATCGTCTGCTTTCCCGTCTCGGGATGCATTTGAGTAAGATGGCGGCTGACCATCCATGGATTACGCCGACGTTCACCGCATTGACCGAAGTAGGGACCTGGCTCATCAACATCGTCGCCGTGTTGTTGTTCCTGGCTCTGGCATTGGCCATCATCAACCGATGGAAAGGCTATGACACGAGTCGGCTGGTCAGGGGAGGAATCGCAGGCACGGTCCTGCTGTTGCTGTTGACCATCCTCTTCCTGGTTATCGAGCCCGGGATGCTGGGGGCCGTCCTCTACAACGGATTGACGCTCGTCGTGCTTACGGCCTTTGTATCAGAGTACTGGATCACGCATCGTGAATCGGCACAACGAGTACTGGCTGCTGTCTACTATCTAGGCGTTTCGGGATGGTTGTACTATCAGATTGTGTCGAGCTTCTATAGCTGGATGGGGGTGCTGGCCGCCCCACCATTGGCGTATGAGTCGCACCGTGCGGGTGAGGCGTTCATGCTGCTGGCCAGTTATCTGGTGTTTGTGGCGTACGGGAAGAGCAGAAGTCTATCACTTCGCACGAAGAATCGACAGCAACTGAGCCGAGCCCTGTGGTTTTGGGGAGTCACGACGATCGTGTTTGCGACGTTGATTGTGGCCGATTATCTGTTAGATCTGTACAGCCCGGCATTTGCCGCTGCCTTTCGGCAGGCCTCGCAGGGTATCGGTTGGATCTTCCAATTTGGGATGGGCTACACGTTCTATTTGCCTTTTGCGATCTATGTCGGGGGATTGCTCTGTTGGTCGTACACGGTCGTGAAGTTGCTGATGACGGGTCGAATAGCAGGGTATGGCATTGGCCTCATGTTCATCGCCGGCTACGCATTATTGTTCTCGAATCTGACCCTGATGGTTGTTCTTGGAGTGATGTTGCTCGCAGCTGATCGAGCGAAGGCGGCCACGGCGGAAGTGTCGACAAGGGAAGGCTCTGTGATGCCGGCATCGGAGAGGCTGGTCACGGGGCACGTATAAACCAAAGAACGAGCGTTGTTATGGATACACCTGGACAGATGACATCACACGTAGATACTCCCGCTGATCCTGGAGATCTCCCCCTCTCTCCCGATGAGGAAATTGCCGGGATTGAACAGTTGTTGGCCAGTGAGCCGGATGACTTCCAGGCGCGCTGTCGACTCGGTGAATTGTACTTCAGTAAGGGGCGTCTGGATGATGCCTTAGCCGAAGTCAAGAAAGCGATCGAGATGGCTGAGGGTCTTCGTGCGGAAATGAATCGCTCGTTGGCCATGTACTATGCCAATCTTGGGACGATCTATGCGACGAAAAGTATGAGCGACGAGGCCGAAGCTGAATTCCGGCATGCGTTGGAAATCTTCCCGCATGATGTCCTGGCCCTGTTCAACCTAGGGAGGCTGTACGCGGATAAGAAGAAATATTTGGAGGCGAAGAATTACTACGAACGTCTCGTGGAAATCACTCCGGATGATCCTATCGCCTGGTACAACCTCGCAGGGGTCTATGTCGAATTGGATAACCCGCAGGTATCCGATTACAACACGATTGATATGGGAATTCAGTGTTACCTTCGTACCTTGGAGCTTGATCCGAAGCATCTCGAGGCTAGTTTTAAACTGATGGAAATCGCCCTTAGCCACAAGAAGACCGATTTGGCGATTCAGGTCATGGAGAGCGCCGTCGAGCACAACCCTGACGAGCCGCTGGCCTATTACAACCTCATCAGCGTCTACGATAAGTGCAAGATGTTCGAACAAGCAGAAGCGGCTCGCAAGCGGTTGAAAGAACGGTTTGCCAAGAAGGCAAAAGACAATCCTCGGTCCTGATTCTTTTATGGGAAGGGGGGCACTATGTTTGGTAGCTTAGGGTTCACAGAACTTATCCTCATCCTCATGATCGTCCTGATCATTTTCGGTGCTGGGAAACTTCCACAGTTAGGGGAAGGGCTCGGCAAGGCTATTAAAGGGTTCAAGAAGTCTGTACATGAAGCGGACGCGATTGAGGCCGAAGCCCAGGCAGCCGCTCAAGAGGCCACGTCGCCTCAAGCTGTCACGTCGACGCAGAATGCATCGTTGACTCAGCCGACTGGATCGCCCGCCCAGTCTGCCCAACAGTCGTAGTCATCACGATGGATACTGAACTCCAGCTGGCCACAGGATATATCGAGACCTTTGCCGGAAACGGCAAGGCGAGAAGCACTGGTGACGGCAAACGCGCCGTGAAGGCTGGGATTCCTCTTCCCCACCATGTGGCTCTCGATCAGGATGAGCAGTGGCTATACTTTGCCGAATCGGGATCCGATCGTGTCCGCCGCATTCATCTGCAGGAGGGCACGCTTCACAACTTCGCCGGCATCGGAGAGACCTGCTACAGCGGCGATGAGGGGCTCTGCGGTGAAGCCGGTCTCTATCTTCCGCTTGGTGTCGCGTTTGATTCGCTGAACAATCTGTATATCTGTGATTCCGGGAGCAACCGGATTCGTAGGATCGATCATGAGACCGGCGTCATTACGACGGTAGTTGGGACCGGACAACACGGGTTTAACGGAGATGGACCGGCATTAGAGGTCAACCTGACTTGGCCGGCTGCGATTGCGTTCGGAGAAGACGATATCCTCTATATCGCTGATACGCAAGCGCACAAAATGCGACGGGTCGATCTCACGACCGGCATGGTGACAACCATCGCAGGGGCTTGGACGGCGGAAGATGAAGCACGCGAACAACCGTTAGTGGCGAGAAACTTAGTCGTGCTGTCCGGTGATGCGATCGGCATCGATTTCAGCGATGATCAGGGCTGGCTCATGCCGGTCTGTTCCGATGGGTTGGACATGTCGATGTATCTGGATGATGGAACGTCCGCAATGGATGCGCGTCTCTACGACATCGTCGGCCTCGCCGTCGATAGCAAGGGCGATCTGCATGTGGTCGACAAGGGCAGCAATCGTGTTCGTAAGATCGATGCGCGGACGGGCATTATCTCGACCGTCGCGGGGGTGTGCCGGTACGGGTATGACGGCGACGACAAGCTGGCGGTCAAGGCCATGCTCCACGCTCCTGAAGCCGTGGTCATTGATCGAGAGAACAATCTCTATGTTTCGGACACGATGAATCATCGGGTTCGGAAGGTCGATGGGAAAACCGGTGTCATCACGACGGTGGCAGGAAACGGGGATAGCGGATACGAAGACAAGAATATCGGCGGTTGCGGCGCCGCTCGATTCGTCGCCAAGGAATCAGCCGGAATGGTGAAGCACGGCGATGGTCTGCTCGGGGTTGAAGCCGTAGTCAATTCTCCTGTGGGCTTGGCGCTGGACTCCCAAGGCCATCTCTACATTTGTGAACGCGGAGAAAACAAGATCCGCCGACTCAG
Organism: Nitrospira sp.; assembly: GCA_016715825.1. Lineage (NCBI taxonomy): Bacteria > Pseudomonadati > Nitrospirota > Nitrospiria > Nitrospirales > Nitrospiraceae > Nitrospira > Nitrospira sp. Next base: position 286,419 of record JADJXO010000013.1, on the reverse strand, counting down.
GCTCCCGTAGTCAATGGCTCCTCCTCGCTACGTTTGTCTCGCCGCAGTTTTGTGGTAATCTGAACCCGATTCGTTATCGGAGTATCAGGTTCTGTCTATGGCTTGGATCAGCAACTCCCGTTCTCACCTCATTGGTTTCTTGTCTGGGCTGATCATCCTCGCCAGTGTCCTCGGGGCATTCGGAATCCCCCTGGTCAGTTCTGAGGGGATGAGCATCAGATCCTATTTCGTCCAAGGAGACTTGCCGAAGACTGCCGACGATGCCGCGTGGCAATCCGTTGCACCGATCACCATTCCTCTCAGTGGACAGGTTATTACGAGACCGGTGTGGCCAGAGCCGACGGTACGCGCGTTGACCGTGCGCTCCATCCACAACGGGACGGATCTTGTCTTTCTCCTCGAGTGGCAAGACAACACGAAGAATGACCAACTGACTCCAGGGACCTTCCGAGATGGCGTGGCGATCGGCCTTCCGCTCGGCGATGCACCGGCCTTTTTCTGTATGGGACAGTTGGATCACTACATTAATATCTGGCATTGGAAGGCGGATTGGCAGAGCGATATCGATCGGCGTGCGGCTCGACCGTCAGAACGGAAAGAGGGTGGTGTGCGGACCTTTGAGGTCATTCCGCGACGGGTGTCTTCCGTGGAAGATCTCATCGGCGGAGGATTTAGCACCCTCACCACCAAAGAGAAACAAGGGCGTGTGCAGGGGCACGCGTTCTGGAAAGATGGGGTCTGGCATGTCGTGATGCGTCGGCCACTGCAGAGCGAAGAACAAGAGAACGAAGCGAAACTGGTCCCGGGGCGTGTGCAAGCCATTTCGTTCTCCGTCTGGAACGGGGAAAATAAGGAACGAAACGGACAAAAAGCCGTCGCCCCATGGTTTCATCTTCGCCTCGACCCCGTGACGTAATCACAGAATGTCGGCAATCCGTGGCTTTTTGATGCGAGACCGTTTCCTGAGTTGGAGCACAAGAATTGTGACCGTGCCGATGCGAGTGGGAATCCTGCTGTTGTGCGTGCTGAATTGCCTTGGACCAGAGCCGGCACTAGGAACCACTGACAATGGTTCCATGACGGAGAAAGAAGCGTCGAGTCTTGGAGAGGAGTTCGGCATCGTGGTGGGGCCGGTGGATGAAGAAATCCAGAAGGAGCTGAAGTTGCAACGACCACAGGGTGTGGCGGTGTTCGAGGTCATCGGGAATTCTCGAGCGGACAATGCGGGGATCAAGGTTCGCTCCGTCATCAAGGAAATCGACAAGCAAGAGATCCGCGATATGGCAGATTTTGGGCGAGCTTTGAAGAAAGCCATGACAGGCTGTAACTTTACCGTCGGGACCTATGAGCCGGCAGAACCGGGCGAGCCAGTGAGCTGGGGTGTCAATTTTCATTTCGTCGGCTGCAAGCGGGATTAGGAGGCGAAGGTCGATCGACATGACCACAGCGCGATTCATAGGGGCGGTTGGAGCGCTGGTCGTGTTGAGTGGCCTCACTGGTTTGTCTGACGAGCCCGCGGTGGCTCAAGGGCCAGATGATCCGGCAGCTTCTCATCCAGCGTCGTCTAGTTGGGTCGCAGAGATCGAACAGGTCTTTATACGGTCGGAGGATTGTAAGCAGTGTCATGTTCGTCACTACGAAGAGTGGAAGGGGGCGAGAGAGCAGACCCCTGACCTGAAGACGTTTGGCCGTGTGGATGCCGCACTTCTGCATGGCACGGCGCTGGAATCTCCCGTGTTTCGGACCGTCTTAGGCCTCTGGAAGCAGACGAATCCAACACCCGATGAGCAGCAAGCATGCCTGTCGTGCCATGTGCCCTCCGTGACGATATTCCCCCAACATGCCGAGAAGATTGTCGCGGACGTTCTGGCTGGGAACCCGAAGGTCGAGGGGATCGGTTGTGCGTCGTGCCATTTGATGAACGGAATCGATCCAAATGCGAGCACACACCCGCGTTTCCAAATACACCCAGGCAAGACCCTCTATGGGCCCTATTCGAATCCCGAAGAGAACTTGGTGCACCAGGCCGCGCAATCTGATCAGTTTCGCGAAGTCAGCTTTTGTGCCTCCTGCCATTTCGATAAGGTGAAAGATGTGGGGCAAAAGGACCTGCCCGGGGAAATTCTTCAGGGGACCGTGTGCCAAGACTGTCACATGGAGCCGTCGACCGGCAGTTCCACCTCCCGGCGCGGGGCGATGACCAGACCGATCGGGCGTCACTGGTTTCGTGGGGTCGTCGGTTCCGGCACGTTGTTAAGAAACCGGAACGTTCAAGCTGAATGGATGCCTCGTATCGATATTGGAGTAACGAAACACGATTCGGTCGTGGAAGGAGTTGGGGCGGTGAAGGTCGGGAGTCTTCCTCACAGTTTTCCGGACGGCGATCCCGTTCTGAAGCAATTCTTTTTGACTCTGACGGTGAAGGATGCGGACGGCCGGACATTGGCTGAAGAAACAAAACAGTTTGGATTGTCATATGAGGAGATGCTTCGTGGCCCAATTCCCGATCCATTTGTGAAGGGGGGTACGACGAGGAAGGTTCCCTTTGCGCTCGCACCGCCGCCTGGGGCCGTCGCCTCATCTGTTGAGGCGGTGCTGACTTACTCACTGATTCCGACGCCGACACCGGAGTTGCAAGAAAAGTATCTTGCAACTCTAAGGACAGACAGCGAACGAGAAGAGGCGAAGAAGATCATTCGGGAATATTCACAGCGGCACTTTCTGACGTATCGTGTCAAACCACTCTCCTAGCAGGATGTTAAAAAAGCTCTCCAGTGGCGTTCTCGCGTCGCTCAGAAGCTCAACGTACCGAAGCGTACGCCTCGCCTCTTGGCTCGCTGCGGCCTTGGTCGGTGAAGTGCGCGCCTTAGCGCGCAGGGGTGGCCGGTGAGAAAGAATAACGGCCATTTTAAACATCCTGCGGAAGCGCCAGTCATCGTAAAACCGGTGCCTAGCATGATGATGGTCAGGGTTAGCTGTGTTGTCGCGATGTGTGCGGCTGTATTTTTCAGTGGCATGTTCACGTCCGTTCTAGCTCAGACTGTCCCGAATCAGTCGGTGATCGAAAAAGCCTTTCCCCATTCCAATAAATGTAAACGGTGTCATGAACGGGTGTATGAAGAATGGGAGACCTCGCCCTTGGCAACGTCCATCCATTCTCCCGCGTTTCGTGCATCGCTGGATGCCTACCTAAAGTCGTCCGGTGGAAAGGACCAGGCGCTGTGTTTCCGCTGTCATGCTCCGCATGTGCGAGAATTCTCAGACCATGTGCAGCTCTTTGTGGATCAAGCAAAAGCGGGCGACCCGTCGTTGGATGGCGTTGCCTGCAGCCAATGCCACTTGATCAAGCAGGTGGACCGGGCCAAGCATCCCCCGGAGCCGAAGTATGAGATCGGCAGCAAGACACTCTATGGACCATACAAAGATTTTGTTCAGAACCTCGCTCATCAATCGATGGAATCGAACCTATTTCAGAAGTCGGATCTCTGTCTGAATTGCCACCAGTCAGTACCCTCAGCAACGAATTTGGGAAAGGCCAATGATTTGCTTGGCAACTGGGATCAAAGCCGCGCGATCAAGTCAGGCAAAGAATGCCAGACGTGCCATATGCCGCAACAAGTCGGCGAATCAGCCAACGGGGAAAAGAAGCGCACGATCGCCAACCATAGTTTCCCAGGACGCATCGGCAAGCTTCGTCAAGAAGCGGCGAAGTTGGACGTGCAGACCAAGGTGGACGGTGAGAAAACAACGGTGACGGTCAAGGTCAAAAGCCTGGTGCCGCATAATTTGCCTGCGACCCATCCGGCCTGGGCTACGGTGGCGTTGAATCTAGGCATCAGGGGAAAGAATCTTAAAACGGTGTTCTCGGATAAGCGGGTCTATGGACGGACGTATCTGGATACCAATGGACAGCCCACCATCTTTGACTTTGAGGCGGCGAAGGTAACTGAGGACACGGTTTTGAAACCAGAGGAAACCAGAGAGGAAACCTTCACGTTTCCAACGCCGAAAGACACCAAAACATTCGACGTTGAAGTCGTTCTCAATTATGGTCCACTGACCGGCCCTGCCTCATTCCTTCAGTTAGTCGAAGCCGAATCATCCCAAGGCTCACAAGATCCAGTCTTCCAGCCCATCGAGATCGTGAAACGGACGGAGAATGTTCCGGTTGGGAGGTAGCTGATGAGGCGTGAAAGAAAGTGTGCCTTACGCAAAGATCGTTGAGTGGTCTGGGAAGGACCAGTGCTATGTCGGCAGTTCGCCGAGCTTCATCTCCGATAGATATCAGGGTCTCGGCGAAAAAGCCGTATTTGACGAACTCTGCTTGATAGTGGAGGGGCCATCGCTTCTGTAGTAGTGGGCTACCTGCGTCCTCATTCATGCCGAGAGTTGTTTCCATCCCATCCTGGATTGTCAATGCATCTCCAGTGGTGCCGGAACGTGGGTTCTTTATCTGCTGCGAAGAAGGCGTTGCCTGACAGACTCGAGATTGGGTAAGCCCCACGTGATTCAGAGGCAGGTGGTGTACTTCGCGAGTCCGCAGTCACCCACGTTGTCCCACTCAAGGATCTGCGTCATTACCACGAAGACATGGTCGACTTTGACCAGAATTAGGGTTGGTTCGATTCAGCCCCGCTCACCTTGCCTAGAGACCGGTACCAATGCGTGTGGGCTGCTGTACGCCACATCGCTTTAAACCTCCGTCTATTGGGGGAGGAGATGCAGTAATGCATGGCGATCATACACGCTTGCTCCGGCAGCCGAAACCGATCAAATCAGTTCGTCCGGCCATCCGCTCCGATCTTTGCCTTCATGCCGAATACCCCTATTCCATTTCGTGTCTGATGCATATTCGGATCATGCATCTCTTGATGATTCGTGGTTGAACTGGGTGTGATGATAATACTGGCATTGAGAATGGTCTCCGGCTGATCTCCAGCCCCTGTTCACCCAAGCGGTTCATTTACCGTATAGATCTCCAGAGGAATGGGGCAGAGCTTCATCACGAAGTGTATCCGATTCGATAATACACAGTATCTGTTTCGATACACGATGGATCGACGTAATCTGCGTTCATTGATGGACCTCGTTTCAGTTGGAGCCTTTTATGTGGAAATTACGTAAAAGTGATGGGTGTGTCTGTCGTGCGCAGCCATGGTATCGTTTTTGCTTTGGCATAACGTCAAATGATATGGAAAGCAAAGTAGTAAGAATAGTTTCGGCAGTGATGGCATGGCCTGCATATTGGATACCTAATAAAACGTGAGAATGGAGAATCTATATGCGGTGCGATGAATCGACATCCTAACCTCGTGTCTGACCAGGTGAACGGGGAGATGCTATGTCGACTCATGACTTATACGACAAGCACTCCGACAGCTCGGGGTGGTGCGTTTGCGAGGGAGGCGATGAAGGGCTCTAACACCGTCTCAGGAGAACCCGTGATGCAATCTAACGGTATATCGGTGGAACAACGGAACTCGCAGCGGTGCTCACGGCCTGTCGCGTGGTTGCTCTGGGGGGTGTGTCTTATCAGTGTGCCAGCCTGCGGGCCGGTTCCCGGGCAGCCAGATGAATTTGTGCGAGAGTCAGGACGGTCTCAGCTGTCCGATAGGACCACGTCATCGGGTGAGATCTTAGAGACCACAGACTTCATCCCACACAGGAATGGACGGGTCTCGGACGGAACTCCATCGGAGCTCGATACTTCGGAAGATCAGAACGAGGAGCCGGGGAGAGATGAGATCGCGGAGTTTGAGCACGACTGGGACATCGCACAAGTGACGGACCAGGTAGACGAGTATACGGAAGAAGATGACGGAGATGACATGCAGAACGACCGATGAGTGGGTGATATGAAGCTGGGGGGGACGCAATGTTGCCGTTCGTACCTCGTGTCGTCATGGATCCGAGATTCTGGCGTTGAGAGGAGGTGAAGAGGGTGTGAACCGGTGTGTTGTGTGCAGAGAGAGAATAGAAGCGAGTAGATGACGAATCAACCAAACAGGGAGGAATGTATGAGTACGAGTGTCTCGCATATTCTACGAGTAGTCACGGCAATGGGGGTGACCCTGGCCGTCTTGGTTCCGTCGGCCCAAGCCGAGCAAATCATACGGAAAGGAGCGGTGACCGGAGTCAAGGTGGTGCATGAAAAAAACAATTCCCAAATGTTGGACTTTGCTAGTGCCAGAGCGCTCGAATTGCCTCAAGCTACGGAGGCGGTTGTGGCACAGGCCCAACAGGATTTGATCAGTAATTTAGTCAATCAATTCCAATCAGCTGCGGTTGACGACTCAGGCCAAGTCGAAGGGAGCATGGGTGATGGTACGACCGATCCAGCGGAAGACGGGACTTCTGTGGATGGGTTCGATTCCCAAGCGGGGTTGGAGGTTGAACCGCAGCAGTTCGGTACCTCAAACCATCCATTTAGCACAGCAAAAGCAGATCTCAGCAGTGCGACGAATAAGATGTACCCATATCGCCCGTCCGGCAAGCTGTACTTTACGATCCCCGGCCAAGGTAACTTTGTGTGCTCTGCCTCATTGATCAAGCGGGGTGTGGTGGTGACGGCGGCGCACTGCGTCACCAAGTATGCATCCAAGAAGTTTTATACGAACTTCCAATTTGTTCCTGGGCTTCGGAGTTCTTCGCGCCCCTATGGCACCTGGAATGTATCAACAGCCTGGGTCATGTCTGCCTATTTCAATGGAGCTGCAGGACAATGTGCCGCCAGCGCTCCCGGGGTCGTCTGCAAGGATGACGTAGCGGTGCTCGAACTAACTCCTCAGTCCGGCGCCTATCCCGGTACCAAGACCGGATGGTATGGCTATGCATGGAACAAGTGGGGCTTTACGTCTAACGGCCTCACCCATATCACCCAAATCGGATATCCTAGCTCGCACAATAGTGGCTTGTACATGATGCGAAATGACTCACAGGGCTTCATCGCCTCTTCGACGCTCGTGAACAATACCATCATTGGCTCCTTGATGACGGGCGGTTCCAGCGGTGGAGCATGGCTCAATAACTTTGGGTACCAACCATCGCTGAGCGGGACCTCATTTGGGTCTTATTCAACTCCAAACATGGTCGTGGGAGTGACCAGCTGGGGCTACACAAATACGGTGATCAAGGAACAGGGAGCCAGCCCCTTTACCAGCACGAATATTGTGTCGTTGGTCAATGCCGCCTGTGCTGGCTCAGATCCTCGTTGTTCATGAGCGATGGCTGAACGATAATAGGGAAAAGAGTCTTGTCAGCTCCACACTGCTGCAGGATTGAGCGGTTCTTGCAGAAGAGGGGTCCTCATATTGCGATGTGAGGATCTCTCTTCTTGGTTTTTCTCAAGAGCTCGTGGAGGCTACGTTTCTCTTCTCGGGGACACGAGACTTCGGTGGTCAATGTCCCCTGAGCAAGACAGCCATGGTATGGATAGTGGCTGGATTTAGTTGGGTGCGCGACCATGAAAGTGGGCATTCTTGAAGCACTATTTGTGAGGCCCTACCACAGAAGGTATCTGTGGTGGTCAGGGGACGGAATTTCAAGTCTCCCAGTTGTTAAAATGTGATGGGTACCAAAGGGGGTGCTATGGGCATAGGGATCAGGGGTTCCATACGAATGACAACACTCTTGGGGATCACGCTGGTTGGACTAGCGCTGTCAGCTGAAGCTCAAGAAATCATCACGGGGGGAACAACCACAGGAAGGAAGGCTCCTTTGGGTGAGCAGCACAACAAAAGCGATTATGAGAATGCTGAAGCCTTGCCGCTCCCAGCTGCTCCGGATAGTGTTGCGAAACAGGCTAGGAAAGATCTCATCGACAATCTCATCAAAGGGAAGCGATCCACCGACGCAGGGCCTGCGGGTCAAGAGGCTGGTTCCGAAGGCGAGGGGATGAGCGGTCCTACTCAGTCAGACACACCAGGCTCAGTGGTTCCTAGAAGGAATGACGCCAAGGGGCCTAAATAATGTGAGACGACTCTGGGAAGACCAAGCCCTCGCTTTGGTGTGTCTTGAATCCTGCTCAAACTTGCCAGCAGACTCACCTGACAGTAGTGTCAGGTGATGTGTTCTGTATCGACCGGTCTCCATCGGGGGGTATGTGCGGGTATTGCCCTTGTCGCTCCCTCTGATCAGGTACAAGCCCTTCTCTCCCTTGTGCCGCGCCTTGAAGGAACACCTACAATGTTGCAGCCAAGATCGCTTGCACCGATACAACCATAGTTGGCGCAGCCTGAAAAGGTACTCCAACTAGTAGGGTTAGCCTCGAATCGTTCCGATCACGATCGCATGGGCGACGAATCGGCCGTAAGTCGCGTCCTTGCACCTGTTCCAATCCGACTCCTCCCAATAGTTTCGTGGTGAGATCCGCTTGAGAAAGTGCTGGTGTGTAAAGGGGCTTTTCCCGTTGCGGAGCAATCCGTCGAAAAACTCGTTATAGCCTATCGGTAAACTGGCTACGATTTTCCCACCTGGGGCGAGGCATCGGTTCCGGAGGTGCTCGATGGCCCGTAGGAGCTTGGCTGGCTCGCGCGGCACCTCATCCCAACCCACGTGTTCCAGTGTCGAAATGCTGAGGATCAAATCGTATCGCGCTGTCGGTGCAAACTCGACGATATCCTGATTGATGACTCCCGGCGCGACCTCGTACTTATCGACCACGTCGTGGTGGATCGGGACATAGTGCGAGAGCACATTGCCGACTTCAAGAATGCGTGCGTTCTGATGGCGAAGCAGGAGCTCTCGGAAGATCGGAATCTCGACGCCGCGCTCGTTTTTCCATGTCTTGTTGCAGAAGTGATAGAGGTAGAGGTAGGTGTGGCCGTTGAAGGCAAAGGTCTTGGCTCTTGTCCAGCGGGTCAGCGTCATTTTGGCGAAGCGCCAGTAGCGTCTGGACGCACTCTCGTCGCCGGCCTCGGCGCTGGTGTAGTCGTAGGTATAGGGCATGAAGAAACTGGTTACTCGAAGATGATGCGAGACCCCGGCGACTTCATCTTGAAGATCTGCAAGGCGTTATAAATCCCTTTGGCAGGATGGTTGAGGATCAGGCGGGAATTGGTGATGTGGGTATCGAGCAGTTCGTATTGCCCGCCGCTGTAGTACAGATCGCAGTCGTCGATCTGACAGTTCTTGTAGACATGATTGTCCAGCGCAAGTTTGGCCTTGGAGAACGTTTGCCCGTCGATAATAATGTAGTTCGGTTCGAGTCCCATAGGTCCTTTGCCTGGCGAACTATAGCAAAGTAAATGGCAGCCGTAAACCAGTGAAGAGGAGCGAGGCCAAACCACCTCGCAGATTGAAAGACATTCTAGTTCGGGACGATCCGAGACACCGTTCCCCCCTGAGTCAGGATATAGAGCTCTCCCAGACCATCTTGGCCGAAGCTGGTGATCGAAGAGGCCGCAAGCAATGGCCATTCGGTTCGCTCGATGGCGGAACCGTTGTTGAAGCGGAAACTGCGGACAAAACCGGTGCAGAAATCGGCGTAGAAATAGGTGCCTTGGATGGCCGGTGCGACTTGGCCGCGATAGACATAGCCTCCTGTGACGGAACAGGCGCCGTCCTCGTGTGGATACTCAAGAACCGGTACGGTCAGTCCACCATTGTTACAATTGGTTGAGGGATTAAAACAGGCGGATCCTTCCATCAGTCGCCAGCCGTAGTTGAGTCCTTTTCCGGCATTGGGGCCCGGCGATACGTTGATTTCTTCGCTCGCCGCTTGTCCGACATCGGCGATGTACAGATCGTCCCCATCAAAGGCAAAGCGCCAGGGATTCCGTAGCCCATAGCTCCACACCAGCTGATTCCCCCCTGTGAGGACAAATGGATTCACACCTCCGCTGGTGCAGGCTGCTCCTGGGGTACCCGGATCAATTCGGAGAATTTTCCCCAGTCCACTCCCGAGACTTTGCCCATTGTTGTTGGGATCACCCGAACTTCCTCCGTCGCCGACTCCCGCGTACAGGCATCCATCCGGTCCGACCGCCAACATGCCTCCATTGTGGTTGGCAAAGTTCGGATGGGGAATGGTAGTTAAGATCACCTGCGACGTTGGATCAGCAACATTGGCGTCCGATGCCGACACCACAAGTCGGCTGATCGTGATCGCGCCATTGGCGTCTGTATAAAAGAGGTAGAAGCGGCCATTGGCATTGTAGTTGGGATCAAAGGCCAGACCTAACAATCCTCGTTCTCCACCGCTGGTGATGCCGGTCAATGTCAGAAATGTCGAGAGCTGGCTTCCCGTTGTCCGATCGAGAACTTGAATGGTGCCGCCCTGCTCCACAACAAACAGGCGATCCACATCCCCGCGGGGAGCGGTCAGGAAGACCGGTGAATTTAGACTGCTTGCAATAGGTTGGAGTGTCAGGCTGGTTGAGGTCGAGGCGGTATTCTGCGTATCACCGTCGTCCCCACAGGCAGCAAGAAGCCCGGTGAGACATAGGAGGAACAGCGCCCTCAAGATTGCCGTTGTCATATGTAACCTCTTGTTCTGTTTGAGAGATCCTTCATGGCCTAGTAGCCGACTGGTAACAACATTCTTGTCCGGCTGACCATGGGAGGCTCCGCTCAAGGCTGGGCAAAGTCACATTCTCGCGCATCCCCCTGTTTAGGAACAAGACCGGAAAACTACGCTCTGATCGGTAGTATTTTGTCTTGATCCGCTCCGTGTGACTCTATAAAATGGCACAGCTTTTCCGGGTGGTCAGCTGCGAGTTCGACTCCGCCCGCCTTGGATTTACCCACTTGCGAATGTAGTTTAGATGGGTTGAAGCCACGGAGAGCCGTGTGACATATGGAGTTCGTCTAATCAGCAGGAGGATGTCCCGTGAGTGACTCAGTGATTATCACGTTTGCCTTGATAGCTGCCGTGGCTGGCATTGGATATGGGGTGTATCTCGCGATGTGGGTGTTCAGACTTGATGCCGGCAATGCGAAGATGCAGGAAATTGCGAAGGCCATTCAAGAAGGCGCCAGCGCCTACATGAACCGACAGTATAAGACCGTCGGGTACGTGGCCGCGGTGCTCTTCGTCGTTCTCTGGGGCGCAGGGGCCGTCTCCGATAAGTTCGGTTTGCTGACGGCGGTCGGATTTTTGGTCGGTGCAGGAGCCTCGTCGATTGCCGGCTATGTGGGGATGATCATTGCCGTGCGCGCCAACGTGCGGACCGCGCAAGCCGCACACAATGGCATGAATGCCGCCTTGACCGTCGCGTTTCGAGGGGGTGCAGTGACGGGTCTGTTGTTGATCGGTCTTGGACTGTTGGCGATTACCACTTTCTACATGATTGCGCAATCAATCGCCGGGCAAGAAAAGGCCATTCATGCCTTGCTGAGCCTTGGATTTGGCGGCAGCTTGATCTCGGTGTTTGCCCGCGTTGGTGGCGGTATCTATACCAAGGCGGCGGATGTGGGTGCGGATCTTGTCGGTAAGGTCGAAGCAGGAATTCCGGAAGATGATCCGCGGAATCCGGCGGTCATCGCCGATAACGTCGGTGACAACGTCGGTGACTGTGCCGGCATGGCGGCGGACCTGTTCGAGACCTACGCGGTAACGACGGTCGCGGCCATGGTGCTGGCCTTTACGATGTTTAAGGGCGCAACTGCTCCGATCCTCTATCCGTTGGTCTTAGGAGGCCTGACGATTTTCGCGACGATCATTGGGGTTCTGTTCGTAAAGGTGAACCCGGGTGAGGAAGTCATGAAAGCGCTCTACAAAGGATTGTTTGTGGCCGGTGGGATCGCTGCCGTAGCGTTTTTACCAATCACCCTCATGATTATGGGCGGGGTCGGGGGCGTCAGCGGATTCAGTTACTACATTGCCGCGTTGATGGGATTGGCGGTGACGCTGGCGCTTGTCTTCATTACCGATTATTACACGTCGAAGAATTATGAACCGGTGCAATATATCGCCAAAGCGAGCGAAACCGGCCATGCGACGAACATCATCGCGGGGCTGGCGGTCGGCATGCAGGCGACTGCGGCGCCGGTGGTGGTGATTGCGATGGCTATTCTCGGCAGTTATTGGGTGTGCGGCGGCGCGGAGTCTGGTGGGTTGTACGGCGTAGCCGTTGCGGCGGTCTCAATGTTGTCCATGGCCGGAATTGTCGTGGCGATCGATGCGTTTGGTCCGATCACGGACAACGCCGGCGGTATTGCCGAGATGTCGCACTTAGGTAAGGAAGTGCGTGACATCACCGATCCGTTGGATGCGGTCGGCAATACAACCAAGGCGGTGACGAAAGGCTATGCGATTGGCTCAGCCGCATTGGCGGCGGTGGTGCTGTTCGCGGAATATTCCCGGGAGGTGGCGGCACACAATCCTGCGCTGGCGGCATTCGACCTGTCCAACCCAAAAGTGTTGGTCGGTCTGTTCCTGGGCGGTATGTTGCCGTTTATCTTTGGCGCGCTCTGTATGAGAGCCGTGGGTGAAGCCGGTGGCTTGATCGTGGAAGAAGTGCGGCGGCAGTTCCGGACGATCAAGGGCATTATGGAAGGCACGGGGAAGCCGGAGTATGGCACCTGTGTCGACATCGTAACTCAAGCGGCCATCCAAAAGATGATGATCCCCGGCTTGATTCCTGTGGCATCGCCGATTCTTGTGGGTGTGATTCTTGGCCCGCAAGCGCTTGGTGGTGTGTTGGTCGGCAGCATCGTGACCGGCCTATTCGTCGCGATTTCGATGACGAGCGGCGGTGGGGCCTGGGACAATGCGAAAAAGTTTATTGAAGAGCAGGGGTTGAAGGGCACCGACACACACAAGGCAGCGGTCACCGGTGATACGGTCGGTGATCCGTACAAGGATACGGCGGGACCGGCGGTGAACCCAATGATCAAAGTGATCAATATTGTTGCCCTGCTTATTGTTTCGTTGATCGTCTAATAGACGATTGGAGATCGAATGATGGCGCCGTTTCCCTTTCTGGAAACGGCGCTTGTCATTTATGGCCTTGCCTTGACGGGTTTCCTTGCCGTGGAGTATGGTGAACGTATCGTCCTAAGTTGCTGACTGACCGCGAGAGTTTCCCTGGATGTGCGGGAGGTGCTCGAATGGAAAAGCAGGAACGTAAGCAAGAGCCGCGACGCGAACCGCAAGGGAAGGAAGAGGTCAAGGCCAATCCCAAGGTCGTCGAGGCGGGCAAGAAAATGAAGGAAGACATCGACAAGCTGGTCGATGAAATCGACGATGTTCTTGAAAAAAACGCCGAAGAATTCGTAAAGAATTACGTGCAAAAAGGAGGGGAATAGCGCCGCTTCCCACTCTCTTCGCTCACTCGATTCACTCACCGTCCTCTCCCCCCGCCTTGGTTTGACAAAGAAGCAGCGAGTTATTACAGTTTGCCTCGTTTCCCGGCAATCCATCGGTTCAACGTAAACACGGCCCAGGCCCTGAAGGAGGCGGATATGCAGCCCAAGCTCTGGGTCTTTCGTCAAGTCGATCCCATCCAACGCAGCCGGTTATCACAGGCCTTATCCATCTCTTCGGCCACGGCCGCACTGCTGCTCAATCGTGGGGTCACGACCCTGGATCAGGCCACCGCCTGGATGTCTCCTATCCACACCCATGATCCGTTCCTGATTCCCGATATGGAGCGCGCGGTCGACCGTCTGCATCATGCAATGCAACGGCGTGAGCAGGTCTGTTTTTATGGTGATTATGATGTAGATGGCATGTCCGCCACCAGCATTTACCTGTCCTTCTTCCGCACACTTGGGGCCAATGTCAGGGCGTATGTTCCCCATCGCCTACGCGAGGGCTATGGGCTCAACGAGTCTGTGGTTCGGACTTTGGCGAACGAAGGGGTGTCTCTCTTGGTCACCTCAGACTGTGGCACCACCTCGCACCACGAAATCAGCCTTGCCAATCAGCTGGGTCTTGATGTGATCGTCACGGACCACCATCAAACGGATACGGACATGCCGCCGGCGTTAGCCGTCATGAATCCGCACCGGCAAGAGGCCCGGTATCCCTTTCAAGGGCTGTGTTCCGGTGGCTTGGCCTATAAAGTCGCGCAGGCCTATGAAGCGAAATACGGATCCGGCTCAGTGCCGTTGGAGTCGCTCTTGGATCTCGTCGCACTTGCCACGATTGCCGATGTTGTGCCGCTGCAGGACGAAAACCGGCTGTTTGTTCGAGAAGGACTGACTCATATTTCACGAGGCGCACGCTGTGGCATACGGGCCTTGAAACAGGTGGCTGGTATCAGTCGTGAGTGCACGGCGGAAACCATTGCGTTTAAACTCGGCCCTCGACTCAATGCAGCAGGTCGGTTGGATGAGGCTATCAAGGGCGTCCAGTTACTCACCACGGAATCTGAACAAGAAGCCAACGCATTGGCTGAAGAGCTTGACCGGTTGAATCAGGCTCGCCGTGAGCTCGAAGGGACGATTTTGGAAGAGGCACTCGCGCAGGTGAAGTCTCGAGCGTTGTCCGGCGGGATTGTCTTGTATGGGCGAGGGTGGCATCTCGGCGTGGTCGGAATCGTGGCTGCCCGCATCATGGAACGTTTCCATCGTCCGACCGTCGTGATTGCGGTCAATAAGGACGGTATTGGAAAGGGATCGGCTCGGACCATCCCAGGATTCGACTTATATCAGGCCTTGGCAGGGTGTCGAGATTTGCTCGTAGCTTTTGGTGGGCACCCGAGCGCGGCCGGCGTCACCATCCAAGAATCGCAGTTGCCCGCATTTTGCGAGCGGTTTTCCACCATTGCGGAGAAGTGGATCCACGATACTCAAAGCACTCCCGTCCTTCATGTGGATTCCGAAGTGCGGTTGAAAGAGCTTACGTTCTCTCTGCTTCGTGAAATCGGCACTCTACATCCCTTCGGCGCAGGGAATCCTGAACCGATGTTTGTCGTCAAGGGGGTGAACGTGATCAATGCTCGAGTGGTCGGCGACAAGCATCTAAAGATGACTGTCCGGCAGGATGGGTCCTTGCCGTTTGACAGCATAGGGTTTGGGATGAACTCGCTTGAGGATCGTGGGTTGACTCCGACTACTCCCATTGATGTCGCCTGCACACCGGAGTTGAATCATTGGAACGGCTATGACCGGATTCAGTTACGTATCCGGGACATCCGTGCCGCAGGGTGCGAGTAACGAATGATGTACGAAACCGTAACGGATATCGATCAACTGCTGACTCGGCTGCGGGTCTACCAGCCGGAAGCCGACCTGGGGATGGTGCGAAAAGCCTACGAGTTTTCAGCAAGAGCCCATGAAGGGCAAACGCGGCGATCTGGGGAACCCTATGTGAAGCATCCAGTGGCAGTGGCCGGTGTGCTGACGTCTCTTAAGACCGACGTCACGGCAATTGTGGCCGGGCTTCTCCACGATACGCTCGAAGATACGGTGGCGACGGCCGACGAGCTTCAGAAGGAGTTTGGGAAAGAGGTCGTCCATCTTGTCGACGGGGTTACCAAGATCGGGAAAATCACGTTTCGCAGCTCAGAGGAACGGCAGGCTGAAAATTTCAGAAAAATGGTGCTGTCGATGGCCGATGACATCCGTGTGGTCATCATCAAATTGGCCGATCGACTCCACAATATGCGAACACTTGAACATCTCCAGGAAAGCAAGCGGCACGAAATTGCGAAAGAGACGCTGGAGATTTATGCGCCGTTGGCGAATCGTATCGGGATTGGGTGGGTCAAGAACGAATTGGAAGACTTATGCTTGAAGCACCTCAACCCGGACGTTTATGAAACCTTGCGAGTACGTGTGGCAAAACGTGATGAGGACCGCGAGCAATACATTCAAGAAGTGCGGAGGCTGGTTGAGAATGCGTTGGTCGAGAATGGGTTGGTCGGTGCTGTGAATGGGAGGCCAAAACACCTCTACGGCATTTATCAGAAAATGAAGAAACAATCGATCTCCTTCGAAGAAGTCTACGATCTCACGGCGTTACGGATCATTACCGATGCAAAAATGAACTGTTATGCTCTTCTCGGTGTCATTCATTCGTTGTGGCGTCCTCTACCCGGTCGATTCAAGGACTACATCGCCATCCCCAAATCTAATCTCTATCAGTCTCTCCACACGACCGTTGTGGGGCCGAAGGGCGAGCACGTGGAGTTTCAGATTCGCACCGAAGAGATGCATCGTGTCGCTGAGTACGGGATCGCCGCCCATTGGAAATATAAAGAACAGGGGCGTGTGCAGGATAAGGACAACAAGGCATTCGGGTGGCTGCGGCAGTTTATCGAATGGCAGCAAGATCTCCCGGATAACCGGCAGTTTATGGATTCTGTCAAACTTGAGCTCTTCCACGACGTCGTCTATGTCTTTACGCCGAAAGGGATCGTGAAGGAACTCCCGAAAGGGGCGACGCCGGTTGATTTTGCCTATGCCATTCACACGGAAGTCGGCGACCACTGCGTAGGGGCGAAGGTTAACGGGAAAATCGTTCCACTGAAGCATGAGGTGTCCAGCGGCGATACTATAGAAATCTTGACCTCGCCGAATCAAACTCCACACAAAGACTGGTTGAAGTTCGTTCGAACCTCTCGGGCAAAAACAAAGATCAAGCACTGGATCAAATCGGAGGAGCAGAAACGGAGTCTTGAAATCGGCCGCCGTCTCCTCGAATCAGAGCTCCGCCGCCATGGATTGGCTCCTTCGCAGGTTTCGAAGTCGGATGCGCTGCTCGAACTTGCTAAGCAAGAGGGCTATACGACGATTGACGAGCTTGCTGCAGCCATAGGATTCGGCCATATCGCGACAGCGCAGATCGTCGGACGGTTGATGACGCCGGCAACCGAACGAAGCACGACCCCTTCCGAAGTTGGTCTTGTCCCAAAAGTTGCCGGCGAGAGAGGTGTGGAGGCGAGTGTCCAAGTTAAAGGAGGACGCGATCTTCTGATGCAACTCTCGCGGTGTTGTAACCCTGTTCCCGGAGACAAGATTTTGGGATACATCACGCGTGGGAGAGGGCTCACCATCCATTCCGTCGAGTGCCCCAATTTAGGTGCGTTGGACTACGATCGGAATCGCCTCGTTGAGGTGGAGTGGGATACGGCCACACCGGGTCAACATGCGGTCAACATCTCTGTCATTGCTCAAGATCGAACCGGCGTGTTGGCGAATGTTTCTTCGGCGATCGCCGGATCTGACGCGAATATCAGCCGTGCTGAAATTACGACGAGAGAAGATCGAAAGGCTGAATTGCATTTCGTGGTGGAGATTTCCGATACCAATCACCTCAATCGAGTGCTGAAGGCCATTGAACGGGTGGCCGGCGTGATTACGGCTCGGCGGCTGAGGTCTTGGCGAGGGAAAATGTAAAGGACGGATGTTGGGGCGAAGCTGCTAGGGCTGGCCGAATCGAAGCGTTGTGCCTTTGTCGATCTTGTATCCATCGACAGTCCCTCCGGTGATCTCAAGCACATAGACTGCATCGGCGCTGTTCGGACGATACTGTGGACAAGAGTCGTCACTCTTCGTGCAGATGGGGACGTTTCGTTCGATATGGGTGACTCGTTTTTTCTCGTCCAGCCAGATGAGATCGAGTGCAATCTTGGTGTTTTTCATCCAGAAGGTCCAGGCCTGCGGTTCGCTGAAAAAAAACAACATGCCGTGGTCCTTCCTGAGGGATTCTCGGTACATGAGGCCGTACGATCGTTTTCGTGGGGTGTCGGCAATTTCGGCCTGGATGGTGATGCCCGAAGGTGTGCGGATTGCGATCAGCTCCGGATCCGGCGCCGCATGGACCGGCATATGGCCGAGGAGTATTGCAACAAGGACCATGGAGAAAAATACACTCAAGGATAACGGCGTTCGAAGCATGACTGCATCGTAATGATCGGATTGCCTACAGTCAAGGTTGTGTGTTCCTGCTTCCTGTGGTTGGTCCGATTCATAGGACAAGGAATGTTGCAATCATGTCAGACCCTGTGCGATTCTCCCCACTAGTCCACAGAAGAGGATCGTATGCAGGAAAAACGACGAGTGCTCTATAAAAAAGGTGTCTTTGTGTGCCCGGGGTGTCGTCAATCCTATGTCCAGGAAAAGTGGATCGAAGAATGGCGGATTCGCTGTCATCGTTGTACCTATCGCGGAACGTTGACGGAAGTATCAGTCGAAGAGCATATGGAGGAAGAGTCGTTTCGACGCTAGTGACCTCTCTCCTCATGTTCGGCGATGCATAACATCGTGGTCCCACCCTCCACTGCGTACACGTCTGTTAGCCGATGGCACCGACTGCTGGCCGTCGGGCTGACCTGTGCCAGTCTGACCTCTGGTTGTGTGGCGTCGTCACGGGCCGGTGACGCTTCGCCTTCGATCAAGATTCTGGTCACATACCATTCTCTGGCAGGAAACACCGAGCGTATGGCGGAAGCCGTGGTGGCTGGAGCTCGATCGGTCGCGCAATCCCAGGTTGTCCTTAAACGTGTCGGTCAGGTAACGGCCGACGATCTATTTTCAGCCGACGCCGTGGTGGTCGGCTCCCCGGTGTATTGGTCCAACATGTCTGGGGAGGTGAAGACGTTCTTCGATAACTGGCAGTTCAAGTTCGGTGTCTTTCCAGAATTCAAGATGAAGAACAAGGTGGGAGCCGCCTTTGCCACAGGGGGGCAGGTTTCCAGCGGGAAAGAAGTCACCATGTTGACGATTCTCGCCGCGATGCTGGGCAATCAAATGATTGTCGTGAGCGACGGGGGGGCGTTCGGCGCGTCCGCAACCACCGAGGGCGACAGTTCAGGAATTGATGATCGAGAATTGGCTGATGCGAGGGCATTAGGTCGGCGTGTGGCCGAGGTAACGAAACTCGTTCGAGCTGGGTCCTCACATTGAGGATATGTAATCAGAACTTGAGTACATACCGATGGAATATGTGAGTGTAAATGAGGAAGGAAAGGAGTAGAAATTTTCTATCGTTCCACGGTGCTGGTCGACGTCCCTTGGGCGGCAAGAGCAACCAATTCATGGATGTTTTTCGCGCAACGGCCACAATTGCCGTTTTGTTTGAGGCCGAACTTGGACTTGAGCTGACAAGGCATCACAAACCCTGCCCGCCCCGCCTCACGGACATCTGATTCCGTAATGCCTCTGCACAAACAAACATACATTTGGTTTCTTATCCTCTCGTTCGACGATTATGAGAAGCATTCTCAGTATGCCATTGAAATGAGGATCTGTCAAGCGCACATCTAGCTCGTAAAATGCTGTGCACCAGGGGTTATTTTGCTGAGGTTGACTACGAGAGGGTCCTCTCGAGATCTTTCACCATCTCTCGGATCGTATCGAAGCCCGACTGCCAGAAGTTCTCCGACGTCATATCAACACCTACTTTGTTCAAAATATCCTGAGGGGATTGAGACCCTCCGGCGGAGAGGAGCTCGAGATACTGTGGGACGAATGACGCGCCTTGTTCTTTGTACATGCGGTAGAGGGCCAATACCAGCAGGTTTCCGAAACTATAGGCGTAACAGTAGAACGGACTCGCGAAGAGATGTGGAATTGACAACCATTCCCATTGAAATTCGTCCGGCACTTTCACGCTCTTGCCGAACTGCTGCCGGAGTTCAGCCAGATAGGCTTGCGCCAGCTGATCCCCCGTCGCACCGTCAGCAATCATCTGGTGGGCTAGATTTTCGAACCTGACAAAATAGGCCTGCCGGAGTATCGTCGCATAGATGTCGTCCAATTGGCTCAACAACAGTCCCTGTCGGACCCTCTTCTCGGGCTCCTGTGACATCAAGGCATCGGAGAGAATGCGTTCGCCAAACACGGAGGCTGTTTCAGCCAAGGGGAGTGTCGCATGGAAGGTGAAGACCGAATGGTCTTTCGCCATCATTCCATGGATGGCATGCCCCAGTTCATGCGCCATCGTGGCCACGTCGCGAGCTTCACCCGTAAAGTTCAGCATGACGTAGGGGGTCAAGCCAGGCGCGACGCTATAACAAAAGGCTCCGCCGAGTTTGCCGGGACGCGTCGGCGCATCAATATGCTTTGCGCGAAAGACTTCTTCTGCCAGATCGGCCAAATGAGACGAAAAACCGCGATAGGCGTCAAGCACCATCGCAACTGCGTCGTCGTATCGATAGGTCTTCGTTTCGCTCCTGTGAGGTGCGTAGATATGATACCGGGTCATCGATGTGATCTTGCAGATTTTAGCTTTCAGTTTGAAGTAGGTTTGAAAGATATCGGCGTTCTTGGCACAGGTTGCAAGGAGGACATCAACGGCCTGGTTCGGGACGTCATTACCGAGGTTCCGGGTGGCCATAGGAGAGCTAAAGGCTCGGAGTTCCACATTCTCCGATTTCCAATCGGTCACGAGCGTTCGGTACATTTCTCCAATCAGATCGCGCTGGGCTGAGAACACGCGATAGAGTTCTTGATAGGCGGCCTGACGAACGGACGCCTGAGGGCTTCGTACGTGGGTCATAAGTTGCTCGCGATTCATCGTGCGTTTCTTCCCGTCGACCATCAGCGTGAAGGTCAGTCCGTTGGTCACGACATCGTAGAGCGTGTTGACTGCGCTACGTCCGGTGACATTCTTGACGTTGACGATTTTCTCCTCCGCCTCCGAGAGCGTATGGGATTTGTACCGCCTGATGGTTTCTAAGTGATACCGGAGATCGCCCGCATCGGCCATCAATCGTTCGGCGTTGAACGAATCGACGCTTTGCCACCAGAGATCGAAGAAGAGCAAACGATTGTTCAATGCCGTGAGGCGCTCCTCGACTCGAGATTTGAGCGAGCGGGACTTCGCCTCCTTCGTATTCTCCGAGAACCAGAGGTAGGCGAACGCTCCCAGCTGGTTTGAGATCTCGGCAATTGATTCAGTCAGTCTGAGGATCGCCAAGAAATCTGGGCTGGACATGGTCGCCTGCAATTGAGGCCGCGCCGATTCTACTTGTCCTACAAGTTTCCCCAGCTCAACCAGGCTTCGTTCCACATCAATCGGTGGCTTCTTCACCAGGTCACTGAGATCCCATCGGTTATGCGCGATGGGTGCAGAAGTCTTACGACGAGGCTGGCGAGGTTGACGTTGAGCGGCCATGAACAATCTCCTTTAGGTTGATTTCATGTCTACGGGAACGTGATTTTATCATCAGCGGCTGGCGCCGGTGGAGAAAATTGTCAAGCCAACAACGGAGCTCGATTGCATTGACTATCAATCAGTTGGATGCAAAGATGGCTTCGAGCCAGCTTCAAGATATGAACGATCACGAAATGCAGCGGGTTGTCCAATATGTGACGGCTCGTACGTCCCATGCACGAGAGACCGTGTGCGATATTCTCGAAACGGGGTTTACCGAACTGTCGTCGCTCGCGACTCATTCGACCTACTCGTTCGAGAGGGATGCCCTGCTCGAATATGTGTCACAGTGGACTATCAAACGCACGGGACAACCAGAGCCATTGGTGCGTGAAGTCTTGGCCTGTGCCGGTCGATGGCTTGATGAAATGTATGAGAAGACAGCACAGCCCCAGACGGAGTCCCCAGGCTCGTCAGCAGATGATGACGACGACTCGGCACCGGTATGAGAGATGGCGAGATTTCGACCACGAAAGACGTTCAGGCTGGCGACGACGCTTCGAGGCGAGCGTTCCAGTCCGGTACCTGCGTGGAAGCGGGAGGAACAAGGCCTTTCACGCCACCTCTACGACCAGTGGTCGACGCTTCATCGTCACTGTGCGGACTCATCGAGTCACCTTCGTCTCAATCGGCTCGTCCGGCGCCTCGCGCACTATGACTATGGGGTGAGGGAATCTGCGCGCGCCGAGTTGGAATTAGCCAACCAGTTGATTCGGACCGGGGCCCACGTCAGATTCTTGCCTGAATCTCAAGCCCGGACGGCCGATCTCGAATGCCGTCTTGGACCCGAGCGGTTCTTTGTGGAAATCACCTCCATGGTGGGCTCAGCCGAGCGGCAACGATTGCCGCTCAGGGGGCTCGATCTTGATGAGGTCGTCGGGGAGGAAGAAGACCGGGGTGTGATTCTGACTCACCGGATTCTTGCGCGCATCCGACAGAAGGCGAAGCAATTGGCCGACTATGGTGATCCGGTCGTCCTTGCCATCTCTATCCCACGAGCCGACCTGCAGGGTGACAAACCCTCCAGGCCTGAACCGATTTGGCTGGATCTTAAGCTTCTTGCGGGAGTGGTGACGGTGCTACTGACCAGAGTCTCGACCCTGAGTGCCGTGCTGATTTCGCTATGGGATGTGGAACCTCTTCCGTCACGATCGGCGGTCAAGCTAGTCAACGTGGAGCTGATCGAGCGGTCCAAACAGCACAAGACTCAACCACGGGTGCGCATGTTCGTCTTGAACCCAAGTGCCTCAGCGTCGCTGTCAGACGCTCATGAATCCTTGATCATGAAAACCTTGTAGTGCTGGTAGTGACCTTACCCCGATTTCACAGACACCTGTATAAGGAGGAGTTTGATGAAATTGGAGGGCAGCATGAGCACCAAGACGAGACGGCAGTATACGGAAGAGTTTAAGACAGAAGCAGTGCGGTTGGTCCGAGACTCGGCACGACCGGTTGCGCAAGTAGCCAGAGACCTGGGCATTGCCGACCATCTGCTCTACCGCTGGCGGGTGAGCAGCAGCAGGCGGAGGAGCGTGGAAAGACGCGGCAGGACCTCCGAGCTGAAGAGGCCGAACTGGTCCGACTGCGGCGCGAGAATGCTGTCCTAAAGCAGGAGCGAGATTTTTTAAAACGTGCGGCGGCGTTCTTCGCGAAGGAGTCCCGATGAGATATCGGGTGATCCAGGAACACGACCGTCGCTATCCCATCCGCCTCATGTGCCGAGCCTTAGCCGTATCTTCTGCAGGATATTATGCCTGGCGGGCACGTCCCGAGAGCACCCGGGCAGTAGCCAATCGAGGCCTGTTGACTGCAATTCGGGCGCTTCACCACGACAGTCGCCAGACCTACGGGAGTCCACGAATCTGGCGAGCACTCCGTGCACAGGGCCACCGGGTTGGAGAGCATCGCTCGCTCGGCTGATGTGCCACGCTGGCATCCGAGCCAAGACGGTGACGAAGTGGCGTGCTACCACGCAGTCCCAGCATGCGTTCCCGTGGCCGCGAACACCCTGGCTCGGTCTTCACCGTTGAGGCGCCCAATCGAGTGTGGGCGGGAGATCTGACCTACATCTGGACGGGAGAAGGCTGGCTCTATCTGGCCGTCCTGCTCGATCTGTATTCACGTCGGGTCGTGGGCTGGGCCATGGGCCAGCGATTAACCGGTGAGCTGGCTGAGCAAGCCCTGACGATGGCCGTAATGAACCGCACTCCCAGGGCGGGGCTCGTGCACCATTCGGACCGCGGCAGTCAGGGCGGATTCAACCGGTCGACGCAACACTGGGTTGTCCGGCGAATTGTAGGTACTTGTTGAGGGCTTCGGCTGGTGTCTGCCAACCAAGCGTCTTCCGCGGTCTGGTGTTGAGCGTGTGGGCTACGGCCTGGAATTGGCGCGAAGTCCGTTCGTGTTCTCGTTTGTGCCGCGCTGCCATGGACTATGAGGGTCAGCAAAGAAGACATTCACCCCTGACTCGACGGTGAACCGGGCGTGATCGTAGTTCTTTGCCACGATCCACGTCAATGATTGCCACAGCTGGGCGGCAGGGTTGTCACCGTTCGCTTGAGCGCATTGGCCATGGTGTGGCTCCGCCAGCCAGCGCGGGGCCGTTCTTCGTGCGGGGATCAGCCCATAGCCCTTCTCGCGAGGCAGGTGAACCAGCATGGTGAAGCGGCGATCGCTCCACCAGCGTCCCGATCGCAGACCGGTTCAGGCCGATGATCAGGTCCCCTCCCAATGCCCAGGCACGGCGCGGTCTTGCGCCTCTGCAGGACGGCTGAGATCATGACCTCCCCTACTGCGCCCACGCCTTGGCTGTGCTCTGGCCCGTGGCACTCGCAACGCCCGCCCGGTACGAAGGCAGCTCACCAACTCCGTTGAGAGCGCCTCTGCCTTGAATACAACGCCTGGTAAATGGCTTCGTGAGAGATTCGCTCGATTCATCGTTCGGGAAGTCGACCTGCAGCCGGCGGGCAATCTGCTCTGGCGACCAGCCCGTGACCCATTACGGTCGCCGCGAGAGGCGTGTTCCGCCCCTTAAACGGTGCCGGTCGAGGGCCAGCCATCTACGTCCAGCCGCGTCACGGATCTTGCCTTCCAGGCGATCTTGCACATAGTGACGCAGCTGCTGGAATCAAGCTTTGCCGGCTTCGGCCTTCTGGCCACCATCTCCTTCCACTGCGCGACCGAAGCCCGATACAGTTGGCC
The DNA here is from genome assembly GCA_016715825.1 of Nitrospira sp. Taxonomy (NCBI): domain Bacteria; kingdom Pseudomonadati; phylum Nitrospirota; class Nitrospiria; order Nitrospirales; family Nitrospiraceae; genus Nitrospira; species Nitrospira sp. The sequence goes on along the minus strand of JADJXO010000013.1, from coordinate 262,172 downwards.
ACCGTGCCCGTTGCGTGTCAGCTCGGGACCGTGAGGGGAGCGCCCAGTACGGCGAGCGATCTCCCGCACGCTGACGTCTGGCCCGCAGCAGCCCGTCTCCGACCCCGGTGTCGCCATGGACAATGGCTGCCGCCACGATGGCGGAACCAGCGCGTTCCACCGCCGAGACACCCAACTCTCGTCAACCCTCGGGTATAAGTCTCCAGCTGAGTATGAAGCGAGGGCCGCAGTCGCGTAACCACGTGTCCACGAAATCAGGGGAAGATCATAGGGACGCACGAGTTGCCACGCTAACGGGTGGGGTAGATGATGAGGGGAGCGATCGACCTCACGACCCCAAGGCAAGCTGCAACGCTTCCAAATTCTTCGTCACCATGGCGTCGCCGTTCTTGGTCGAGACCTCAATCCCAGTGGTGCACACGGTTCGACATTCGTCGATGCGCCCTAGTTTCTGGAGCGACTGTGCGAGTCCATAGTAGGCGGCAGAATAGGTCGGCTTGACTGTGACGCACTGACGTAACGACGTGGCGGCCTCTTCAAAGTTTCCGTCGTCCATGTAGGCCTTCCCTAGACCGAACCAGGCGACATCGTCATTTGGGTCCATCGCGAGCACTTTTTTGAGCGGTTCTATCCTTGGGTTTGGCATGATCATCCTCCATTGCGGCTGTCACGACGATAACAGCGCCGCCGGTCCGTTGTCTATGAACTTTCTGCGTGCTAATCTGAACGAGTCTTTCGTATCTCGTGAAGCGCATCTCGTTCAACAGTTTCAAGTTTGTGGTGTCCGCCGTAAGAACTTGAAACATTAAACTCGAAACTTGACACTCAGGAGCAAGATACGAACGACGTTTCACACTTCACGGTAACTGATTATGGGGAAGACAGGTCTCGTCTATCATCCCGCTTATCTTGATCATGATATGGGAACCGGGCATCCGGAGTCTCCCAATCGGTTGCGTGTGATCATGCAGCGCCTGGAGGAGAGCGGAACCGCTGCCCGACTGGTGAGGATCGAGCCACGACCAGCCGAAGATGAGTGGATCACGCACGTGCATACTCCGGGCTATGTTGCCGCGCTGAAGCGGGCGGCTCCCGCTACGGGACGTGTCTCGCTCGATCCGGACACGTCGATGTCGCCCGGTTCACTGACCGCCGCGTATTTTGCAGCAGGTGGGGCATTAGCGGCGGTCGATGCGATCATGGAGGGGCAGGTGGATCATGTGTTCTGTGCGGTCCGTCCTCCTGGTCACCATGCCGAGGCCAGCCGAGCGATGGGCTTCTGTCTCCTGAATAACGTGGCGATTGCCGCTCGCTATATCCAGAAAAAGCACGGGCTCACACGAGTGCTGATCGTCGATTGGGATGTTCATCATGGCAATGGCACACAGCATAGTTTTGAGGACGATCCTTCGGTTCTCTTCTTTAGCACCCATCAATATCCTCATTATCCAGGGACGGGTCGAGGAACCGAGCGAGGGAAGGGAGCGGGGGAAGGATTGACCATCAATGTGCCGATGGAGGCAGGCCAAGGAGATGCCGACTATCGCGCCGTGTTTCAGAACGTGCTCGTTGCAGCGGCCGATGACTTTAAGCCTGAGATTGTCATCATCTCAGCGGGGTTCGATGCGCATACGGACGATCCTCTGGCCAGTATGGGATTGACGGAAGCAGGTTATACAGCGCTCACTGAGATCGTGACGGGGATCGCCAAACGCCATGCGAATGGCCGCATCCTCTCTTCACTCGAAGGGGGGTATCATTTACCGGCGCTTGCCGCCTCCGTGGAGGCTCACGTCAAGGCGTTGTTGAACGCATGACTCGCGGAGTGAAGATTCTGCTTGGCCTTGGCGCGGTCGGTGGAGCAGTTTACCTCTATTACACCGAAATCAAACCGGTCGTGATTTTCGGGTTACGCTCGGATTATGCGCATGCCATTCCGTTTCAGGAAGTGCCCCAAGGGTTGGCCAGCCTTAAGGCAGAGGCCTGTGGCCAATGTCATCGCGAAATTTATGAAGAATGGAAGACGAGCATCCACGCTCATGCCTACGAAGATCCGTTCTTCCAGGCCTACTGGAAGAAGGATAAAAACATTTGGGTCTGCCTTAACTGCCACACCCCACTCGAGAATCAACAGCCCACGCTGATACACGAGATCCCACGCGGCAGAGTCGAGCAGGCTGTTCAAGAGCCCAATCCTCGATACGATCCTGACTATCAAAAGGAATCGGTGACCTGCGCGGTCTGTCACGTGCGCGACGGCGTGATTTATGGGCCGTTCGAAGACTCGGTGGCTCCACATCCGACGAAATACGACCCCAATTTGAGAACGGCACAGCCCTGTTACCGCTGTCATAATGTCGTGTCTGGGCCGGCACAGTTCTACAACGTCGGGCCCTGTGGCACCTATGCCGAGTATGAAGGCAAGTTCTTCATGCAAGAACGGGGGTTCATCTGCCAGACGTGCCATATGCCCGAGATTGATCGTCCTGTGGCGCTTGGTGGTCCAGTGCGCAGGGGGCGTCAGCACCTCTGGCGAGGCGGGCATGATCCGGATATGGTGAAACGGGCCGTGGCCGTGCAGGTCAAGGCGGACAGGGATTCTGCAAAGCCAGGTGAGCGAATCGGTGTGACGCTCACGCTCATCAACGCCGGGGCTGGGCACAAGATTCCAACCGGAGATCCCGACCGATTTTTTACGGTAGAGTTCTCCGTGGAGGATCAGCAAGGAAACGTGCTTGAGCAGCAGAGCTCGACGATGGGACGTTGGATTTTGTGGCAGCCGGCGATCGTGGAATTGTATGATAATAGACTACTCCCGTTGGCCAGCAGAGAGTACCGGTTTGCGTACCAGTTGCCGGAAAAGACCGACGGACTGCGCCTCAGAGCACGAGTGCGCTACCATATTTTGACGGATGCGCAACACGAGATGTTGCAGACGAAATATGGTTTAACGGGAGATGACCCCTATCGTTTCGTGGTGTATGAGCGAGAGGTCCCGTTGTCCGGCGATGTGAACTTTGCCTGGGCGAAGGACGCAGATGCCTTGCTAAGACATGGACCGCCACACGAGACGAACACGTGCCAGGAACGTGGCTGACAGCTGATAGTCGAGTAGGAAGAAAATGGAGAGGAACGACACTGTGACTCATTCCTTATTGATCGATACCGAGTCGCTTCAGCAGCAGGTAGGACAGCCAAACCTCGTGATCATCGATGTGCGTGGCAAGGCTGCCTATGAATTCGGCGGCCATATTCCGGGAGCTGTCCATTCAACGTGGCATGACTACAGTGATCCGAACGCCGTACCGAAGGGCCTCTTAAATCCTGATCTGTCCCAGATCGAGCTGACGCTCCGTCGCCTCGGAATCAAGAACGATAGCGACGTCGTCATCTACTCCAACCCCTTTGACAACTGGGGCGATGAAGGGCGGATGTTTTGGATGTTGGAATATTTAGGCCATACACGCCTCCGGATTTTAGATGGTGGGTGGGTGAAGTGGACGGCTGAGAAGCGGCCGTTCGAACATGGGCGCGTGTCTCCCTCGATGGGCACCTTCACGGCTTCCCCAGTGCAATCGTTGCTTGCGTTGAAAGAGGACATTAAGGCGATCGTCAAATCGCCGCATCCTCAGACAGCGATTCTCGACGCGCGCAGCGTCGAAGAATTTCTCGGGAAAGAAGTGTCCGGCATCCCGCGGCCCGGCCATATTCCCACCGCCGTCCATGTCGCGTGGAACGGATTTTTGAATAAGGATGCGACCGTCAAGGATCCGTCCGTCATCAAGGAAATGTTGGAGGCCAAGGGTATTCGAAGCGAGCAGGACATCATTTGCTACTGTACCGGTGGTGTGCGGTCGGCTTGGCTCTATTTCCTTCTCCGGCTGGTTGGTTATCCGAAGCTCAGCAATTACCCTGGGTCGTGGTGGGAATGGAGTCGGGATTTTGCGGCTCCGGTCGAGAAAGATTTGCACGCGCTCCAGAAAATTCTTGGATTTGATCCATCCGCCAAACATTCTTGACAGTGCTGAGGAGCGCTGTGTAAGGTCTCTTCAAGACATTCAGTCGATGCAAACTGCGAATTATCAACCATCAAGGAGGCAGCCATGATGAGCAGAATCGTTCGTAGTGTGATGTTGGTGTTCGGTCTGAGCGCATTGGTCGCGGTACCGGTGCTGAGCAGCTCGGCATGGGCCGGGAATAAGCACATGAGCGAAGCGGTCGAACATGCGCAAGGCGCCGCATCACATGGGAAAGAAGGGCATGCGGATGCCTGTGTTGAGCATGCGAGTGAAGCCCTCAAGCATGCGCAAGCAGCGGGAATGAAAAATCCTCATTTGGATGAGGGGGTCAAGCATCTGACGGAGGCCGTGAAACACGGAAAGGCCGGGCATGCGGACGCCTGTACCGAACACGCCAATGGTGCTGCGATGCATCTGAGTGAGGTTAAGTAGAAGGCGCGGCTAGTTGCGAGGTTGGCTTAGTAAGTGTGGAGTGTGTACGGGCAGGGACATCGTCCCTGCCCGTTCTCGTATGGAGGGGAGCGTTTTGTGAGAGTGGGGTTTTACCAGTTCGATCCGCAGTTCGGTGATGTGGCTGCAAATCTTGACGCCGTCACGGCCAAGCTGGACCGGGCAGATGCCGACCTCGTTGTACTCCCGGAACTGTTTGCATCAGGCTATCAGTTTGTTTCTCAGGAGGAAGCCCAACGGTTGGCCGAGCCGGTTCCTGATGGTGTGACGGTTCGTCGTCTGAGTGAGCTCGCAAAACGGCGGAAGATGCACCTCGTGGCAGGACTTCCGGAACGATCAGGGGTACGCTATTACAATTCCGCAGTGGTCGTAGGACCATCCGGTTTTCTTGGTTGTTATCGAAAGACCCATCTCTTCTATGAGGAAACACAGCTCTTCAGCGCTGGAGACTCCGGTTTTCGCGTCTGGGATATTGGGCCGGCGAAGATCGGCGTGATGATCTGTTTCGATTGGTACTATCCAGAGGCTGCCAGGACCTTAGCCTTGCAGGGTGCGGATATTCTGTGTCATCCCTCCAACCTGGTGTTGCCGAATTGCCCGGATTCTATGCCGGTACGATGCCTTGAGAATCGAGTCTTTGCCGTAACCTGTAACCGGATCGGGAGCGAAGCCCGTGGTGGAAAAGAGCGGTTGACCTACATCGGCCAGAGTGAAATTGTGACTCCGAAGGGGGTCATCAGACACCGAGCATCCCGTGACAGGGAAGAACTGACCATCATCGATATCGACCCTGCCGAAGCTCGTAACAAGGCATTGAATCGCTACAACGATTTGTTTGGCGATCGCCGTACGTCGCTGTACAAACTGTAATCCAGACTGGCATAACCCTGCCAAGATGAGGGCTGCGCTTGCGCAAGTGGCAGGAGCACGGTAGGATTTGTTTCATGAGCACCGACCTTCGGAAAGGTATTTTTCTCATCGCGGCCCCGAGCCTCCGTGACCCCAACTTCCGACAGACCGTCGTGTTGCTCTGTGAGCATGGACCGGAGGGGGCGCTTGGTGTCATCGTGAACCGTCCGACGGCCATGTCGATTTCAGAGGCTCTCCCGCAGGTGCCGGTGATTGAGGGGGCCGGTCATGTCCTCTATGCCGGAGGTCCTGTGCAGACGAATCAAGTCATGCTGCTCTATCGTGGCGATACGTTTCCGGACAATGCGCACCATGTGTTCGATGGCGTGTGTCTTGGGGGTGACGTCGGCATGGTCGAGCGAATTCTCACCGAGACGGGAACCACGGAAGTGTTTCGTGCCTACATCGGGTATTCGGGTTGGGGATCGGGCCAGCTCGAGAATGAGATGAAGACCGGTTCGTGGATTACCTTACCGGCAGATCCTCACGTGGTGTTCGAGAAAGACCCTACCCGTGTTTGGGGAGATATTCTGTGCACGCTGGGTGAGGCCTATCGCCCGTATGCCGAGATGCCGTTCGATCCATCCTGCAACTGATTCTTGTCCCTTGCTTCTTTCCGAGGATCTGCCACATCATCGTTCTCGTTGAAGCTTGCTGTACCGGGTGCTAGGGGCATACCTTATTCTCTGGACAAGGGGGGGGGGGAAACAGGTGAGTCAATTGGGACTAGACACTGGATCATTCTTGAAAAAATTGCATGAACGCCCGCACCAACCGATCGGGCGATGGCTCCGTGCGCCGGCTCACGTGCATTTCAAAGCATTTCGCATGTCCGATCCTCCGGCGCAGCGACCGGCTAGTCGGGAAGAATTCCAGTCGCTGCTGGCGGCGCTCAAGGTAACGGCGGAGTCGACGGTGCTCAAGGAAACGTTTGGATACGGGATCAAGGAATCGGCGGGCGGCGACCGACTCATCCTGGTCTGGCAAGCCCATACGGAATACTACAACTATCAGATCTGGCATCTCCCGGCCAAGCCGGAGGTGTCGTTTGGGCCGCTGACCTTTCCGGAATACACCTTTGCGGTGTCGCCGATCGGGAATCTCGTGTGCCGCCTCGACCTGCTGCTCACGGAGGAGCCGTTGCCGACACACGAACGGATGCAGCCGTTATTTCCAGGGCCGGTTATCTACGGCAGCCGTGTGTTCGACGAATCGACCAGCTTGATCACCAGCTTTACTCCGGACGAACTGGGGCGTGAACGGTATTGGGTCAGTCTCGGGCCGCAGGCACAGGCGTCGCGGTTGAAAGATATTGTCGATGCCATTGTGCGGATCGAAACCTACTATCATTTGCTGTTGATGCAGAAGCCGTTGTTCTCGGCGGCCATCGATCATGTCTATAAATTTGAGAAGGTACATCTGGAACAACGAGAAATCATTACCGCTCATATCGGGCACGCGAACTCGGAGACGTTGCAGCGGTGGTTGAACAGTCTGACGCAAGACTTGTTGAAAACGAATCGCATGGCCGGACAATTACATTTCGAACTGTCGGCATCGATTCCGTACGACAAGATCGTACACACGACCTTGTCCTCCATCGGGGAGCAACGGATGGAGGCCCATCGTCCGATCTCAGATTATGTCGTGAGCGGCATTACCGGCGTCGCGGAAGGATACCAGCAGCTCTTGCGACGCGTCGACACGCTTCGTGGTGGCTTCGAAGGCATCATCGCCATCATTCGTACCCGCATCGATTTGATTGTCGAAGCGCAGAACCTCGCACTGCTTCAAAGTGTCGACAAAACGACCAAGAGCCAAGTGATCCTCCAGCATACGGTCGAGGGACTGTCGGTCATCGTCATCGCCTATTATCTGGCGGGACTGGCGGGCTATGTCTTCAAAGGATTGCAGGAACTCGGTTGGCTTGGCAATGCGAACATTGCCTCGGCGGTCTTTGTCCCTATCGCCATTGGGCTTGCCTTTGCCATCACGGCATTCAGCAAAAAGTATCTGCATCGGAAGCTCGGAGAGGAACAAGCCAGCAGGAAAGGCAACAAGCCAGAGGACTAATCACGAGGCCTGTTTCAGTTGTCGAAGCCTGGTTAGTCGAGTACACGTGAGCCTGATGAGGTCACGAGGTTCCCAGTGAGTGTTCAAGATGAACAGCAAGAAGAGAAGCGAATGGCGGCCAATCTATGCCAAGGGATCGAACTCACAGAATTGGCGTTGGCCCTACGTTTTGCCGCGTTGCAGCAGCAGAATGCTGCTTGTAGCATGGCCGACGTCATGCACGAAATCCGTTTGGCGAAAGAACGGGCATGGCTGGCGAATCAGACCTAGCCCACATATTGACTGAGCTTCTCAACGAGTTCGACCGACGAAATGTGCAGTATGCATTGGCCGGTGGGTGGGCATTCAGCGCCCTCGACTAGGAACCAGTAGAGGTGTAACTGGTACAGAAGGCGATCGGGGAGGAAGCCTACCATGGACCTAGTACCACGAGTCTTAGTTCTGACTGGCACTTTACTTGTAATCGTAACGATTGCCTATGGAGTTGTTCGACTACTGAAGGGCACAGAACTCGTTAGAGCGGCTAGCTTTAAGGATTGGCTACAAGAATCCTCTATGCTCTCCGCACGTCTCTTCTCTTTATTCATGATCCTAGGCATCCCGGCACTCATCGTATCTGTCGACTCGAAGTAATCCCATTGCGACAAGAATCGATTGCTATTTAGCCCTCTACGTCCCACTTCTGTGCTTACCGTGATGCGGTGGCACCTTGGCCAGAAAATGTCTGGCGTGTGAGGCTTCAATATTTACTGCTTGTTCCCGTCGTACATTGGCAATAATCTGCTTCCCGGCTGCGCGGCCTTCGTGGCCGAGGGCGATGACCCAGTCAGCGGACTTGATGGCATCGAGATTGTGCTCGACGACGACAAGTGTGTTGCGGGCCTGGCTGGGTTCCTGGCGAGAGGAGCTAGGGCTCAATAATCTTAAGGCCTGAGACTTTCGTTGCGATCCGCCGAAATTCCAGCACATTGCTAGTCACAACAGTCGCGCCGATTTCTCGTGCTGTAAGCGCGATGAGAATATCATTCATAGGACCCAGGCGGTCGCGCAACCCAGAAGCATTCCCGTACATGGTTCGAAAGAGCTGTCCTGCTCGATCAAGAATTGTCGGTGGGAGGCCAAGCGTGCGGCTGGTTAGAAATGCTTGTTGAAGCCGGTCAACGGCTTTCTTCCGTTTGGGTGTATCGGCTCCTAGCCGAAGTTCGAGCAGAACAATAGCCGAGATGAATCGCGTGACATTTCCATGGCCACCGCAAACCCATTCTGCGTGCGTGCCAACTCGTAAGAAATCGATGAAGACATTTGTGTCGAGGAGAACCTTGCCACCTATTGGTAAGGCCATGGGCGGTCGTCGCCTTTCAAAATCCCTTTCAGTGGGCGAAGAGCCTTACTCAGTCGTTGTTCCTCAACCAGCAAGGAGAGCGCTTTGTCGATCGCTTCCTGCTCGGAAGTAACTCCGAAATAGCGCTTCGCAGCATTAATCTTTCGCTGATCCAGTACGAGATGTTTGTGCTTCAGCGCAGCGCCCATGAATCCTCCAAAATGTACAGATGATGTACATACCCAGTATATGCGAGCATCTTGTGAAACAGCAAGATCATAGGAAGTTCTCAGCCCATAGCAGGTTCTCTATTTAACTTAACGCTTTTGCCAAGAATCGTCCTGTATGTGACGCGGCCACCTTCGCCACTTGCTCCGGCCTCCCTTCTGCCACGATCTCCCCACCGGCAGCACCCCCTTCGGGACCGAGGTCGATGATCCAGTCGGCGGATTTGATGACATCGAGATTGTGCTCGACGACGACCAGCGTATTACCGGCGTTCACGAGTTTGTGGAGGACGCCAAGCAGCTTCTTGATGTCTTCAAAGTGCAGACCGGTGGTCGGCTCATCCATGATGTAGAGCATGCCGTTGGGGGACTGGCTGCGGCTACGCTGCTGCCGGTCCCTTTTCCCAGCCGTCAGCTCCGCGGCAATTTTCAGCCGTTGGGCTTCGCCACCGGAGAGCGTCGTAGCGGATTGTCCGAGTCGCAAGTAGCCGAGGCCGATAGAGGTCAAGAGATGGAGCCGCTCTTGGAGCTTCAGCGTCCCGGAAAAAAAAGAGAGGGCTTCCTCCACCGTCAGGTTCAGTACTTCTGAGATAGTCTTTCCTCGGTATCGAATCTTCAAAATCTGAGGCTTGAAGCGCGTGCCCTCGCAGATCTCGCAAGGAGCATAGATGTCTTCAAAAAAATACATCTCCAGTTTTTCAACCCCGCTCCCTTCGCAGCGTTCACAGCGGCCACCGGCGGCGTTGAACGAAAAGTGGCCGGGTGTAAATCCTTGCCGTTGCGCGTCACGTTCCGAGGCGAAGAGTTGACGGATCTCATCGAACGCTTTCAGGTAAGTAATGGGATTGGATCGCGGCGTGCGCCCGATCGGCTGTTGATCGATCAAACAAACACCCTTGAGGTGTTCGAGACCTTTGATGGCTGTGAATCGCCCCATCGGCAGGGATTCCACACGAAAGGCACGGGCGATGGCCCGATACACGGTATCTTCCACCAAGGTGCTCTTACCCGATCCGGAGACACCAGTCACACAGACCAACATGCCGAGGGGAATGCGGACGAGGAGGTCTTTGAGATTATGTTCGGCTGCACCGGCGAGCACGAGCATCTTGCCGTTGCCCCTGCGCCGCTTGGTCGGGAGGGGAATGGCGTCTTCGCCACGTAGGTATCGAGCGGTGATTGCTCGACGGTCGCGGAGGAATGCCTGCGTGGGCGCGGCACAGACGATCTCACCGCCTTGTTCGCCGGATTGGGGGCCCAATTCAACCAGGTAGTCGGCCGATTCGATCATGCGGCGGTCGTGTTCCACCACGACGACGGTATTCCCGGCTCCGGCCAGGTCGTGGAGGATACCGGCCAACAGATCCGTATCTCTCGCATGAAGGCCGATCGTGGGTTCGTCGAGGACATAGAGGGTGCCGACGAGCCGAGAGCCTAGCTGGTTGGCGAGCGCGACACGTTGAGCCTCTCCTCCTGACAACGTCTTCGTCTGTCGATTCAGTGTCAGGTATCCCAGGCCGATGCGTTGGAGAAACCCAAGTTTCGCTGAGAGTTGTCGGAGAATATCCGTTGCGATGTCTTGTTCGAACGGCCTGAGGGGTAAAGACTCCACCCATCCGGCAAGACTCTCGACCGTTCGCTCCGTTGCCTGATGGATATCGTATCCGGCAATCTTGACGAACAGCGCCTCCGGCCTGAGGCGGCTCCCATGGCAACTGGGGCAATCGAAGGGGGTCCGGTAACGGCTGAGAAAGACGCGGACATGGAGCTTGTAGCGCTTGCCTTCCAGGTATTCGAAGAAATCGTTGATGCCATCAAAAGACTTGTTGCCCTCCCAGAGCAATCGCTGCTGATCTGCCGACAGCGACTTGAATGGGGCGTCGACATCGATGCCCTGTGTCTTCATCGCAGCCAGCATCTGCTTCTGCCACCAAGCAGAGCTGGGTTTGCTCCAAGGTTCGACCGCACCTTCTGTCAGTGATTTGACGGAGTCGGGGATGACGAGTTCTGGATCATAGCGCAGCACATTCCCGAAACCATTACATTCCGGGCAGGCCCCGAGCGGATGATTGAACGAAAACAGGATCGGTCGTAGGGGTTCAAAGGTACGGCCGCAACCCTGGCAAAGAAATCTCGTACCGTAGGATTGCCGCCCATGGTCGATGATATCGATCGAACAGCGGCCTTCTCCTTCACGGAATGCCGTTTCGATGGCTTCCACCAGCCGAGTGCGGTTGTCTTCCCGGATCACCAGGCGATCGAGGACGATGAAGAGCGAGGGATACGTGTGGAGTGAGGGTGCGACGACATCATGCAAATCGATGACCTCATCGCCGGCCTTGATGCGGGCAAACCCGCGAGTCAGCAGCGATTGAATCAGGGCCGCTTCTTCTTTGCGCGATGGTGTCGCAATCGGAACGAGCACCATCGCTCGGGTATCGGACCAGCGTGTCAGCAGCTCATCGGCGACGGTGTCGGGCTGAAAGGAGCGGGCTTCTTGCTTGCAATCCGGGCAGGTCGGTTTGCCGATCTTGGCGAAGAGCAGGCGGAGCAGGTCGGCGATTTCCGTTGTCGTCCCAACCGTCGAGCGGGATGTGCGCACTTGATTCTTCTGTTCAATGGCAATGGCCGGGCGCACGTTGAGAATGCGGTCCACATCCGGGCGAGCCACCTTGTCGAGAAACATGCGGGCGTAGGTCGAGAGCGACTCGACATAGCGCCATTGCCCTTCCGCAAAGATCGTGTCGAACGCGAGCGAAGATTTTCCAGATCCGGAGACGCCGGTAATGGCCGTGACTTTGTTGTGGGGAATCTGCAGCGAGACGTTCTTGAGGTTGTTCTGTCGAGCCCCTTCGATGATGAGGTGATTGGGTGAGGGTTTAGAGGGCAGAGGGTTCGGCACGGTGATCGCTCCAGCCAAAGAATGACCGAGTATGGTAGCAACAGTGGCGAATTGGTTCAATGACGGAACAGAGGCGGAGATACCGGGCTTGTGGTGAGCCACAGAAGTTCTTGCCAAAATCCGATCACCCTGAGCTTGTCGAAGGGTTGCCTTTGTTGGGCGAACCGGTACAATGCGCCCCGTACGTATCGATCCTGGATGCCGTGTTCGCGCTATGGCTACGATTTATCTCTCCTCGACATATGAAGACCTGAAAGACCATCGTCGTGTGGTCTATGAGGCGCTGCGCAAGGCGGGGCATCAGGTTGTTGCGATGGAAGACTACGTCGCGACGGACCAGCGGCCGGTCGAGCAATGTCTCAAAGATGTCGAGAAGGCGGACATCTACGTCGGGTTCTTTGCCTTTCGCTATGGTTACGTTCCGCCCTCGCAGCACAACAATCCCGACGGTCTTTCAATCACGGAGCTGGAGTATCGCTGTGCCGAAACCAACAAGAAGCCCTGCCTGACGTTTGTGGTCAACGATACGACGGCATGGCCCCGTGTGTTTGATGATGCTCGTAGCGAGGCGGATAAAGGCGAGCGCATCAATGCCCTGCGGCAATATTTACTGACGGAAAAGTTGGCCAGCCAGTTTGCATCGCCACATGAATTGAGCACGCTCGTGCTCGCAGCGGTCGCGAAATATCTGGATGAACATATACAGTCGAAATTGATAACGAATCAGGAGCCAAGCGAAGCAGGTATCACGTGGGATATCGAGAAACAGGGCTCGCCCTATCCTGGCCTCATGCACTTCACCCAGAAATATGCGCCCGTGTTTTTCGGTCGAGGCGCCGACGTGCAGGCGGTACTCGACCGCATGCATGGGCCGGAAGGCCGCTTCATCATTGTGAGCGGCAACTCAGGGGTGGGGAAATCCTCACTCGTGGATGCCGGGATTCTCCCTGAGCTAGCAGACGGGGGACTGCCCGGTGGCGAGCCGTGCGAGTGTCTGCGAATCGTCCCCAGTCAACGCCAGGATCCTTGGAGTTCGCTCCTTGTTGCGCTGGGAAGTGCGGTGACTCGTGCTGGATTGAAACCGGAGACGATTGTCACACAACTGAATGCGAGCCCGGACACGCTGCCTGATGTGCTCAGGAAGATCCGCAAGGACAGCATGGATGGGCGGGCTCTGGTGTTGTTCCTCGATCAGATGGAAGAGCTGTTTACCGCTCAGGATGGAGGAAAGACCAGACAGTTCCTCACCGAGCTGTATCGTGCCGCCCAAGAAAAGGCCGTCTGGGTTGTGGCCACCATTCGAAGTGATCATCTCCATCACTGTCATGGCCATACGGAGATGCGTACGGTCTTAGGCAGCAAGGGCCATTATCCACTGGGTCCGATCGAGCCGTATATGGTGGAAGATTTGATCACGCACCCGGCGCGTTGCGCGGGCCTGCGCCTGAGTCATGACCTCGCGCGTCGCATTGTGCACGAGGCAGGGGTGGATGCCGGTAATTTGCCGATTCTTGCGTTTCTGCTCAACCAATTGTTCGAGAAGCGTCGAGATCATGAACTGACGACGGAGGGGTATCTTGCGCTGGGCAGGGTCGCCGGAGCGGTGAAACAGCATGCGGAACAGGTGGAGGCTGATCTCGAGAAGACAGAGGGGAGCAAAATATTGGCGCTCTTGCCACAGCTGTTTCAGTCGTTGGTCACCGTCAATGCGGAAGGGGTCCCGACACGCCGCCGCCCGTTGCGTTCGGCGTTTCCGTCGGAGATGAACAGACTCCTCACCGTCCTGATCGATGCCAGACTGTTGCACACGGAGGGCCATGATGAAGGGGTGACGGTGTCCATCAGCCATGAAAAGCTGTTCGAGGCCTGGCCTTCACTCAAAGGCTATGTTGAAGCGAATAAGAAACAACTGATCAATCAACGGCTGCTGGAGAGTCGCGCGCAGAAGTGGGAAGAGTTAGGCAAGCCCTGGTTCGATGGGCTCGCGTCGGGGCGCGAGTATCAGGACTTTCGGCGTTCGATGACTGCCGCCACGCCATTGATGAAAGCCTATCTCGAGGCCAGTGCTCGTGCGAGGTGGATCCAAACTGGTGCGATTGGGATGGCGATGCTGGTCGTGACAGGGACAGCTGCCTGGCTCTGGAGCACCGGCTTAACGGTGGAACAGGCATTTCTGAGAGCCCAATCCCAGTTCATGAGTATCCATATCACACCGGTGATGGAAACTGTGCCTGCCGGCACGTTTCGGCAAGGTGATAATGAGCAGTCAGATGAGCGTCCGGTGCGTGAGGTCACGATCAAGTCATTTGCGATGGGCAAGTATGAAGTGACGTTCGAGGAGTATGATCGGTTCGCGATTGCCGAGGGAAGGGCCTTCCCCAATGATCAGGGTTGGGGCCGTGGCCGACGGCCGGTGATTTATGTCTCGTGGCAAGATGCGAAGGACTATGCGGAATGGCTCTCCAAGCAAACCGGTCAACACTATCGGTTGCCGACCGAATCGGAATGGGAATATGCCGCGCGCAGCGGCACCAAGCAGGAGATCTGGGCAGGGACCTTCAAGGAATCTGAGATCGATGAGTACGCGGTATTTAGTAGAAATTCAGAAAACCGTACGTCAGAAATAGGCGCCAAAAAAGCAAACGATTTCAAGCTCCATGATTTGAGTGGCAATGTCTGGGAATGGGTTGAGGATTGCTGGCACGACGGTTATAAGGAGGCTCCCACTAATGGCTTGGCTTGGTTCGATGAAAGTGGTGGCCAGTGCGGCCAGCGCGTGATCCGTGGTGGCTCCTGGGGCAACACACCGGGCTCCTGCGTGCCTCCTCCCGGTTCTGGGGCACCTCCGACACCCGGGGCAACCTCCTGGGCTTCCGTCTCGTTCAGGACATTCCCTAACCCTTTGCGCTTTGTTCTTTTACCCTTTGCATCTTCGAGAATCTCGTCTTTTTATCCTGGTCCGGGGCGAGTTCTTCTGAGCAACCGTCTTACCGAGGAGGTGGTGCGTGACAGCTCCTGCCATTCCACAGGCGGTGCAATCGTGCCACGAGCTGCTGTTCTGGCTCATTCCCCAGCTCGATAAGTTTCCGCGCTCACGTCGCTTCACGTTAGGAGAGAGGATCGAAGACGGATTGCTTGAGGTTCTGGAATTGTTAGTGGAAGCGGCCTATACCCGGAACAAGGACGCCTCGTTGCGGCGTGCCAATCTGAAACTCGAAGTCGTGCGCCACCTCTGGCGGCTGGCACATGAGCTGAAAGTTATGGCCACGCGCCAGTACGAGCATGGGGCCAGGCTTATTGATGACGTCGGTCGACAAATCGGCGGCTGGCTCCGCAGTCAACCGCCGAGTGAGCCACATTCATGAAGCGGCTCGACGGGATCTGGAACGCTGTGACAAGCTTTGAGAATCTGCTGTCCGCGTATCGCAAGGCCCGGCGTGGGAAGCGCAGCAAACGGGGCGTTGCGGAGTTTGGACTCAATCTGGAACATGAGTTGCTGCCGCTGCAACGCTCGCTTCAGGACGGAACGTATCAGCCGGGCGAGTACCGCCTGTTCACGATTTACGAACGCAAGCCTCGCATCATCGCGGCGGCCCCGTTTCGTGATCGAGTCGTGCACCATGCGGTAATGCAGGTGATCGAGCCACAACTGGATCGCACGTTCATGTTCGACAGCTATGCCTGCCGAACGGGCAAAGGGGTGCATGCGGCGGTCGATCGCTATCAAGCGTGGGCACAGACCTATCGGTATGTGCTGAAGATGGATATCCAACAGTATTTTCCCTCCGTTGATCATGAGTTGCTGAAGGACAAACTCCGGCGACGCATGAAGGATGTGCGAGTCTTGGACTTACTCGACCGCATTATTGAGAGTTCGCCGCTAAACACTGCCGAGCCTCATTACTTCCCAGGTGATGATCTCTTGACGCCGCTCGACCGGCGGACCGGTATTCCCATCGGCAATCTCACGAGTCAGTTTTTCGCCAATCTCTATCTGGACGACTGTGATCAGTACGTCAAACAAGGATTGAAGGTCCGGCCGTACTTGCGCTACGTGGACGACATGGTGGTGCTGGATCATGACAAACATCGACTGGCCGAGATTCGTGCAGCGGTCTGTGAGCGGCTTGCGGTTGATCGGCTTCGCATGCATCCACGCAAGGCCCATATTTCACCAGTAGCCGATGGGCTGAACCTGCTTGGATATGTTGTCTCTCCCACGCGGCGCCGGTTGCGGAGTGATAATGGGTACCGGTTCGCGCGAAAGTTTCGTCATATGGCGAAGGCTTATCGGGAGTGGCGTCTGGAATGGGCCGCTGTGGTGGCTTCGACTCAAAGCTGGATCGGCCATGCGCAACATGCTGACACAGAGGGTCTGCGACGAGCGATCTTCTCCCAGGCTGGGTTTACCAGGGGAATGGGCCAAGAGACGGCCAGCGCGTGATCCGTGGTGGCTCCTGGAACAACACACCGGAGAACCTGCGTGCATCCAACCGGAACAGGAACACCACCGACAACCGGAACAACAACCTGGGCTTCCGTCTCGTTCAGTCCGCCCGCACGGTGCCTATTTATGGTGCCGGCTCAGAGCCGATCTGTTCATGGATAGGTCGGGCGTGGCAGCGGGTGTCCATGCGCCTGTTTCCCGGTTTCCCGCGCAGGCGGGAATGCCGAATAGAGGGCCTGGGGTGAGGCGGATTAGGGCTGTCGGCGAAGCCGACGGCCCCGCCGCTGCTCTGTCGAGGATGATCGATTGAGGAATCTGGTTGTTGCCTGTGCCCCAAGCCGTGCAATCGTGGCATGAGCTGCTGCTGGGGCTGATTCACCAGTTCAATAGGTTTCCCGATTAGTTGGTCTGTGGTGCAGAGCGGCTGACGTATTTATGCAGGATGCTGGCGATCAGGCTTTGATAGGGCAGGCCTTCTTCGGCGGCGCGCTGCTTGAGGAGCTCAAGGTCGGCAGTCGATAATCGGATATTGATTCGGGCGTCCTTACGCATGTAGCGATGGGCGGTTTCCATGGCGGTCTTTCTGGCCATCGCCTGATTCTTCACCGGCCTGAAGGCACCGCGTTCGTATTCAGCGATTAGCTGTTCTTCGTCTTGATCCAACACGAGCTTCTTCTTCATGATGGACGTCCTTTCGCGCGGCTTCTCGTGGCCTTCCGGCTGGGATAGATCGTCTTTAAAAACAGTATCTGGTGGTCTCTGACGACTGGGACGACGTAAATATATCCATCTACATCGACTTCGTAGAGAAGCTGGTTGGGATAGCGCTCGCGGTCGTGATGTTCCAGTACCTGAACGAGATAGCCGCTTTCAATCAGCGCGATGATCTGTTCGAAGCTGATTCCGCGCTCCCGGATGAGCCGGGTGTTCTTGTCTGGATCGAACGCATAGGCCCATTTCTCCACATTGGGAATGGTATGACGATGTGTGCCTCCTGTCAACAGGAAGGTCTTCTCACAGCATGCGTGACGGTGCCGGATAGAGGGCCAGGGGCGCTGCCTGTCGAGGGTGATCGATCTAGGACTCTGGTTGTTGCCTGTGCCCCAGGTGGTCCAATTATGCCACGAGCTGAATATTTTCCCCTTATTAGCTCGCGATTCGTCCTGGTTTTTCTCCGACGCTTCTCGAATATGAGCTTAAGTTAACAATAACCATGTTCATGTTTACAATAAACTAGCATGTTGTTATAAATGAATAGGTGGAGCATGTCCTGTGTCTGTCGATAATAAAACATCTCAAGAAATTCAAGAATTTATCATCCGCCATGTCGAGGACCATCCAACCGACATCGGCCGGCTAACAACTGAAAAATTTGGCCTGTCTCGGGTGGCAATCGTCAATCGTCTAGTAGCCCTCATAAAAGCGGGCCTCCTGGTAGCAGAAGGAAAGACCAAGGCCAGACGCTATACCCTCAAGGTGTTGACTGGCAATAAGAAGGTTATCCAGCTCGGTCCTGAGCTTACGGAGGACCAGATCTGGTTACGCGAAGTGAAGCCGTACTTGCTTGGTGTACGCAATAATGTGATGGATATCTGTGCCCATGGGGTGACGGAAATGTTCAACAACGTCATTGACCACGCTGCGTCAAAGACAGCTGAGATTCTTGTGTCTCGTGATGCCGCAAATATTACCATCAGGATCCGCGATTACGGAGTCGGGATCTTCCGCAAGATTCAGCAAGCTCTCAACCTCAGCGACCCGCAACATGCCATTCTGGAGCTGGCTAAAGGTAAGTTGACGACTGATGCCACGAAGCATACTGGCGAAGGCATTTTCTTTACTTCTAGGATGTTTGATAAGTTCGTAATTTCTTCGGGCACTCTTGTCTTTCTGAGATTTCGCGGAACGGATGATTGGCTGCTTGAATCGGACGAAGTACCAAAGGATGGCACAGAAGTCCTGATGAAAATAGCTACGAACGCCAGTCACACGGCGAAGGAGATCTTTGATCAGTACCGCGCAGAATTTGATCAATTTGGTTTTTCCAAGACCCACATTCCCCTTGTGCTGCTCAGATACGAGGGAGAGCAGCTCATTTCACGTTCCCAAGCTAAGCGGTTGATGACTCGAGTCGATCAATTTCGAGAAGTGATTCTGGATTTCAAAGGCATCACCTCTATCGGGCAAGCCTTTGCCGATGAAGTGTTCCGCATCTATCGGCGTGAGCACCCGAGCGTGAATATCTCCCCTGTCAACGTGGTTCCCGAGGTCCAGGGTATGATCCAACGGAGCATTGCAGAAAACCCAGATGATCCGTTGCATGAATATTTTCGAAGAGAAATGGATAAGCAAAGAGTCATGTGAATACACAACTCATGAGCGCCTGCTCGTAGGAAAGGCTTGTCGATTCATCAACTGAATGAGAGGATGTGGGCACTGAACTAGGAGGACACATGATTCTGTCGACGACGAACACTATTGAAGGGAAAAAGGTAGTGAAGTATTTGGGATTGGTGTCCGGGGACGCGATTCTCGGTGCGAATATCTTTCGAGACTTTTTTGCGTCGGTGCGGGACATTGTCGGCGGACGATCAGCAGGGTATGAAAAGGAGCTCCGCAAGGCCAAGGATATCGCCCTCGGAGAAATGCGAGAGCAGGCCAAGCATCTGGGTGCCAATGCGATTCTCGGCATCGATATCGACTATGAAACGATCGGCGCCAACAGTAGCATGCTCATGGTCAGTGCGAACGGAACAGCGGTTGTGTTGGAATAACCAATTTGCATGGCACTCCTCACAAATGCCGACTACCTCGATCTAGGCCGCCGCATCGTGCCCTTACTTGGCACCGCATTGGCTGGGCCCTCGGCTGAGGCGCTTCGCGAACTTGCCCGAGCCTATGATCCATCCGCGGACGATGCTCGTATCGGCGCTGAAGTCTTTCTCTTCCACAAATATCTGTTGATGCAGGCTTGTGTGGGTGTGTTTCCTGAACCGCACATTGACCACATTGTCGGGGGGCTCTTTGCGGCGCTCAACGAGCGGGCCAGCGGATTGGATCTCGGCCAGGAACGGCAACAGGCGATGGAGGAGATGTGGCGACTGCGGGCAGGGCAATTCGATGGGCCGTTTTCGCAAGACCGTGTGCAGCTGCTTGAGGAAAAGTCAGGACCGGTTCACTGGAAGCAGACGATCGGCCGGTTTTGCCGGAACGTGCAGGAGACGACCGATCCACCAGATATCTGGGCCGGGAGCAACGGCCCATCTCATCTCGCAAGCCAATCTGTTACCGCAGCACTTGATCAGATAGTACTCGCACTAGGCGAGATGAATCGGCTGGAGTTTGGCGAGGCTGCATAGGCAGCCCTATCGCACCATCATCTTCAGCAATCCGATACATCCCATATACAGAATGAGCGATCCAGCCATGGCCGGCCAGAAGCCAAGGCGAGGAATGCCTAGAATCATGACGACGACGTAGACCATCCAGGGCGGAACGAACCAGAGTAAATTCTTGGCATAGTCCACTGTCGTGGCGCCACCGCCGTTGGCATAGAGCAGGATAAAGGTCACGCCGGTAATCGCGGGAAAGGTGCTGACCAGGGCAGCCAGGAACGATTTACCCTGTGAGCCGAGATAGGTGGAAAAACTCACGATGGAGCCGCCCAGCAAAAAGTAGAGCGCATATTTCGCGAAGCCATTCACGATGTGTCCTCCTGTGTTATCCGATCGCGATTCTCACGGCACCGTACATCACCATGACTTCACTCGCATGCGCAACGACGGTGATGGAGAGGTTGCGAGTGCGTAGCCAGATGCTTCCCCAGATGAGCCCGTCCCACAGGGCGATCCAGTGAAGATGTTGAAATGTATTCACCAAGAAAGGATCGAATGCAAAGGTGACGGCACTGACTACAAGAGCCAGCGGTGCGAAGCGTCGGCGTGAAGCCGCACCGCGCCAGTGCGATTCCAGTTCAGCTAAACGCCCTAAGAGAAAGCCCCGGAAGTTCAGTTCAACGAACAGCGCGATCCCGCAGATCATCCAGGGCATCATAAGGAAGATGGGAAGCCGACCGTGGGGTGTCTGCTTGAGGAACGTGATGTCATAGCCGAACGAGGGGTAGAGCACGAGAATGATGACGGTGTTCAGCGCCCCCAGCAAGAGCCCTGTCGCGACTCCCCAACGGAATCCCTTCCATAGCTGTTCTCTCTCTAGGCCGAGTTGAGCCAGAACGTGCGAGGCACCCATCATCCAGAAACCAAGCCCCATGTAAGCAAGGAGTTGCGGGGCCAATTGGACCGGGAGCTGTTCTTGGAGGGATAGTGGAAGGCCGTAGTAACCGAACGTGGCTCCGATGGGAAGCAGCACGAGTGCTGTCCCCACAGTAGGAACGTGATGTGGAGCCAGCTGGTCCGGCTCTGACGCCATTGGAGTGCTACGAGAGCTCGAGCTGATAACGGTCCAATGTCGTTGCTTTGTGGCGCGCGAGGTTCGACAAGGATTTGTTGTAATCGACAATGGCCCGTAGCTCGTTGCCCTGAGCCGTGGCGAGATCCCGTTGGAAATCGAGTACGAAACGCGTCGTGCTGAGCCCGACTTTTAATCGTTCCTGCTCGGCTTGCAACTGTTTCTCGGCCATGATGCGCGCTGATTTGGTGGTCTCGATGCGCTTGAAGTCGGTCTGGACACGCCGCACCGCTTCACGGATACCGACGATGACCTGCTGCCGTACATTGGTCAGCGCGACCTCGGCGTTCTGAGCCTCGAGTTTCCTTTTGTTGTAGGTGCTGATGGCGGATCGGTTGCCGAGCGGATAGCTGAAGACGAGCCCGGCTCCGTAATTGTAGAAATCCCCGCTGAAATTTTTGGTGAATGAGTCTCCGTAGTCGGCACCCAGCCCGGCGAGACCCATGGTGCCTTGGAACGACAGGGTCGGGAGCATTTGGTTCCTAGCGAACTGCTTGTTCAGCTCGCCGGATTCGATGTTTTTTTTGGCCTGTGCGATTTCCGGGCGTTGGTCGATCGCCGTATCGATGGCCTCCTGAAGGCTGATGGGCTCAAGGACCGTCACAGGAGAATCAGCCGGCGTCAGCCGCAAATCTTGCCGCAGTTCCTCCTCTCCCGGGTTCAAGAGGCGTCGCAGCTGATCCTCTTGATCATGAATGGCTTTCTCAGCCACCAGGACCTGCTCGACCCGCGATGCCACCGCGGCTTCAGCTTGGAGTACATCGACGATCGACATGATGCCGGCCTTGGCCTTCGCGCGATTCGTCGCCAACAGTTCTTCCGCGGCCTTCATGGCGGCCTGTGCGACTTTTAAATTTTCGTTCGCGAAGACCAGTTCCCAGTACGTTTGTTCCACCGTGGCGACGACCGTCATCACACGGTCTCGGAACACGTGCTGCTCGACCTCGGCATTATTTTGCGCGACCTTGATAAAAGTCTTGTTGATCGCGATTCCCGCGTTGCGAAGGAGGGGTTGGGTGAACGTGAAGGCCAGGCCACCAGTCCACGATGGGTTGAATAGAAATCCCCTGGCGACATTTTGATTGATGCTGCTTCGAGCCGGGCTGTAATTGATGTCGAAATTACCGCCGGTCATGAGATTGGTGGAGGCGTCAACGGTGAACGAGTTGCTGCGCTGATCGAACGTCGTGATCTCATTTAAGACGCCCAACGTTCCACCGAAGACCGGTCGATTGAGGGGGTTCACGGTCCTGTTATATTGACCGTTCACGCTCAGGGTCGGATCGAACTTGGCTTGTTCAACCGTAATGTCGAACAGGCGGCTTTCTTTGGTATATCGGCTCACCGTGATGTCTAGGTTGTGCTGCAGCGCACGTACCGCGGCATCGGCCAGGGAGACGGTTTCCCGCCGTTCCGTTGGTGGAGGTTCCGTGATGTCCAAGCTCCACCCCTTGGATGGAGATGCACTGCTCCACAAGACAGCAAGTATCATTGCCAGATATTGGGGAGTTGAGGAGCTGACAGTCATGGTGCCTCCGTATGATCGACAGTCCAACCAAGCTCATACTATAATGTGTTCGATGGAATGTGTCATGAAGATTTCTATGCGTGTGTGCCGGAGAGATCCGAACATCTTTCTGCGTCACGTTGGTGCCATCGGCGGTTTCTTGTGTGTGCTGGCGGGAGGAGTGTTGCTTCCCGACATCGGTGCATTGGCGCAGGGCTTGTCCGGGGCCTCAAGCGGTCAGTCGCTGGCGGGCGGAGTGTCGCCGCAGTTCAAATTTGTGGGAGGCACGCTCTACATCGACAATCAGGGCACTCAGGGTTTCCTCTACACGCCTGGGCAGAATTTTGAATCCTACAACTTCAGAAATCCGTCGACGGGGCAAGCCTGGAGCGGCGCCGTCATGACCATGGGGCCGCAACTTTCCATCGGACTTATCCAAGGCGCGAACCAAGTCGGAACTTCGACGATTCTTCCCGGTCCGCCACGTCAAACCTCGCCGCTGCCCCCGATTGAATCTACGCTCGTTGACGAGCTTCCGTAAGGAAAGCACTCGGCGTACACTCCCGCTTCCAGAACGAGAGGTGACAGGTTACGGTTGATAGGCTTGCTGCCAGACGACCGCCAGCACATAACGAGCCACTGTGTGGAGGATGTCTGAGTTGATGGTCTCAGCGGTATCCGTCGGCTGATGAAAGTGTGGATGCACCCCTCCGCTCACCACGGTGACTGTCGGCACACCGGCTTCCTTGAACGGCACATGGTCGCCACCAGGGAAGAATCCATAGAGATCGACGTTGTCGTCAACGCCGACGGTTTTCCCTGCCTCCAGCAGCACGTCTTTCTCTAACCCTGTGACACCGACGGTGAGGCGTCCATTCCCAACGCCGGCATGGTCGACGTTGATCAGAGACTTCGTGGCGTTCAACGGGACGATCGGTCGGGATACATAGAGTCGCGAACCGAGGAGGTCGCGCTCTTCGCCACTGAACGAGATAAACAGAATTGTTCGTGACGGCCGCCGGTCGATCTTTGCCAATGCCCGCGCGATTTCCAGGAGGACGGCTGTTCCTGACGCATTGTCATCCGCACCAGGAAAGAGTATTCCTCCCGGGCGACCGAAGTGGTCACGGTGCGCGCCGATGATCACGGTGTCCGTTCCCGTGCCGGGAATCATCCCAATCACATTCACCAAGAGCCCTTCCTCCTCGGTCGTCTTCCATTGAAGCGAGGCAAATTGATCGGTCACAACGACTTGTGAGGTGGGTGATTGGTTCAATCGTTCTTGAAGGGTGCGAAGGCGATCCAGTACGTCCCCCTTCGGCTCTGTGAGAATTTCTTGGGCGAGCGCTGTGCTGATCCAGGCTCCTGGAATAGCCAGATCAAGGGGTAGCTGCCCGTAGAAGGCGCTGGGACTTCCAGTCACGCCTCGTCGGATTTCGTAGGGCTGGAGGATCGGACCGGTTGCCGTGAGGTAGCCGACGGCGCCGCGTTCCCGCGCAATGCGCACCTTGTCGGCGTGGCTGACGTGGTGGGGGTAGTGCTCCGGCTTGCCGCGCAGAAACAGCACCATGCAGTTGTTCATCTCCACGCCCGCGTAGTCGTCGATGCCTCGATCTCTGTCGACGATGCCGTATCCGACGAAGACGATCCGGCCTTGGATGTCGGCGGATGGAGAGTCGAAGATCGGAAGGTAATCGGTGCCGGCTTGTTTGGCCGTGAGTCCGTTTACCTTTCCGATCCTGAGCGTCGGGTTCGGCCCCATCGTGGCCGTGGGTACGTAGGTCGCCATTGCACCTAGTGAGACACTGCCCTTTCCTCTTGGAAGAGGGAGGTTGAGCGAGCCAGGAGGAATGTGTGGGAGCTGTAACCCAGCCGACAGAAACTCCTGTGCCACCCACTTCGCGGATTTCAGGTCGTCGTTCGTGCCGGTTTGGCGGCCATTAAAGGTAGGCCCACTGAGCGTTCGGATATCGGCAAGCATCCGGTCTGGAGAAAGCGATGCGATGGCGGATTGAAGGGTCGATTCAGACGATTGGGCTCGAATGAATGGCGAGTTCGTTAGGAGCGCTACTACGAGAAAGACGAATATTCGGGGGATCCATGCGCTCATATTGGTCCGTTGGAATTCATGGTGAATAGCGGGAACCCCTTTCACCGTGCAGATCATAGCATAGCCGGTTAGGCAGGTTGCAGAGCCACATTGTGCCCAGGTAGTATTCAGTGACATGTGGTTTTGGTTCCCAAGCTGAGAGCATGAATAGTGCGATGGTAATGGAGTGTGTATGGCAGGCGAAGACTTAGGTAAAGGACTATACGACCATCTGTACCGGCGTTTTTTTGAACAGCGTGATAGTCACGAAGGCTATTCATTCCAGGAGGCTCCGGGGGGCAGCGCTAGGCCGCCGACGGTGACGTTCAAGCAGAAGCTACGGTGGTGGACGTGGGATCGGTGGGAGCGGAGAAAGAAACTTCTCGAGGAACGTGACCGGTTACAACGCGAAATTCTCCAGATCAAGCACCCCCCCAACCCAAAGTAAACAGTGTGTGGTTGTTGGATAACACTCAGCAGTCTTTCATGAGACAACTCACAATCATGTGCTCTGCTCTTTTCTTCGTCAGCCTTGGTTGGCTGGTAGGGAGCGGTTCGAGCTATGGCGTTCAGCTAGAAACGCATGAAGAAAAAGCCGCCAATCTCAAACAGCAAGCGACCGGTGGGCTGTTTCAGAGATGGACGTTCGATCACGATCAGATCGATCACCTACCTGAGGGGTTTGAGCAAGATATTGCCAATGAACCTCCGGCCACGTGGGTTGTACAGGCGAGCACAACGGCCCCGTCCCTGCCGAATGTTGTGGCCGCCTCTTCCGGTTGTGGAGCGCAGTGTTTCCAGGTGTTGCTGGCCAAGGAGCTGGAGTATGAATATCCGGACCTCACGGTTCGCTTTCATGTGCCGGATGGCGTGGGAGCTGGGGGGGTGGTCTTGGGCGCACACGACGGCAAGAATTTCTACGCCGCAGTGGTCGATTCGGTCCAACGGAAAGCCCACCTGCTGCGCATCTCCAATGGCCGCAGGGTGTCCCTCGCTGACGCGCCTGTCCACCTCAAACCGGTTGAGTGGCACTCCCTCAGAGTGCAACGCAATACCATCATCAGTAAGGATTTTCTCGAAGTCTATGTCGATGGGGCGCTCGTGCTCTCGGTTGAGGACCAAACGCTGGGATTAGGCCGGGTTGGATTGGTCGTAGTCGGGACATCCTCAATGCTTTTTGATAGCTTCCATGCGGTTCCACTCTTTTCTCATCGCCCGCTCTCTTCTCCACCGGCCTACTAAATTCACGCGTGCTTCGTGCTACGCTTGCCTTTTCTTGCGGTCTGGAGTAGCATCCCACTGCCGGTTTGCGAAAGGCCTGGCAAGACCGGCGTCGAGAGTGACAAGGCCTGGACGAATGTTGTTTTTGGCTCGCCCGGGAATCTGATCGGAAGACAGAGCTAAGTCGCCGTTGTGTTGACGTCTTCGGCCCATCCCTTCCTCGTTGCTTTCTCGCGTCCAAGACAACATCATTGTGTCAAAGGAGGAACCTGATGGGTGCGAAGATCTATGTTGGCGGATTACCCTATTCCACGACCGAGCAAGAGCTGAGCGACTTGTTCGCGGCGCACGGGACTGTGGCCTCGGCGCGGATCATCACGGACAAGTTTACCGGACAGTCCCGGGGGTTTGGCTTTGTTGAAATGTCGGCAGACAATGAAGCCGAGGCTGCGATTACGGCGTTGAACGGCACGCAGTTCGGCGGGCGGACGTTGACGGTGAATGAAGCTCGTCCTCAGGAGCCCCGTTCCGGCGGGGGAGGGCGGGGAGGATTCGGCGGCGGTCGCTAACCTGGAATCGACCTTGTGTGAGAGAAGGGCTGTCGGAATTTCCGGCAGCCCTTTTTCGTTGGGCTACAGCGGTATCAGGGTCAGCCAGTGGCGTAATGCCCGGACATCCTGCATCCCCATCTGTGGCACGAGGCTGGAAGGTACTTGTGAAGTGGGACAGGAGTACCCTGGTCGAAAAGAACACGCACTTACGCCGCTTCGAGAGAGCGGGCGGCGTGCTCAAGCACGGCGCGGACTTGCGCGAGGGTCACGCCAGGAAACCAGTCAATAAAGTCTGAGACGTGTGCCCCATCCTCGAGATTTAGGAAGAGAGCAGTCACAGGAACACGAGTGCCGCGAAACACCCACGCGCCACTCACACGCTCGGGATCACGCTCCACGGCTGGGCAAGCAGACCAATCAATCATGCGATAATTGTAGACCGAGCATGGAATCGATTCAATTCAATTGTGCGGACCGGAATTGAGGTCGTATCTTGATGTCGATATCGGACCTGTAGCCGCCTGCTTCAGGGATGAATAATATAAGCATAGACCCTGTGGGATGCGCGAAGGATCAGTGCTAACAGGCGGTCCTTGCTTGCCTTCTTGTTTTCATCTCCTACAATCGAAACAAGCGGCGTTGAGATGGTCTGGACCCAGGCAGGTCGAAGGGTGCGTGATGACAAAACCTGATCCTCAAACTTGGGCATGGAATTCTGAAAGATGTAAAGTCAAGCAATGACCCTATTTATGCTCAGGCAGGCAGGATAGGGAGGGCTGTGTCATATATGAGAAAGTACACGGTTCGATTCCAGGCAATCAAAATTTATGGCGTCGCATTGTGTTCGCTACTTTTCACGCTGAGTGCGTGTTCGTTTCCTGTTCAACCCCGGTATCAGCCGATTTCTGAGAGCAGCATATTATCCGCTCCGTGGCAGGGATACCAAGATATTCAAATTGACGAACGGACGTATTTCATTCTCTATAGAAACTACTATCGTGAGTCTTGGTATGGACCGGTTTTTGATCCAGGGGATGAAAAATGGGTGCAAGGCGCTCACGAGTATGTGCTGTATCGTGCTGGAGAGTTGGCAAAATCCAAAGGGGCTCTCTATTTCGTGATTCTGCACAAGGACGATTGGAATCTAGTCACTAGACTTGCTCCTGGAAAGAGTGCACGAGGTTCATTCTTTCACCCTGGTGCCGGAATCATAATGCGAATATTGCGTGGTGCTCCCGTCTCAATTCAGCCACACGACGATCGTGTTTATGATGCGGAACAGCTTCTGCAGGATCTACAAGAACGGAATATCGGGCTAGCTGACCATCAGAAAAAACCTGCTCAAGTTGAGTCAATGGAAAAGACAGGGAAGGTACTGACTCGTTGGCGCTCGGTGGGCGGGTACGGCTTCAGGCCTGTTCTCGATCATCGCGAAAAGTACAACCAAATATTCGATCCTGCTTTACCTATTCTGTCTCCGTTTCGGCCAGAAACAAATGTGACAAAGAAACCAACCGGTGGATTCGAGATTGCAATTTGGGATGATAATTCTAGCTCGACTTTTCCTCTTCAGGTACTCAGGCAATGTGTGGTACTGGCTGAGCACGAGGGATTCGAAGTCTTTAAATTAGAGAACTGGACTGTGGAAGAACATCGAGAAACGACTCCACAAGGTGGTGTTCTGAGCGTGTGGTTTCGGACGACGGCTACGGTCACTCTTCAACATGAGAACGATCCTGATAGTCTCGAGCCGGTATTCGTCGTTGATGAGATTAGAACGAATGTGATGAACCACAAGTGAGTTCAAGGAAGTTAGGATCGAAAGGAATTTAAGGGGTTTTTTGAAAGGGATCGCCCATCTCGAAGGCTCTGGCGAAAAGTGAAGCCGCAAGCAGCTCCCGTGTGTCCTATTCCGGCGATTGATCGGCAGTAACCCTCTTCCCGTCACCTGTGCCACGAGACTGCACGATTGAGGCTATCCTCATGAGGGGCATCGATGTCACCCGTTCTTCTTACGCCCTCTCTGGTCAAACTGCCACGACTTACCTGGTGTGGGCAATCGGTTCTACCCCCGATTCTCTCACGGAACATTTTCCGAACGTGGCCGAATACAGGGTCATTGCTTGACGTTGCAGCGCCCAATCCCCCAACGACGTTAATGCCGAATACCGGCGACGCGGGTGCCCCCGACACTATAAGGCTGAACGGCACAAATCTGACCGGCGCGTCACTGGCGAAAGGTGGGCCTATGGGCACTGTGGCGGACGCTGTCGGCCATTCGATGGTGCTCAGCACACTGGTTTCGTGAGATCTGTTAAGATGGGCGGCTGGAGGTTGTCGTGCCGCCGTTTAAGCTTGAAGCTCCGTTCAAACCCTGCGGGGATCAGCCTGCTGCCATCGAGACACTCTCGACCGGAGTCTTGGCTGGGAAAAAGCATCAGGTCTTGCTGGGCGTGACCGGATCAGGCAAGACCTTCACGATGGCGAATCTGATCGAACGCGTCCAAAAACCGACGCTGGTGCTCGTGCACAATAAGACGCTCGCCGGGCAGCTCTACCAAGAATTCAAGCAGTTCTTCCCGCATAACGCGGTCGAATATTTCGTTAGTTATTACGATTACTATCAGCCGGAAGCGTACATTCCTCAGAGCGATACCTATATTGCCAAAGATGCGTCGATCAATGATGCCATCGATCAGATGCGCCATTCCGCCACGACCGAACTATTGCAGCGGAACGATGTTCTGATTGTGTCCTCCGTGTCCTGCATTTACGGCCTTGGGTCTCCGGAGGTCTACCACGACATGCTCATTTATCTGGAGGAGGGGACGGAGACGAGGCGGGAAAAGATCTTGTCGAAGTTAGTGGAGATCCAGTACGAGCGGAACGATGTGGACTTTCATCGCGGTACGTTCCGAGCGCGCGGCGATGTGATCGAGATTTTCCCTGCGTCGTCCGACGCGAAGTCGGTGCGCATCGAGTTGTTCGGCGATGTCGTCGATGCCATCCATGAAATCGATCCGCTCACGGGGAAATCGTTGGGCAAGTTACCAAAGGTGGCTATCTATCCGAATACCCACTACCTCATTGCGCCCGACCGGTATGAGCGGGCGATTACCGGCATCGAGGAGGAACTCGATGCGCGTGTGATGGAACTCCAGAAAGCCGGACGACTGGTGGAGGCCCAACGAATCCAGCAGCGCACGAAGTTCGATCTCGAAATGATTCGGGCGATGGGCTATTGCCATGGCATCGAAAACTACTCACGCCATCTCAGTGGCCGCATGCCGGGTGAGCCGCCGCCTACGTTGCTCGACTATTTCCCAAAGGGCTTTCTATTGATCGTCGACGAGTCGCACGCGACCGTTCCCCAGGTCGGGGGCATGTATGAAGGCGATTATTCCAGAAAGCGGACGTTGGTGGAGTATGGATTCAGGTTGCCGTCGGCGGTGGACAACCGTCCCCTGAAGTTTGCCGAATTCGAACAGTGTCTCAATCAGGTGGTGTATGTGTCCGCCACTCCAGGCACGTTTGAACTCAAGCATGCCGGTCCTGATGTGATCGAACAGATCGTACGGCCGACGGGTCTCATGGATCCGCCGATCGAGGTGGTGCCGGCCAAGGGACAAGTCGATCATTTGCTTGGTCAGGTTCGGTTGGAAGTTGCCAAGGGTGGCAGGGTGCTGGTCACGACGCTCACGAAACGGATGGCCGAAGATTTGACGGAGTACTTTCACGATCTCAGAGTCAAAGTCCGCTATTTGCATTCGGATATCAAGACGCTCGAACGGGCCGAGATCGTCCGCGATCTTCGGTGTGGGATCTTCGATGTCCTGGTTGGGATCAATTTGCTGCGGGAAGGGCTCGATATCCCCGAGGTCAGTCTGGTTGCCATTCTAGATGCGGACAAGGAAGGGTATCTCCGTTCCTATCGTGCCTTGATCCAAACAGCAGGTCGGGCGGCACGCAACCTCGACGGACGAGTGATTTTTTACGGCGATTTTGTGACGGCTTCGATGAAGCAGGCGATTGAGGAAACGAGCCGACGCCGGGGCATCCAGGCGGAGTATAACCGAGTGCATGGCATTACCCCTGTTGGAATTAAGAAGAGCATTCCTCCCCTCGAGTATGCCGTCGGTGACATGGATGAAGTCCAACTGGAGCTTGCGGCGGAATCGACGGTTCCGTATGGAGTTGTTGAATCAATCGATCAACGGATCGAACGATTGGAGACGGAGATGAAAGCCGCAGCCAAGGAGCTGGCTTTTGAACGGGCCGCTGAATTAAGGAATCAGATCCGGGCGTTGCGGCTTCAGGCGTTGAATGCGAACTCTTAGACGTGTTTGTAGAGGTAGATACCGATAAACATCCCGAGCATGCTCAGAATGTTCACCTTTACGCTGAACCCGAGTACGAGCTTGAGCAACACGAGGTCAATCGTGAGGGGTGGGTCAATACCCGGTGTAAAATGAGTCGCGAAGATGCTCTGGATGGTTCCTTGGGGTGCCATGACGTGGAGAATCTCTCCGAGGATTCCGCCAAGCAGGCCACCGATCAGCACAAACATGAAAAGCACCCAGGGCGATTTTCGCACGAGCTCGCTCGTTCTCCTTACAGGGTTGTCACATGAGATTCGTTGTGCTTGAAATGCACCATATCCGAAGGCTTACGGCATGTCAATAAAACTACTGAATTGTGGTGACCTTGACTTGTCGTGACCGGTCCTATAGACTCCCCGATGCTCTTTTTCTAGGATTTTCGAGGCGATCGAAGGCCTGGTTCAAGGCCTCGATGGCCTCGTTCTGTGTGGCGGTCGGACGTTATGCTTGATGCCCTGAGTGAGAAATTTGAGAGGGTCCTGCGGAAGCTTCGGGGGCAGGGTGTGCTCACGGAGCAAAATATCACCGATGCGCTGAAAGAGGTGCGATTTGCACTGCTCGAAGCGGACGTCAACTTTAAGATTGTCAAAGAGTTTATCGATCGGGTCCGTGAAAAAGCGATCGGGCAGGAAGTCCTCCAGAGTTTGACCCCTGGGCACCAGGTGGTCAAGGTCGTGTGGGATGAACTGCGTGCGATGATGGGGCATGAACGGGCAGGCCTTGCCCTGAGCTCCAGACCACCGACGATCCTAATGATGGTCGGTCTACAAGGTGCCGGAAAGACGACGGCAAGCGGCAAGCTTGCTCGTCTATTCAAAAATCAAGGCAAGCGAGTGCTCCTCGTTGCGGCCGATCCTCGCCGACCTGCAGCCGGCGAGCAATTGTCGGCTCTTGGACGGGACCTTGGGGTGGAGGTGCATCGGACCGACCATGCCCAGGCTTCCCAAGCCGATGTCGTGCGTATCTGTCGAGCAGGGGTGGAGCGAGGACAAGAGCAGGGCTTCGACCTCATTATTTTGGATACAGGCGGTCGGTTGCATATCGATGATGAGTTGATGGGTGAGCTGATTGCGGTCAAATCCGCGGTGTCTCCGCATGAAGTGCTGCTGGTCGCTGATGCGATGACCGGTCAAGATGCCGTCACGATGGCCAGCCAGTTCGATCAGAAAGTCGGGCTCACCGGCGTGATCCTGACAAAGGTCGAAGGTGACGCGCGTGGTGGAGCGGTGCTCTCCATTCGAGCTGCCACAGGGAAGCCGATCAAGTTTCTGGGGGTCGGCGAAAAACTGGATGCTCTTGAACCGTTTCATCCTGATCGGATGGCCTCCCGCATATTGGGAATGGGCGACGTCCTGTCGCTCATTGAAAAAGCGCAAGAAACGATTACGCGGGAACAGGCGGATGAAGCGCAGAAGCGGCTCAGCAGCAACACCTTTACGCTCGAAGATTTTCGGACTCAGTTGGGACAAGTGAATCGAATGGGGTCCTTAGAGCAGATTTTAGGTATGCTCCCAGGCGGCCAGAAGTTAAAGCAAGCGATAGAAGGCGATAAGCCGGAAAGGGAGATCGGTCGGGTTGTGGCCGTGATCGATTCGATGACTGCCCGGGAACGGCGCGACCATACGATCATCAATGGGAGCCGAAAAAAACGAATTGCCCGCGGGAGCGGGACGACGGTGCAGGACGTGAATCGCCTGATCAAGCAATTCTTGTCCGCAAAGAAGTTGGCGAAAGCGATGACCGGTTCGGGGGGGCGTCGGCAACTCGCCCAGCTCCTACGGTCTCGGTAGGCGGTCTTCACATGGCGGGAGAAGGAGGACAGTTGTGGCTGTACATTTGAGGCTGGCTCGAACGGGAAGACATAAACGACCGATGTATCGAGTGGTAGCGGCGGATTCGCGGAAGGCCCGCGACGGGCGTTTCCTCGAGATCCTGGGGATCTTCGACCCCCTAAAAGAGGCCGGTTTGCCGGAACTGAAGCAGGAGCGTGTGCTCCGATGGTTGCACCATGGTGCTCAGCCCACAGTGACGGTCCGGACATTGCTGCGTAGGGCTGGAGTCTGGAAGCAATTCGAAGCTGAAAAGGCCGCGCAGAAAAAGGCGCCGGCCAAATCGTAGCGTCGTTGTATGGCGGAAGAGCTCGAGACCGTCACGGTAGGACAGATCGAGCGCCCGTTTGGCGTGCGCGGGGAAGTCAAGGTTCGATCGCTCTCCGATGTGCCTGGCCGATTTGAAGGCTTGAAACAAGTGAGCCTGATGGGAAGGGATGGCCGGACTCTTGAGACCAACGTCACGCGTGTGAGACGGGCTGGTGACCGGTTTATCCTTGGACTGACCGGCCTCACGACACCGGAGGAAGCATCGCTCTGGCGTGGAGGGTATATCCAGACGATTCGCGGGGTAGTCCCTGATCTTCCGGATGGGCAGTACTACGAATGTGATTTGGTCGGGTTGACCGTTGATACCGAAGAAGGGCGGACAATCGGAAGATTGGAAGAAGTTTGGAATTTTCCGGGAAATCCGGTATTTGTTGTCCGTCAAGACGAGAAAGAATTCCTGATTCCAGCGGCGAAAGACGTGGTTCGAGCGGTCAATCTCCGCGCGCGAACCATGACGGTGCGGATAATCGACGGATTGGATGCCTAGGCTATGTTGCGGTTCGAGCTCTTGACATTGTTTCCTGGGATGTTGGAGCCGGTTTTGGCTCACAGCATGCTGAAGCGAGGACAAGAGAAGGGTCTTCTTCACGTACGCCTACGCAACCTTCGTGACTTTGCGATAGATCGCCATAAGATGGTGGATGATACGCCCTATGGAGGCGGGGCCGGGATGGTCATGAAGGCCGAGCCGATCCTTCGAGCGGTTGCCGCTGTGCGTGCAGACGCACAGTCGATTGGTGAGGATATTCGGTTTGTATTTCCGACTCCTCAAGGGCGTCGATTGACGCAGTCCTATGTGCAAGAGTTGGCCGGTGAGCCTCGCCGTATCGTGATTCTCTGCGGGCATTATGAAGGCGTGGATGAGCGTGTGCGTCTGGCCTTGACTCCGGAAGAGGTGTCGCTCGGAGACTATGTCTTGACTGGGGGTGAGTTGCCGGCGCTTGTGTTGATCGATGCTGCCGCACGGCTGGTTCCTGGTGTTTTAGGAGATCCACAGTCTGTGGTGGAAGAGTCCTTTTCCGAATCGCTGTTGGAGTATCCGCAGTACACGAAGCCGGCTGAGATCGACGGAATCGGGGTGCCCGCAGTCTTGTTGTCCGGTCATCATGAGGCGATTCGGTTGTGGCGTCGGAAACAAGCGTTGCGCAGGACGTATCTCAGACGCCCCGATCTTTTGCGGGATCGGTTGTTTACGGAGGAAGATCGACGATTACTAGATGAGTTGATGAGCGAAGGCTTAGGAGCGGCTCCGATATCATGCCGGGAGGAGGGATAGGGATATGAATCAGTTGGAACGAATTCAACGATCGTTAACGAAGAAGTCGGTGACACATTTTGAGATCGGGGATACCGTCAGGGTCCACGTCAAAGTCGTCGAAGGCGAAAAGGAACGCATTCAGGTCTACGAAGGAACGGTGATTGCCCGCAAGGGAAGCCTGAACACGGAAATGTTTACGGTCCGAAAACTTTCGTATGGAGTCGGGGTTGAGCGAATTTTTCCGGTGCATTCTCCGATTGTCGCCAAGATTGATGTCGTCCGACAGGGGAAGGTTCGACGGGCAAAACTCTACTACCTGCGCGGCAAGAAGGGGAAATTTGCAAAAGTCGAGGAGCGGGAATTTGTAGGAGGGGGAGAAAGCAAGACGCTCACACAGCCCGCTGCATCGGAGGAACCGACAGTCACGGCCTAGAACCCATCCTACTACTATGTTCCGTCATGGCACAATGATCGTATGATTGCCAGTGAGGGATTGTTCGATGGGGCCCACCCAAGAGTTTGAGCGGGCTGCCAGGCGCTGTGGATATCGACGCATCGCCGGCATCGATGAAGCCGGACGAGGCCCCCTGGCTGGTCCTGTAATTGCGGCAGCCGTGATCTTACCAACTCGATGTCGACCGTTGGGGATCAACGATTCGAAACAACTGTCGGCAAAGGATCGTGAGGATGTGTATCCTGCGATTCTTCAGCAGGCCGTCGCGATCGGAATCGGGTCGGCAGATGTTGCCGAGATTGACCAGCTGAATATCCTTACGGCAACCCGGTTGGCGATGCGTCGAGCCGTCGATCAACTGGTTCCCCCTGCCGACTATCTACTGATTGATGCCGTGGTGCTTTCGGGGCTGACAATACCGACTCGGCCTATCATCAAGGGGGATTCTCTCTCCCTATCGATTGCCGCGGCTTCCATCGTTGCGAAGGTCACGCGAGATCGCCTGATGGCGAGCTATCACGAGACGTTCCCTGAATATGGTTTCCTTTCCCATAAGGGGTATGGCACTGCCGAGCACTTAGCGCGGCTCGCTCGCCACGGCCCCTGTTCCATACACCGACGAACGTTTTCTCCGGTGCAGGACGTGATGATGGCATCGAAGGTGAAGTCTGCACATCTGGGGAGTCCAAAGCTCTTCTAAACTATACGCGCATGGCTAGTCCTGACCAACGTCATGTGGATGGTCAAGCCAGTGAAAGCTTGGCGGAACAGTTTTTGCGAGCCAAAGGCTATCGGATTCTTGATCGCAACGTCCGGACAACCATCGGAGAATTAGACCTTGTCGCGGAAGACCGTGGGGTCGTCGTCTTTGTCGAAGTCAAAGGGCGTGCGACCAATGCGTTTGGTGGGGCGTTGCTCGCGGTGAATCATCGGAAGCAGGCCAAGTTGACAAAACTGGCGGGACAGTACTTGGCGCGGCGCCATTGGTTCGACAGACTCTGCCGATTTGATGTGGTGTTGGTCCATGGGCGACCTTCCGTGCAGGGACACATCGAGCATGTCCAGAATGCGTTTGACCTCACCGAGCGGTGATGGTGTTGATCTTTCTGTAAGGGAACTCTGTGGACGCGATCATTCAACTCATTCATGTTTCCAAATGCTACGATCGGCGACCGGCGCTTTCCGATGTGACGATGGAGATCGAAAAGGGGGAGTGTGTTCTTCTCATGGGGCCAAGCGGAGCAGGGAAATCCACCTTGCTACGAATGCTGATTGGTGAGGAGCGGCCTGATGAAGGGCAGATCTTTGTTCACGGGAGAAACGTGACCAAACTGAAACCATCCGAGGTTCCGTATCTCAGGCGGAAGATCGGAACGGTCTTCCAAGATTTTCGGCTGTTGTCGAAAAAATCCGTTTTTGACAATGTCGCGCTTCCGCTGGTTGTGCAAGGTGTCTCGGAACGGGACATCCGACGCAAGGTGACTGAAGCGTTGCGCGCCGTGGGTGTTGATCACAAGAAGGATCAGCCTCCGAATAGTCTCTCGGCCGGAGAGCAGCAGCGTGTGTGCATTGCGCGGGCGATTGTCAATGGCCCGGTCGTGCTCCTTGCCGACGAACCGACGGGGAACCTGGATCCCGAGCGTACCGGGGAGATTATCGAGTTGTTTAAGCTGATCAATGCCCGTGGGACGACGGTGATTGTTGCCACGCACGACCCTCAGGTCGTGAAACAGATTCATCGGCGAGCGGTGACATTGGTGGACGGCGTGCTGACGCAGGAAGGCCGATCGGCCGAGCGAGTCGAAGCATGAGACGGTTTTTATATATTGTTCGTGAAGCTTGGGCCAATATGCGGACCAATCGCACGACGACGATCGTGGCCGTCTTGACCACAGCCTTTACCCTAGCCTGCGTCGGGATCTTTCTGCTTCTGTACGTCAACCTCCGCCATGCAGCTGGGTGGCTCCAGGAAGACGTCAAGATTATGGTCTATCTGGATGACCGCGTTTCTTCTCCCTTGAGACAAACGCTGCAACAACAACTCAAGGTGGATCGGATGGTATCGGAGGTGGTGTTTATTTCAAAGGAGCAAGCGCTGAAGGAATTCCGCGCACAATTCCCTGCAGACTCTCATTTGCTTGAGGGGTTGGGTGAGAACCCGCTTCCGGCGTCGTTTGTGGTCACGCTTGCCCAGAATTATCGGTCTCCAGAGTCGATGCAAGGCTGGGCTGACCGGGTGCAAACGATGGAAGGTGTCGCCAAGGTCGACTATAATCAGGAATGGATTAACGTGCTGACGGAGCTGATCGGCTACATCGAGCTGGTTGCGATTGGCGTGGGGATGCTGCTTTCTACCGCCTCAGTGACGATCA
The DNA here is from genome assembly GCA_016715825.1 of Nitrospira sp. Classification (NCBI taxonomy): domain Bacteria; kingdom Pseudomonadati; phylum Nitrospirota; class Nitrospiria; order Nitrospirales; family Nitrospiraceae; genus Nitrospira; species Nitrospira sp. Next base: position 225,367 of record JADJXO010000013.1, on the reverse strand, counting down.
TCGGCAACACAATTCGACTAGCACTCTTTACCAGGCGAGAGGAGATTGGGATCCTTCGTTCGATAGGGGCGACGCGTACATTCATTCATTTTCCATATTTTCTCGAAGGGGCTGTGCTTGGAGCATTCGGTAGCGCGTTATCGTTGGGGATCTTGAAGATTGGGTTTGAACTGTTTCGTCAGCAGATACAATTGACTGGTCGGTTTAGTGGAATCGAGAGCATGTTGTCGTTCTTCCCATTGCCGCTCTGCTTGGCTCTCATCATGGCTGGAATGGGGTTGGGGCTTGCAGGAAGTGTGGTGTCGCTCCTCCGAGTCGGGGAGGGACGCACATGAAGCTCGCTTGCGCCTTCTTCCTGTGTTGTGCTGCGTTCGGTGGGTTGGTATCTGCCGTGGAGGCTGCGGGTGATCCCATTTCGGAAAAGATCGAACGCCAACGTAAGACTCTGGAGGCGTTGAAGGGAAGGATACAAGAAAAACGGAAGCGAGCGGATGAGGCGGAAAAGAAATGGGAATTGGTTCTCCATGGCATTCAATCATTGGACGAACGGTTAATCCGTCACCGACAGGATCATCGAGACATCAACCAGAAAATCCGACAAAAAGATCGAGAGATCGAGGAGATCACCGCAGAACTGACAGCGATGCGGACTGGTATTCAGGCTCGGCGTGAGGCGATTCGCTCACGGCTTCGGGTGCAATATATGGAAGGGCGGTTCGGGTATGTGAAGGCGCTTTTGACGTCTGATTCCTACGGAGATCTCCAACGTCGAGCACAGTATCTTTCCACCGTTTCGGGAAAGGACTACGAATTGCTCGCGGCCTTTCGGACAGATATGGCGAGGATGGAGGAGGTTGAGCGTCAGCGCGCTGAGGCCAGAGCCGGAATGGTGACGTTTATACAGAATATTGAGAAGAAATTGGCCGACATTCGAAGCCTTCAAAAGGAAAAGAAAGTCTATCTCGGCAAGATTCGGCACCAAAAAGATTCCTATCATCGTGCCGTGAAAGAGCTGGAACGATCTGCCTCACGACTGGATAGCTTGTTACAGGAATTAGAAACGCGCCGACGTGCGATCGCTATGAGTCCACCGACGACTTCGGCGCCGACCTTGCCGCCGCCGCGTGCTGCTAGCCGGGGGATGCTGCCTTGGCCGGTGGAGGGGAAGGTCGTCTCATTCTTTGGACGCCAGAAGCACCCGACGTTCGATACCTATGTGCAGCGTAAAGGAATTGAAATCCGAGCCTCAGAGGGAAGTTTGATTCATGCAGTGATGCCCGGGAGTGTGGTCTACTCTGACTGGCTGAAAGGGTATGGACTCGTTATAATTGTCGATCATGCCAATGGGTTCTTCTCGCTCTATGCGCATGCGTCCAAGATACTGACGCGAGTCGGTGAGCACGTTGTCGAGGGCCAAGCCATCGGAGAGACTGGGGATACGGGCATGATCGGCGAAAATACATTATACTTTGAATTGCGGGAAGGAGCCGAACCGGTCGATCCGCTTCAGTGGCTGGCCAAGCGCTGAGTCGGTTCTTGTCGCGGTTGGGTAAGTGGACCGTCGGATGACGCAGCAAAGAAGGGAAATCACGATGATGGAACAGCAGCCGCGGCGGAACTCTTGGGTGGTCGGACCGATGATCGCACTTGCCCTTCTCTGCGGAGTTGTCATTGGGAAGGGGTGGGAACGGACCGGACATGCGAGCGAAACCTACGAGGAGCTCAAGACATTTTCGGAAGTCCTGAACCAGGTTCAAAAACATTATGTTGAGGAAGCGAAGCCCAAAGACCTCATCCAAGGTGCCATTCGCGGCATGCTGGCGACGCTTGATCCACACTCGGCCTACATGACGCCTGAGATGTACAAGGAGATGCAGGTTGAGACCAGAGGAGAATTTGGGGGGGTCGGTATTCAAATCGGGGTGAAGGACAACCGTTTGTCGGTCATTGCCCCGATCGAGGGTACGCCTGCTCATCGCGCTGGGGTCAAGGCCGGTGATTTCATCACCAAAGTCAATGACGATTCGACAAAAGATCTGAGCTTGATGGATGCCGTCACCAAGATGCGAGGCCCAAAAGGCAGCAAAGTCAACTTGACGATTCAGCGGGATGGCGCACCGGATCCATTGGTGTTCACACTGGTTCGAGATACCATCAAAATAGAAAGTGTGAAATCAAAGGTGATCGAGAACGTCGGCTATGTTCGGCTGACGCAGTTCCAAGAAGCGACCGGTCGAGATCTCTCCAAAGCCATCAAGCAGTTTCGTGACCAGAAAGTGCAGGGAACGATTCTCGATCTCCGCAATAATCCTGGAGGCCTCCTGACGGCGGCCGTTGATGTGTCCGAACAATTCCTCCCCAGCGGCAAGTTGGTGGTCTACACAAAAAGCCGGGAAGGGAAAAAGGACGAGTGGTTCGCAAAGGCTAAAGATCAGCTCGAAGACCTTCCGGTGATTGTCCTTGTCAACGAGGGGTCAGCCAGTGCGTCGGAAATTGTGGCTGGGGCCCTGCAAGATTGGGGACGAGCCGTTGTGGTTGGAACCACCTCGTTCGGGAAAGGGTCCGTGCAGACGATCCTGGCTTTAGGGGATGGTTCAGGGCTTCGCTTGACGACTGCCAAGTACTATACGCCAAAAGGTCGGTCCATTCAGTCAACGGGGATTACTCCGGATATTGTGGTCAAGCTCGCCAACGCTTCTCCGGCCAAAGGGCCTGATGGTAAACCGAACGAGAAAGAGACGGAGAGGGAGTCGAAGGCAGTGAAACCGCCGGCCGGGAAGGATGCCTCACCACACGACGGAAAGTCTCCAGACGAACCTGGTTTGAAAAATGGAACGCCTCCCCCGGCCTTGCCGGAATTGAGCGGGGAACTGTCGCTTGAACAGGATGTCCAACTGCAGAAGGCGGTGGAGTTGTTGAAGAGCTGGAAGATCTTCAAAGAACTGAAGGTCTCTTAGGGATTGGGATTTTGCATGCGTTGGTGAACAGCGTGCAACAACTGCTCCTCTGAACCGGAGAAGTTCGGCAACGTGCGAATCAGGTGTGACCTGATAAGTTGATCGAGATCGGCCAGCGTCCGTATCCCGAGTCGGAAATACAGGTACGTCACGAGTGAATCGGAAAGTCCAGGAAGCGTTGCCCAATCTTGAACTTCTGCCGGAAGAGGGGTTTTGAGCTCTTCATAGGCACGGACTGTTCCCGTTGCAAGGAACTCGTCTATTCTTTTTGCCAGATCAGCCCCGATTCCATCAATTTCCTCAAGCCCATGGCGATCAGCTACTATCGCCACATCTTCCTCGATTGCGACCAGTGCATCGGCGGCCCGTCGATAGGCCCGGACTCGATAGGGATTGGCTCGTCGAGATGCCAGGAGATCGGCCATCGATCGGAAGATGGTGGCCAGCTGTCGATTATTCTCTTTCATGATGATCCTATTGTCGGGTGTTGAGGAGGTGTCACGCAAGCGTCGCTTTGTTGACAAGCTGAATTCGGGTCTCATAGGATGACCCATATCATGAGCGATATCCAGATTCATGTAAACGGACAAGCTCGGCCCTGGCGCGGCGGCGCCACGGTTGCTGATCTCCTGCAAGAACTGGATATTAAGACGGAGCAGGTTGCAGTCGAACTAAACCTTGAGATTCTTGATCGTGCAGTATTCGGGAAACGTGTGCTCAACGATGGGGATCGGCTTGAAATTCTTGGTTTTATCGGCGGCGGGTCATTTTAAGAGGATATAATGGCAGAGGATCGGCTGATTATTGCTGGGCAGGAGTTCAAGTCTCGGCTCTGGGTCGGGACTGGGAAATATAAGGATTTTGTCGAGACACAACAGGCGATTGAAGCATCGGGCGCCGACGTGGTCACCGTCGCAGTTCGTCGAGTGAACATCACGGATCGATCGAAAGAGAACCTGCTCGATTACATTGATCCCAAAAAATACACGATTTTGCCGAACACGGCAGGCTGCTACAGTGTGGAGGATGCCGTTCGGTATTCCCGTTTGGCGCGCGCGGCCGGCGTTTCTGATTTGGTGAAGTTAGAGGTGCTTGGAGACGAGAGGACTCTGTTTCCGGATACGGCGGGATTGATCGAAGCGGCGAAGATTCTCGTCAAAGAAGGCTTTATCGTATTGCCCTATACGAATGATGATCCGATCGTCGCGCAGAAACTCGTCGATGTGGGATGTCCAGCCGTCATGCCGCTGGCGGCGCCGATCGGATCGGGGCTTGGGATCCGCAATCCCTATAACTTGAAAATCATTATGGAAATGATCAAGGTGCCGATCATCGTCGATGCCGGTGTGGGGACTGCATCCGACGCCGCATTTGCGATGGAATTAGGGGCGGATGCGGTGCTCATGAATACCGCGATTGCGGGCGCTCGGGATCCGATTGCCATGGCGGAAGCGATGAAGTGTGCCGTTCATGCCGGGCGTCTTGCCTACAAGGCCGGCCGTATTCCGCGAAAGTTGTACGCAACGGCCAGTAGCCCGATCGAAGGGATGCTGTAGTGATTCAGTAAATTGTGAGAAGTGAAAGGTAAGAGTGGGGAAAGAAAAATGCGATAACTTACCGTGAGGCTCCTCACGCCGCAGTGTGTGAGTCTAACCGTCTTCAAACATGCCGCCAGTCAATTTCCGTTTGCTTCTGGTTACTGATCGTCACCAAGTACGAGGACGCGCGCTCTCAACGGTGCTCCAACACGCGATTGAGGCTGGTGTGAAGGCTATTCAGTTAAGAGAGCGCGATCTCTCCACCCGCGAGCTCCTTTCGCTGGCGAAGGAGATGCAGGGCATGACAGCATCGCGTTCAGTCTCATTGATCCTGAATGATCGTATGGATCTTGCAATGGCCCTCGATCTGCAAGGTGTTCACCTGCGAGCGGATAGTCTATCTGCTCGTTCTGTACGTCGGATTGTTGGTCCGGGGCACCTGATTGGGGTGTCTACTCATTCGGCAGAGGACGTGCGTCGTGCCGGTTGCGACGGTGCCGACTACGTTGTTCTTGGCCCCATCTTCGACACGCCCACCAAACGATCTTTTGGGCCTCCGTTAGGGCTTGGTCTATTGCATGAGGCGTGTCGCCATTCGCCCATCCCGATTTTTGCCATCGGAGGGATTACATGTGAACGAGTCTCTGAAGTCCGCCAAGCCGGCGCCTATGGCGTTGCCGTAATGGGAGCGCTGTTAATACGGGACGATATCGGGGTGGCGGTCCATGAGTTCATGCGTGCATTGGAGGTGTGAGTACTTTTACCACGTGACCTGCTCAGCAACACCGCGAGATCGCCCGTTGGAGTTGACCGCCTCTAGGTCGGGTGTTAGAATCCAAAAACCAGCTTGATTCGTGTTCGCTTCTGCGAATTATTCATGTCGTTTCGATATGGCGGAAAGCAAAGGTCAGCCAAATCGACTCCGGTCCCTCCGCGATTCTGTCAAGAAGATTAGGAAGCGGTTGTCTGAGGGTGATGGAGAGATGATCCACAAGAACGACGAACACACGCGGGAAATGGATAAGCTGCGTGTCCAGATACAATCGATGGAAGAAGAGATCCGTCGACTGTACCAGTCTCGACATCAACTTGATCAAGCCAATAAACAGAACGAAAGACTTGCAGCGACGCTGCAGGAAGCCAAGGCCCAGATCGAGGCGCTCCGGACTGAAGTCGAGAAACTGTCGGCACCACCGTCGTCCTACGCCATTTTTTCAGGTATGAACGCGGATGGCACCGGAAATGTCTATGTATCGGGGCGGAAAATGAAGGTCAGTCTCCATCCCTCGATCAGACCAACGGAGTTACGTAAGGGACGAGAAGTTGTGCTCAATGAAGCGCTGAATGTGATCGAGGTGAAAGGATTCGATAGTCAGGGCGAGGTCGTTCGACTCAAAGATGTGCTGGAGGGAGGACGAGCCCTCGTCACGCTCCATTTCGATGAAGAGAAAGTGGCGGAGTTGGGTGATCCGTTGCTGGCGGAGCGACTGAGTGTCGGGGATCATCTCCTCTATGATGCCCGCTCGGGCTATGTGATTGAGAAGTTGCCGAAGTCCGAAGCGGCAGAGCTCGTGTTGGAAGAGGTTCCTGACGTTGATTATGAGAATATCGGCGGTCTTCAAAAAGAATTGGAACATGTGCGCGATGCAGTCGAACTGCCCTTCCTGCATCCTCAGGTGTTTTCTGAGTATAAACTCAGCGCCCCGAAGGGGGTCCTGCTGTATGGTCCGCCTGGCTGCGGGAAGACTCTGATTGCCAAAGCCGTAGCCAACTCAATCGCCAAGAAATTGGGCCATCGAGCCGGGAAGGAAATTCGCAGTTACTTTCTCCATGTCAAAGGACCTGAACTGCTGAATAAGTATGTGGGTGAATCTGAACGGCAGGTGCGTGAGGTCTTCAAAAAAGCCAAGGAACGGGCTGACGATGGCCATCCGGTGATCGTGTTCTTCGACGAGATGGATGCGCTGTTTCGGACACGTGGTACTGGGATCTCGTCGGATATTGAGTCTACGATCGTTCCCCAATTCCTCTCGGAGATCGATGGGGTGGAGCGGTTGCGGAATGTCATCGTCATCGGAGCGAGCAATCGGCAAGATTTGATCGATCCGGCCGTGCTGCGTGCCGGCCGATTGGACGTGAAAGTCAAAGTGGGACGACCGGATGCTGCCGCAGCTCGAGACATTTTTTCAAAATATATCTCGACGGATCTTCCGTTTGCCGATGAGGATTTAGCACGGCATGGAGGCGATCGGCAGGCACTCGTCGATCAATTGACGGCGTTGACTGTCGATACGATGTATGCGGCCAGTGAGGAAAACAAGTTCATCGAAGTGACCTATGCCAATGGTGAAAAAGAAGTCCTCTACTTCAAGGATTTTTCCAGCGGGGCATTGATCGAAGGGATTGTCTCGCGTGCGAAGAAGTTTGCCGTGAAGCGCGTGATCGCACATGAAGGTTCGGGATTGCGCTCGGACGATTTGATTCGCGCTATTCGAGAAGAATTCAAGGAGCACGAGGATCTCCCCAACACGACCAACCCGGACGATTGGGCCAAAGTCGCCGGAAAGAAAGGTGAAAAGATCGTTCACATCCGCACCATCAGCGGTGGGCCGACGGACCATCGACAAATTGAAACCATCAGCACCGGCCACTATCTCTAGCGATCTTATGCACGATTCCATTCCCAAGAACCGCCCGCGAGTGTTTGGAACCGAGACTGAGTTTGGTATTGCGGCGAAGGACGGGTTTGCAATGGATCCGGTCTCCGGCTCCTTTGCTGTGATCGGTCATTATCCGGCCTTACCGGCGCCAGGAGCGATATGGGATTACGAACATGAAAATCCTCTTCTGGATGCCCGTGGCTTTGAGGTTGATGGTGAACGGGAGCGTCCGAATCCCGACTATAACCGACAGCTGAATAAGGTATTGGCCAACGGAGGCCGGTTATATGTCGATGGAGCTCATCCTGAATATTCGACGCCGGAATGTTCAACCGCGCGTGAAGTGGTGGCGTTTGAGCGCATCGGAGAGCGAATCCTCGCAAAGTGCCTTCAGGAGATGACGCGTGTGAGGGGAAGCGAACAATATCTCTTGTACAAGAATAACTCAGACGGCAAAGGCAACAGCTACGGATACCATGAAAACTATCTCGTCTCCAGGGCGGTGTCGTTCGATAAGATTGCGCGTGTTTTGACCCCCTTTCTCGTGACTCGGCCGATCTTTTCCGGAGCAGGCAAGGTTGGAGCCGAAAACCAGACCAGTCCGACAGAGTATCAAATCTCTCAGCGTGCGGACTTCTTTGAGTGTCTCATGGATCTCAACACGATGGTCAAGCGTCCGATCATTAATACACGAGACGAACCGCATGCCGATGCCGCACGCTTTCGAAGACTCCATGTCATCACCGGTGACGCTAATATGGCCGAGGTGTCGACCTATCTGAAGGTGGGGACATTGGATATCGTGTTGGAATTGCTCGAATTCGAAGCGGACTTGCCTCAAGTGGAACTTGATGAACCGGTTCGAGTGTTCAAGCAAGTTTCACGTGACCTTGAGGTGAAGCAGACGGTCAAGCTGGCCGGTGGGAGGCCCACCACAGCGCTTGCGGTTCAGCGAGCGTACCTACACGCCGCCCAGACCTTTTATACCGCCTATGGTTGCCCATCCACCACACAGGATGTGCTGGCCTGTTGGGATGATGTCTTGACCAGGCTGGAACGTGATCCACGGTTGCTTGTGAAAGAGTTGGATTGGGTGGCCAAGCGCCACATGATCGAGTCGTATATGGAACGGAAAGCGTGTGGATGGACTGATCCACGAATCAAGCTGATGGATCTCCAGTATCATGATGTCCGTCCGGAAAAAGGATTGTTTTATACACTGGAGCGTGGTCATCTCATCGAGCGAATGGTTGGGGAGGAGGAGGTTCAACGGGCTGAGCTCAATCCTCCGACCGGCACACGGGCCTATTTTCGTGGGCGCTGTGCACAGAAGTTCTCCAAGTCTCTCTACGGTGCAAGTTGGACGTCCGTTCTGCTCGATGCGGGCAATAACACCATCAAGAAAGTGCCGTTAATGGATCCACATCGGGGCACGCAATCATTAACGCGCGAACTGCTGGATACCGCAGATTCGGTTGATGAGTTGCTCGAGCGACTTCAAGTATGAGAGATGGTGGCCTAAGAACACGATGAAGCTGCCGTATCTCCCCAACCACGACGACTCCAGTTTCTTTGACTTTCTCACCAAGCAGCATCCAGGATTGACGTTGAGCGGTCATGGCATGGCCTCGGCATCTGAGCCGATGCGAGCCACCGGTCCCATGGCCGTGCCCTATGCCACGACCGTCCTGGCGATCAAGTATCAAGAGGGTGTCGTGATTGCCGGAGATCGTCGAGCGACAGAAGGATTTCAGATCGCGGATCGCCGTATCGAAAAGGTCTTCAAAATCGATGAATGGTCGGCGATGGCCATTGCCGGCGCAGCCGGGCCCTGCATCGAGATGGCCAAATTGTTTCAGACTGAGCTGGAGCATTACGAGAAATTGGAAGGGATGGTGCTGTCATGCGAGGGGAAAGCCAACAAGCTCGGGCAGATGGTCAAAGCGAACCTCCCGATGGTATTCCAGGGGTTGGTGGTGATGCCGCTCTATGTCGGGTACGACGTCAAACGGGAGGAAGGGCGCATTTTTAAGTATGACATTACCGGTGGGAGATACGAAGAGTCCGACTACCATGCAATTGGTTCCGGCGGGAAAGATGCCCGCAATACGATGCGTGAGCATTTTCGGAAGAACCTGGCCGAGGCTGAAGCGCTCAAGCTGGCGTTGTTGTCGCTCTACAATGCCGCCGACGACGATGTTGGAACGGGTGGACCGGATTTGATACGGGGGATCTACCCGACAGCCAAGTTTGTCACTGCTCAAGGCATTACTGATGTGATGGATGACAAGTTGAAGGCCGTGTATGACGAGATGATGACCGCACGCCGTTCGAGGGAGACGTAATTATGGCCATGCCCTATTACGTGTCCCCAGAACAGATGATGCAGGACAAGGCCGAGTACGCCAGGAAGGGGATTGCAAAAGGCCGTTCAATCATCGCAATCGAGTATGCCGACGGCATTCTGTTGACGGCGGATAACCCGAGCGCTTCCCTGCACAAGGTGTCTGAAATTTACGACAACATCGCGTTTGCCGGAGCGGGCAAATACAGTGAGTTCGAAAATCTGCGAAAAGCGGGAATCCGTCACGCCGATCTCAAGGGGTTTATGTACAGCCGTGAGGATGTCACAGGCCGTTCCCTGGCGAACGGCTACTCACAAAGCCTCGGCACCGTATTCAGCCAAGAAATGAAACCGCTTGAGGTGGAGATTTTGGTCGTGCAGGCCGGTACGAATAACCATCCGAATGAGATCTATCGGATTTCCTTCGACGGCAGCATCATCGATGAAAAGAACTTTGCGGTGATCGGGGGACGGTCCGAAGCCGTCCAAACTCTGTTGAAGGACAAAAGCTCCAGTGACGCTCCTGTCCTCAACGCTGCGTTGAAACTATGTGTTGAATCACTTGAACAGACGGCGAATCAAAAGCTGCAACCTGAAGGCTTGGAAGTGGCAGTCTTGGACCGGACTCGCACAGGCCGAAGGTTTCGTCGTTTGTCGGTGAGTGACGTCCGACAAATCCTCTCTTCATAGCTTCCACTTTCGCGAACGTGTCGTTTGTTGCACATCCCGGAATGGGCGTGTAACCTGTTTCTACAGCTTATATGGTGCCTTCACGTCCTATGAAACAGAGGATATTCGGTCTCGAAAACGAGTACGGCCTTATTTTTTCTCCCAATGGCCGGATCTACCTCCCCATGGAGAAGGTGCTCGGGTACATCTTCGAAGGATTGATCCCTAACAGCTGGCCGTCGAACGCGTTTTTGGTCAACGGGGCACGGTTTTACCAAGATACCGGTTGCCATCCTGAATACTCGACTCCGGAATGTGACAACATCCTTGACCTTGTGGTCCATGATAAGGCCGGTGAACGGCTGCTGGAAGCCTGTCTGCCGGCGGCAGAGGAGCGGCTTCGCGAAGAAGGTCTCTCGGGAGAGATCTATATTTTTAAGAATAATACGGATTCATTGGGCAACACGTACGGCTGTCACGAAAACTTCCTCATGCGGCGCGACGTCGACTTTTGGAAAGTCACTGAACAATTGATCCCATTTTTTGTGACCCGTCAGGTGTTCAGTGGGGCGGGAAAAGTTCTGAAAGTATCCGGAAAGCCTCAGTACTTCATTTCTCAGCGGGCGCAGCATATTCATGAGAAAACGTCGTCTTCTACGACCTCTTCCAGGAGCATCATCAATACCCGCGATGAACCTCATTCCGATGCGGAACGGTATCGACGGCTCCATATCATCGTCGGTGACTCCAACATGTCTGAGTATGCCACGTACCTCAAAGTGGGGACAGCAGCCTTGGTCCTGTCGATGATCGAAGAAGGGTACACGGTGCATGGGATGGAGCTCGAAGATTCGGTGAAAGCCATCAGGGAGGTATCACGCGATCCGACGCTGAAAAAGAAGGTGAAGCTCGATGACGGTCGGCAATTGACGGCGATCGAAATCCAGCGAGTCTACTTGAAGCGGGCTCAAGAATATTTGGCCCAGGAGGACCATGAGCCGATCTTGGATGACGTATGCGACAAGTGGGAATCCGTGCTGCAGCAATTGGAGGACGACCCCATGCAGCTTACGCATCAGGTTGACTGGGTGACGAAGAAACACGTGATCCAATCGTACGTCGATAAGAGGCAGTGCGGGTGGGATGACCCACGGGTGTTCTTGTTGGATTTACAGTACCATGATGTGAAGCGGACACGAGGCTTGTACTATTTGATGGAGTCTCGCGGGCTGATCGAACGAATCGTGGAAGAAGGGATGGTGCAACGGGCGATGTCCACGCCTCCACAAACGACGAGGGCCAAGGTCCGTGGGGACTTTATCCGGTTTGCACGAGCCAAGAACCGGTCCTATACCGTGGACTGGACGTATCTGAAGCTGAACGGGTATTGGGAAGAGACGATTCTCTGTATGGATCCATTCAGTGCGGTGAATCGACGGGTCGAAGAATTAATTTCCCAAGTGTCCGGAGGACGGTTCTACCGATGAGATTGATGGACGAGCTGAATGCTCGATATCATGCCACCGTGCGACGGTTCAGGCTTGGCGTGGTCATTCTTCTCGCCCTTGTCTTTCCTGTCGATCTCTTTGCGGGCCCCCAGCTGGGCGCTCAAGCGAGTGATGCTCACTATAGCGGCAAGCAGGGTCAAATATTGGTAGTCAACGTTCCAACTGATGGTGGAGTCACCGGCATGGAGGGAACGTTTCTAGGCCGTTCCATCAGCTTCTTCCCCGACACGCGACCTGAGGAGTCGAACAGGTTTGTCGGCTTGCTCGGGATCGACCTGCAAGACGAACCAGGAATCCATGAGCTACGCGTCGAAGTAGAGACTGGAGAACGAAGCGAGGCGGCGACATACCGAGTCGAGGTTCTCAAGGAGAACTTTCATGTGGAGCGTCTTACGCTGCCAAAAAACAAGGTCGATCTCGATAAAAAAAGCCTGGCACGATGGAAAAAGGAACAAGCCCAGGTCAAGAAGCTACTGGCGAATGATTCTCAGACAAAATTCTGGCAGGGAGGATTCATCGAGCCTGTTGCAGGCAAGCGAACCGGGATCTTTGGTAGTGTCCGGATCATGAATGGGCAGGCCCGCAACCCGCACAATGGTGAAGATATCGGTGCTCCGCTCGGAACCGAGGTTGTGGCAACGAACGATGGCCTCGTACGGTTGACCGTCGATCATATCTTCTCCGGGAAGGGGGTATTTGTGGACCATGGGCTGGGCTTGTTCTCAATGTATTTTCATCTCTCCGAAGTGCTGGTCAAGGAGGGAGATCTCGTCAGGGCTGGAGAGATCGTTGGGAAAGTGGGCGCCACCGGTCGCGCGACCGGACCGCATCTCCATTGGGGGGTGAAGCTCAACGGCGCGCGCGTGAATCCTTATGCCTTGCTGGATCTCCCGTTCACGAGGAGTGTGCAATCGGCTGCTCCGGTGCCGGTCACGGTTCCAGGCTCCGGTATCGGCGCGCCGCATCCCTAATCCTGACCGCCTTTCATCTCCAGGTTTTTCTTCCATGCAATTTCAGGTTGATCTCGTCCCACTGCGGGCATACCCTGTCTCTAAGCGTTTGGCGAGAGGCTGCCATGCGAATCTTTCTGTTTGTCCTCTCAATCATTTCCCTCCTGCTCGCCGCGCATCAATTCTCGCTTACTGAACAGACGGGCCAGTTCAAGGGAGCACTCTTCCTTCTTCTGATCGGCATCCAGCTGCTGATTGCCGCGGCTCTCATTTCACAACATCGAGAAGAGTGTTCTAGAAAGCCATCGACATCCGCGAATAAGGAACAGAGAATTGGAGCCGATCCAACTGATGTGAACGCATCGAGGGAACTGGGAAAGTGATCGTGAGAGCGCAGTGGGAGCGTTAGACTGAAGGAACTGGTTGGCCAATCAGGTTGATGAACCTATTTCTCGGTATCTCATCTTCATCCGGACTATTCTTCAACAAGCAAGAAATTGACACGCCCAACCTTATCAAATATAGAACGGAATTAATCTCGCCACTTGCGAGGAATTATGGCTCGACAGCAATACTGTTAGGCAGTTATTTCGATGACATTGCCTGTTTCCAGGCGGATTCGATAGCGCTTTGAAGTATCGACATCTGATTTACGTCCCTAGATCGCAAAGTGATCGACTTCCGGCCCATACGATGAATGGAAAGTGCGATGCCTTGTAACGTCACACCTTGAATTATGTTGAAGGGGATCATCGTCGTTCGTTTCCAGTACTTGATCAAGAGGCCTTCGTTTATTATCACGATTCGCTCGATTGTGCCGTACAACCCCCACCAGACGAGCACTGGAGACGCAAGTGCCAATAGCGCCCCTCTGAGATCTAGTCCCTTGGTTTGAAATGGGAGAAGGCTGAGAACTCCAACCACACAAGAGAAAATGCCGATGGTGAAGATCATCTTGCTTCCAGCCCTATGAAGTGTAAACGTAATACGTCCGTCGGGAGATTTTTGTCTCAGGTGTTCGCGCAACCTAGCGTCCAATTGGAGGAAGTTATCAAGGTCGTAGTAGATGTACATGAGACAACAACCATGCTCGTCGAGCACGTCATATCGACCGCGTAAGCTGTGTGGCATCAGTTGGGCAATGCGATGCCATGGGACTATAAGGGGCTGTCCCGAAGCAGGTTCATAGGCAAGCCCGGCGTCGGTGACAACAATAGAATCGTGCATGCGAAGGTAATACAGAACAAGCCACCCGGCTACAACGATCAACCCAATGATGATAGGGATGAAGATGATTAGTTTATGGCTTGGCTCAGTGCTGAACCATATGAAGAGACTTGCTCCAACCACCCCCATCAAGCACATAACAATCAGCATAATCACGCCGGCACGGGTGATATGGTCAAAGGAATAGCGCTGCATACGCAAATCCTATCAGAAGCACATGAAAGCGCTAGCGCTCTGAGTTATTTCCGAATAGTTTTTAGGACTTGAGCACCTGTCTGACCGTGCCGCGACGAGTTCTCTGACATATATAGCATGGTCGCTACTGGTTTCTAAGAGGCGTACGACCCGCTCGATGCACAATGCCCGAGCGCTTACTTTTGACGGTCAACGATAGCTGCTTGAGCTGTCACGGTTTCTCAGGATAGTGCGTGTAATGAGTGGGATCTTCTGAGACTTCGACCGCGCTCAGTGGGACGGACAGTTTCTGACGGATGTGGGGCACAGGGGGTTTCAAACTCGACCGGACTATCCAAGAAGTTCGACAACGCCACCTGCCAGCATGCACGCTGTTTCATAACTGGCCCCTGTTGTCTTCATTCCATAGATGAATGGCTTTGGTTTTGTGCAATGGAGCGTGACGTGGTATTAATGACACGTCATGAATGAACTCCTGACTGCGATCGCCACAAAGAAGATGCAGCTTGACGCGTTGCGTCCGATCTCACGCGCGGCGTTGCTAGCCTTGCAGACATCCTATGATGTGGACTTGACCTTTACGTCCAACGCCATTGAAGGCAATACGTTGACTCTACGGGAGACGGCAGAACTGATCGAACATGGGATTACTGTTGGAGGGAAACCCTTGCGAGACCACCTTGAGGCGGTCGACCACTACGAGGCGGTCTTATGGGTGAGGGAACTTGCGGCCAAGACGACACCGATTACTGAACACACCGTGTGTGAGTTGCATCGACGGATTGTCTCTCGCAGCCAGCCTGAGATCGGCGGGATATACAGTACTCTTCCCCACCGCATTGCTGGTTCTCCTGTTGTGTTTCCAAACGCGGTGAAAATTCCCGAGTTGATGCGAGTCTATGGTGAATGGATTTCGCAGGCGACGTCTGAACCAGCAGCCAGCTTTGATGCGCATTACCGGCTGGTGGCCATTCATCCATTTGCGGATGGCAACGGACGTACGGCCAGGCTTGTGATGAATGTCCTACTTCTGCGTGGCGGGTATCCACCGGTTGCCGTTCGACCAGAAGACCGAAAAGCCTACCTCGATACGCTGGAACATGCATCAATGAGGGAAGATCTGACGCCTTTTCAGACATTCATGCATCAAAGGCTGGACGCGACTCTGGGAGAGTACCTGAACGCCCTGCAATAGGCCCGACTTCTTGCCTATTCCGGCGAGATGCCCAATCCTCCCAGCAACGGCATCAAGCTCTCTTCACCAGGGCCTTTGCCCTCTTTTGACGCCTGGGTGATGTCAGAGAAGAGCTGCCCAGCTTCGGGGCTCAATTGTTTCAACCGTTCTCCCAGTTGACCCGACATCATGCCTCGTTGGACCTCGTCGTCCGTGAGTTTTCCCTCCTTGATGTTTTGCTGGATGATCAGTGCCAAGGATTGAACTTTCGCCAGCATATCCGGAGGCATGCTATTGAGGATTCTTTGCGCTCCCTGTTGTCCCCCTCCAAGTTGCGCATAAGATGGACTACCCAATGAGATAAGAATCCCACAGAGAGCAATCAGCCATTTCCCTAGAATCCCCATGTCAGCCTCCTTTCTGTGGATCTGGTACGTGTGGTGCCCAAGCAATCCTGCAGGATGCCTGCCAGATTCCGGTGAAACGGCTAGGTAGTCATAAAGGGGTTCAGACGAGTTAAGTATGCCGGGATGTTAGCCGATAGAGCCCTATACCCAATTGAGAACACACGGAATTTCTGAGACGATTTTGGTCTTGGACATCATTTGAAGCTAGTGATGGAGGGGGGCTCAATGCTTGAGGGGTGGCAATTTCCGGACATGACCGTCTATTTGGTGGGCATTCTTGGCCTTCTTGTTGTGTGGCAATACTACCAGATGCAGATCATGGCCGGCCGCATCCTCGCCGTCGACATCTTCGACCGCTCCGGTATCCGCATGTATCTCTATGTCACTCCTGATGATGACCACATCTGTGAAGTCTGTGCCGCTGCGAATGGGGGCGTGTACTCACCGTCCCAAGTTGCGAAGAAAAACTTTTCACCGCTTGATGGGAAATGCCAACGACCGACTCCCTGTGTCGGAGTGCTCATTGGGCTGTACGGGGCGTGGCTCGAAGCCAGGGGTGTGTTGGAGAATCTTCGCCGGAATATCAAGAATGGGGGGATCCAACTCTCAGCGGAAGAAGTACGGGCCTTGGTGAACGGGCAATGGGAACGGTGTATCAGTGCCGATACGGATCGATTGGGAATCCAGATGATCGAGGCACTCGCCTATGAAAAAATCAACCAGGAAATTGCCATTCAAGGGTATCGCTATGTTGTGGAAGAGGCCAGAGAAGTTCGACACTTGCTGCTGCTTGTTCCAGCGTATCTTCGACTCCTTCAGTTGCTTCTTCGGGCCGGTGAAGAGGCTGAAGCACTCGAAGTAATTGCGCGCTTTGAAAGCCGATTCCCATCGACCAAACGGGGCCCGCATTTTCCGTCGGAGAAACAGCGGGAAGTCATGAAAACAAAAAAAGCTCAGTTGATGAAAAGCCTGCCGCTCAAAATGTCGGCGTAGAGATTCTCACTGCCACAGAAGCGTGCCACACCCTAATAATTCGATTCCAGACTGGTCGGTGTTTTATTCAGCACGGTTGCGGCAGCTTGCGACAAGGTGGCATCGTGGGTATGGTCGAGCGAATAGATCCGAAATTGGATCAGTCGCGTGGGTAGGAGGTCCAGGAATTCTTCCAGTGGTTCGGGCGACACCTGGCCGGTGCCGGGATCATAGACGTATAAGGGGTTCCCGCGTCGATCCTTGGGATCGGGTCGTGGATCCAAGAGGGCCATATCTACCCGGAATGGGAGTCGCTTCAAGCCGACCGGCAATTCTTTGCTAATCTGCTGTTCGAAGTGCCGATGGCTGGGAAACGCCATACCGCGCTCCTGACCTTTTTCCTTTAGGGTCGTGCTGTAGGCCATCTTCCATTTGACGTCACGGTCTACGATTCGCGCCCATTCTTGGCCCAATTGCCGGCGGATTTTCTGGCGAGAGTGGGTCCAGCCGCGAACTTCTTCCAGGAGCGACCAATCCGTCAGCGTGCGATACTGCTCCATGTTCTTTCGCGGGTCGCGCGGGCACAGCAGCTGCATCGTTTCACCGAAGATATCGCGGAGGTGGATGTCGATCGCCCTGGTTGTGCGGTGAAAATATACGTTGGAGTAAAGGTACATCCGTGTGTTCAAGAACATTTGGAGCGCGGGAAGCCCAGTTTTATGAATCGTGAATCCCTTGTCTGTCACGATCGTGTAATGAATCAACCGTGTCAGATCGACAGGGCCCACAGCCACGCCGCACATGTAGGAATCCCTCAGCACATAGTCGAGGTTGTCACCGGTATAACTTCCTGAAATAACCGGTTGGAGGATATTGAGCCACCGAGGAAGTCTTGAATTATCCTTTCCTTTCTCTTTGAGGATGAGATGCGCAATCTGATCCGGGTCCAATGCTTCGCCCTTCTCAAAAGGCCCGGAGGGACTACGGCGTAGTTTTCTGATGATCGGCGCCAAGTACTCTCGGATGATAATCTGCCCCAATCGTTCGTGGGAAAGCCCCATGGCATGGAGAAAGTTATCGTCGAAGAAATGGCAAAACGGACCATGCCCGATATCATGCACCAAGGCCGTCACCCGTAAAAGTTCCTCCACAAAGTTGGCGGAAGGAACATCGTTGACCGCTTTCTTGAGAAAAGGGTACAGATGCCGGGCGAATCGTCCGGCCACGTGCATGGTCCCTAAGGAATGAACAAACCGGGTATGTTCTGCCGACGGGTAGACCCAACGGGCGCTTTGAAGCTGAAAGATGTATCGTAGTCGCTGGACCCATGGGGAATCGATCAAATCCTTCTCGGTGAGTTCATGCGGATCGGGGGTCGCAAAGGGAACGGTGAAGGTCACGTATTTGTGAATCGGATCAGCGATGAGGGCCGATCCATCATAGGGGGCGGTCGATCGGTCTGCTCGTTCCATAGTCAATGCTCATCTTAGCCTACCGAGTCTGAAGGCGGCAATGCTTCATGAGTGGAAGCGTCTGACTTCTGGCGATACTTCACACAGAAGGAATATGCGATGGGGTACGAGAACACTGCTCCGAGCACACTGAGCACGAATCCCCCCAGCACGAACGGACCTACATATGGAAGGACCTGGTGGTAAATCCCACTGGTGGTCAAATCGTTCCAGTCGAACGTCGGCGCGTCTGTGCGACCCAACAACAGAGCGCCGGTCCAATAGGTTGCGCCCAATATCGGAATGATCGTCCAAGGATTGTTGATAAAGGCTCCGGTCAATAGGGCCAAAAAGTTGAGACCGAATAACCATGTGCACAGTGCCACCATGGCGGTATGGAGGCCATAGGCCGGCGAGAACGCGATGAAGACCCCCAGGGCAAAAGCCAGCGCCGTGCGTCGTGGTGACTCTTGAAGATGGAGCACTTGCCGGAGCAGTCCTCGGAATGAGCGTGTTCCTCCGGCAGAAGGATGTTTGTCTGTCTCCGTCATCGGCAAAAATGCTCGTAACTGGTCGAGGGGAGAGGGTTGCCTGTGTCCCTGAGATGTCATCTGGATGCCAAACCTTCTTAAGCGAATGGTTCCGATACGGGTAATGCGATAGCCGTGTGCCTTTGCTTGTCGTTCGAGCGTGTGATGGGATTTCGGCGACACGGTAAACAGCAGCTCGTAGTCCTCGCCTCCGGTGATGGCGAGTTGAACCGGCGAGAGACGACGGGCTTTCGCATAGGCTCGACAAGCGGGTGAGAGCGGAAGATTGTCGCTCTCCACCTCTGCGCCAACCCCGCTTTCCTCACAGATATGCCGGAGATCCCCGGAGAGTCCATCGGAGAGGTCGATGGCGGCTGAGGCCAGTCGTCCGGTATTGAGCCACTGCCCTTCCGTGACCCGTGCCGAAGGATACAAGTGGCGGCGTATCAGAAACTGTCGGTGAACTCGTGAGAATGGTGACGGCGTTTTCTCAGATAATCGCCGAGACGTGTCTTGTGCCAGCAACCGACACCCGGCGAGTGAATCCCCCAGCGTGCCGGACACATAGATAAAGTCTCCCACCTTTGCTCCGTGACGAAATAGGGCGCGGCGCTTTGTCGTGGTCCCAATGAGGGTGATGCTGAGAAAGAGCCCCATCTTGGATGCAGAGGTATCTCCCCCGATCAGAGCCACGCCGTAAGGCCGGCAGGCGTTCATCAGTCCTCTATAAAAGTCGTAGATGTGTGAGTGCCTCACCTGTTTGGGGATAGCGAGCGAGATGAGCAGATACCGAGGGGTCGCTCCCATTGCAGCAAGATCGCTGAGATTGGCGATTGCGGCCCGGTATCCGATCGATCTGGGCGCAGCAGATTTCAGGTCGAAATGAATGCCTTCGGCGAGCAAGTCGGTTGTGAAATGCCACCAGATCGGTAGAGTCGTCTCAACCACCGCCGCGTCATCACCGATGCCCTGCACCAGGCCCGGTGTGTGACGGGCAAACTGACCCTTCAACTCTCGAATCAGAGCGAATTCTTGCAGAGGTTTGGCCATACGAGGGGCCACGACACGTTCCTATGGCCGAGACGGCTCACGCCTGGCTTTCAAAGCGGCAGGGAGCTCAGGTGATCGACGGCTCTTGCCGGATCGCAAAGGGTGGATACGGGCAGGTGCCGGAGGGGCCGACGGCTTGTTCGAAGTCGAGGGCGTCTTGGGTCTTTTTCGAAGGGCAATTCTCATGACATCGTCCATGGTATCCACGAACGCCAATTGGATGCCTTTTAGGAGATGTTTAGGAATTTCCTCAAGGTCCTTCTTATTTCGACGTGGCAGGATGACGGTGCTCAGTTTGGCGCGTTTCGCCGCCAAGATTTTTTCTTTGAGGCCACCGATCGGGAGCACACGACCTCGGAGGGTAATCTCTCCAGTCATGGCGAGATCCCGCCTTGCAGCCGTTCCTGAAAACGCCGACGCGATTGCTGTAGCCATCGTGATGCCGGCGGAAGGACCGTCTTTAGGGATAGCACCGGCTGGGACATGGATATGGAGGTCTTGTCTGCTGAACATCCCTGGATTGAGATTCAAGGTCTTCTCTCGTGAGCGAACATAACTGAGGGCCGCCTGTGCAGATTCTTTCATGACATCTCCGAGGTGTCCGGTAAGGGTCAATTGGCCTTTCCCCTTCATCACCGTCGCCTCAATGTACAGGACGTCGCCACCTGACTCAGTCCAGGCCAGGCCCGTTGCCACCCCGATTTCGTCTTTCTCGAGTTCTGCTTCCGGCACATACTTCGGAACACCCAGATACTTGTGGAGATTGGAATGATCGATCGGAAATCCTTGGCTTTTACCTTCAGCGACTTTCTTTGCAACCTTGCGCATCACATTGGCAATCTCACGCTCGAGATTCCGCACTCCGGCTTCCCTGGTATAGTGGGAAATAATCTGCCTGATCGCCGGCTCTGTCAGCCGGACGTGTTTACTTGTGATTCCATGTTCCTCAAGCTGACGGGGAACCAGGTATTTCTGAGCAATGCCGAGTTTCTCCTCTTCCGTGTATCCCGGAATTTCAATGATCTCCATCCGATCGCGTAGGGCGGGTAGGATGGGATCGATCAAATTGGCCGTAGTGATGAACATGACCTCGGTCAGGTCGAACGGGACTCCGAGGTAGTGGTCGGTGAACGCGCTGTTCTGTTCCGGGTCGAGCACCTCCAGCAAGGCTGCCGATGGATCCCCCCGAAAATCCATCCCAACCTTGTCTACCTCGTCGAGCATGAAGACAGGATTGGCGGTGCCGGCTTGCTTCATTCCCTGGATGATGCGTCCGGGTAATGCACCGACATAGGTTCGCCGGTGTCCACGGATTTCCGCCTCATCTCGAACGCCGCCTAAGCTGATGCGCACAAACTCTCGCCCCAATGCCCGGGCAATCGACTTGCCGAGAGAGGTCTTTCCGACCCCCGGCGGACCCACGAAGCACAGGATCGGCCCTTTCATTTTTTCTTTCAGTTTTCGGACGGCGAGATACTCCAGGATCCGTTCCTTGACCTTTTCAAGGTCATAATGATCATCGTTTAATACTTTTGTAGCCGCTTTCAGCTCGAGGTTGTCCTTGGACCGCTTCGACCACGGCAATTCAACCATCCATTCCAAGTATGTTCGTACGGTTGCGGATTCGGCGGTATCCGGATGCATCTTTTCAAGTCGCTTGAGCTGTTTCTCGGCTTCTTTCAGAACTTTTTCCGGCATCTTGGCGTCTTTGATGCGTTTACGAAATTCCGTGACTTCTTCAGCCCGCTCATCAAGCTCACCCAATTCTTTTTGGATGGCTTTGAGCTGTTCTCGAAGAAAATACTCGCGTTGGGTCTTGTCCATCTCGCCTTTGGCTTGTGCCTGAATCTTTTGCTGCATCGAGAGGACTTCGATCTCTTTCCCGAGAATGTCGCTCACCTGGCGAAGCCGTTTGATGGGATCGACAATCTCCAGGACGGCCTGCGTGGCGTCGACTTTCAACCCGAGATTTGATGCCACCATATCAGCCAACCGGCCGGGCTCTTCGAGATTTTCGATGACGACCATGACATCAGGAATTAAGACTTTTCCCAAACTCACGATCCGTTCGATCTGCTCTTTGACGGTCCGCATGACGGCTTCTGCCTCGAGCGTCGTCGCCGTCGGTTTTGAATCGCTCATCTTATCGATTCGAACAGAGTAATAGGGGTCGGCCTGAATATATTTCGTGATTTTTGCTTTGGCGATCCCCTGAACCAAAATCTTGATGCGCTCATCCGGCAGTTTCAGCATCCGCATGATGATGCCGACAGTGCCGATTGTATGGATGTCCTTAGGGGAAGGATTTTCAACGTCGAGCACCTTTTGAGTGGCAAGGAAGATCATCCGATTTCCAGCGAGGGCCGCTTCGATGGCCTTGATCGACATGTCGCGACCGACAAAGAGAGGGAGCACCATGTACGGGAAGACCACGATATCCCGGACCGGCAGCAACGGCAGCTGGGTTGGAACTTCAATATTTTGGGGAGGCTGAATATCTTGCTCGTTTGGGTCAGTCATGATATGTGCCTGTTCGTTACATCAATGAGCGAAGTGTCGACTACGCAGCCATACTGGTCATCCAGCATATCATATGCCGGCGCTTTTCCTAATCCTTCAACCATTTTCACAGGCACTGAATCGCTCGCCAGAACACTGTCTCGACGTGTATGAATGGCTCCGTCGCTCCTCTTGGTGCGCTGAGGGCGCTACAGGCAGCGTCTTGAGACACGGTGCGTAAACTGATGAGATCAACTCCGTCGAGTAGTCGGTGTGGTACGCATACGGGTCGAAAGGTAGTCTCGGAACTCGGCTCCTAGTGCCGGATTCTTCAAGGCAAACTCGACAGTGGCAATCAAGAAGCCAAGTTTGTCTCCTGCGTCATGACGTCGTCCCTCGACCTCTAGCGCATACATGGGAGATTTCTTTGCAAGCTCTTTCAGGGCGTCGGTCAGCTGGATTTCTCCATTCTTTCCTGGTCGAGTCTTTCTCAGAATGGGAAAGATTTCCGGAGGCAGCACGTATCGCCCGATGACGGCCAGTGTGGAGGGCGCATCAGCAGGAGATGGTTTTTCAACCAAGCCTTCAACCCGATGTAGCCCATGCGCCAGGCGTTTGGGAGTCACAATTCCGTATCGACTGACATCTGCCTTTGGAACATCCTGCACTCCCAGGACTGCGCCACGCCGCTTTTTATACACGTGCGTCAATTGCGCGAGCGCGGGAACATGTGCGTCAATAATCTCATCTCCCAGTATCACGGCGAATGGTTCATCACCGATCAAGTGTTGCGCACACAGGACAGCATGTCCGAGACCGAGTTGCTCCGATTGCCTGACGTAACAGAAATTGGCCAGGTTCGAAATCTGTCTGATTTGATGCAGGATTTGACTCTTGCCGGTTCCTTTCAGCGTCTCTTCCAATTCAACCGAACGGTCGAAGTGATCTTCAATGGCTCGTTTACCTCGTCCGGTAATCACGATGATATCCTCGATGCCAGAAGCTACGGCTTCTTCCACGGCGTATTGAATGAGTGGCTTGTCGACCAAAGGCAACATCTCCTTGGGAGAGGCCTTCGTCGCGGGAAGGAATCGGGTTCCCCAGCCAGCCGCAGGAATGACCGCTTTTCGTACGGTAAAACGAGACATGCAGCCGATACTATGTGATGGGGTGCATGAAGTCAAGAAACCGCTGCACCACTCGTCTTACGACGATGCTTCTGACACATTTCCCTAAGGATGGAGGGTGCCGCGCAGTATGGATGAGAAATCGGAAAACAGGAACGATCCCACTGTGTGGCGTTCGGAGGACCGTCGACTCCTTTACAATATTGGATGGCCTCAATATAATCCTGAAGTTTTGCATGGGCAGCTTGGAAGCCACGTCTGTGTGCTGGTTGGCGTAGTGGGACCGTTCTCTGATGGTGGCTGTGCGTTCCGACAAACAATGCTATGCGGAGTGAAGCCGAGTGACAGAGGCTTGTCGTGGGCGGTTGAGCATCGTGAGGAACTGTGGGGTGAGTCCGCTCGCCCTATCTCTCTCGACAGTTCTCTCTAGGAATCCTTATCGGTGACCCTGCATGCCGTCTACAGGGCTCGCTCGTTTATAGTCGTGGCCTTGGTCACCTCCGTGTTGTGGGGCCTGGTCGAGGCCCTGGCTCAGGTGCCTGAGCCCAGGGTGGCGTCGATCGAAATCCGTGGAGTCAAACGAATCGAAGTGCCAGCCATTACGGGACGGCTCACTCTGAAATCCGGCGATCCCTACACCGCTGAGACCGTGCGTGGCCAGGTCAAGATTCTCTATAACACAGGTTTTTTTGAAGATGTTCAGGTCGAAACGGACTCTGTTGCCGATGGAATGGCCGTCACCTTTATGGTGCAGGAAAAGCCGTTTATCACAGAAATTGTTTTCGACGGGAATGATCAGTTAAGCGACGATAAGTTGAAGGAGAAGACGACCATCAAGAGCCAGACATTTCTTGACCAGCAGCTGGTGAAGGAGAGCGCTGAGAACATGCGGCAGCTGTATCAGCATGACGGATATTACAGCGCGCAGGTTATCCCGGTCATTCAGACGTTGGATGAAGACCGAAAGCGTCTGATGTTTCATATTCGGGAGGGAGAGAAAGCCAAAATTAAAGAGGTGGTTTTCGAGGGGCTGCGGGCGGCAACAAAAGCTGAGATGTTCAAGGCGATGTCAACCAGAGAGTGGATTCCATGGTACGGATTCTTTACCAAATTGAAACTACCCTCTTTGGTCTCTGATGCCGGTGTATTGAAGCGCGACGAGTCGGCGAACGATGTGGAACGGATCAGAGAAGTGCTGCTCAATAAAGGTTACTTCAACGTTCGGGTCGGCCAGCCGTCCGTGGAGCTGACCGAAGACAAGAAATGGTTCATCGTCAATTATCCGATCGCGGAAGGCGAGCCCTTTACCATCGGTGAAATCGGGTTCCGAGGACATACGGTGTTTGAAGAGCCGGAGCTTCGGGAAGGATTAAAGATCAAGGAAGGAGAGATTTTTCAACGGGCCAAAATCCGGGATGAGATCACCCGACTGACGGATCTCTACGGGAGTAAAGGGTATTCGTTTGCCGAAGTGATACCCGGCGTCAATCCGAACAACGAAGAACGGACGGTGAGCATCATCTTCAGCCTGAAAGAAGGAGAGATGATGCGGATTCGGCAGATCAATGTGTATGGAAACGACAAGACACGGGACAACGTGATCCGCCGAGAAATTCGGGTGGACGAACAGGATGTGATCGATACCGCCTCATTGAAACGAAGCTTCCAACGATTGAACAATTTGAATTTCTTTGAGACGGTCGAAATCCTACCGGCGCAAGTGGCTCCGGATAAGGTGGATTTGAACGTCCGTGTCAAGGAAAAGCCGACCGGCATGTTCAGCGTCGGTGGAGGGTTCAGTACGTTGGATCGACTCGTGGCGATTGCCGATATCACGCAGGGGAACTTGGGAGGGTATGGTTGGCTCGGGCGTATTCGCGGGCAGCTCGGCCAGCGACGAACCCTTGGGCACATCACATTTCGCAACCCGTACCTGAACGACTCGTTGACCTCGCTGCAAGTGGACGGCTATCGAAGTCTGACTAATTTCCTGTCCTATCGCGAGGAACGAACGGGAGGCAGTATCACACTCGGTCGATGGTTATCGGAGTATGTCACGGGCAGTGTCGGTATGTTTGCTGAACAAATCACATTCAGAGACCCTCAGCTCGGGATCTGCCCCGATCTGGTCCCGATCGTCTGTCGGCAATTGGGAACTCAGTCTTCCACAGGATTTCGGACCACGTTGTTCAGAGATACTCGAGACTATTACATCGATCCCAGAAGCGGCTGGCGGTTTGGCGGCGGGTTCGATGTCGGAACCCCGTATTTGGGTGGGACGAACAACTTTATCAAGTACTATGTGGACATCATTAAGGTCACACCTCTTCCACTCGACATGCGAATTTCATTGCGGGCTCGGTATGGAGAGGTCCATGCGCTGGGCGGCACACAGGTGCCGCTGAACGAACGATTCTTCGTGGGTGGGATCAATACCATGCGAGGGTTTGCGTTCGGTCGCGCGGGCCCTGTGGTTCCCACGACGCGCGCGCCATTCGGTGCGGCGAAGCAGTTGATCTTCAACACGGAATTGATCTTTACGATCTCTGCCGAGGCGAAACTCAACGGAGTCCTCTTTTTTGATTATGGGAAGGGCTTTGATGACGGTGAACCATTGTCGATCGATCTCCGGCCTGCTGCTGGTTTGGAGGGACGGTGGATCTCTCCGTTCGGTCCCTTGCGCGTGGCCTATGGGATCAATCTTGATGCACGCACCGGCGAGCGTCAAGGTGTGTTCGAATTTACGATCGGGACGTTGTTCTAAGCGGAGCATGAACGTGATGGGTCTGATGGCGAATACACGGCGATGGCTAACAGGATGGATGTGCTTCTTCAGTGTGGTGGCCATGACAATCTCGTTGGGTGGGTGTGCGGGAACGGTCACCAGGGTTGACGGAAAGGTGGGGGTGATCAATTCGCAGCGGTTGCTCAATGATACGAACGCCGGCAAGCGGGCGAAAGAGAATCTGACCGCCTATTCAAAAAATCGACAGGCCCTGATGGAACTGGAAGAACGAGAGTTGCGGCGAATGGAAGAGGACTTTGCCAAACAGTCTTCGATCCTCAGCCCTGCGGCCAAGCGTGATCGAGAAGAGCAATTTCGTCGGCGCATGCAGGAGTATCAGCAAAAGGCGGCGGAGTTGAATCGAGAGGTCCAAGAAAAGCAAAAAGACGTGCTGGAAGGGTTTCGCGACAAAATCGAAACGGTGGTGGCCAGGGTCGCCAAACGTCTGGGGTTGCAGGTCGTCATCGATAAGAGTAAGGGCGGTCCGACGGTCTATCATGAAGAGGGGCTCGACATATCAAACGAGGTCATTGAAGAATTCAACCGCGAATACCCCTAGGGAGCGGTGGGAGGAAAAACCATGAGGAGTGCGGTGCGAGCAGTAGCGGTGGGCAGTGCGGTCGTGCTGGCGCAGTGGGTTGGACTGCTCCATGCAGCAGAACCGGTACGGGTCGGTGTCATCGATCAACAGATGGTCATGGAACGGACCAAGGCCGGCAAGTTGGCCTTGGAAGATATGAAAGGCTATTCGATGACGAGACAGAAGATCATCAATTCTGATGAGCAAGAGCTCAAAGATCTGCAACTGTCTCTCGAGGATCCAAATGGGAAATTGACCGAGGCCGCGCGGCAAGAAAAAGAAGAGCAGTTCCGAGGCAAAGCCGAAGCCTTTCAGCACCGTCTTCAAGAATTCAACCGAGAGGTTCAGCTGAAGCAACGCGAGCTGGTCACGGAATATTCACGGAAGATCGCCACCGCAGCACAGGCGGTGGGACAGAAGGAAGGCTATGTCGCGATTGTCGACAAGGGCAGCGATACATTAATGCGGATCGTCCTCTATCACCAGCCTGCGTTGGATGTGACGCAGGCGGTGATCAAGGAGTTCGATCGACAGAACCCTTAAATATCCGCATTTTCTATGAGCGAGAGGAGGCAGAGCCAATGGCAGTGGTTGAGCAGGCTGAAATTCAGGCATTACTTCCCCACCGGTATCCTTTCCTGCTGGTGGATCGGGTCAAAGATTTTGAACCACATACGAGGATTGTTGCCATCAAGAATGTGACGGTGAATGAGCCGTTCTTCCCAGGACATTTTCCTGGCCGTCCGGTCATGCCTGGAGTACTGATTATTGAAGCGATGGCGCAGGCAGGTGGTGTGTTGGTGTTCAAGTCAGGAGGAACGGTCGGGAAGACGGTCCTGTATTTGACGGGGGTCGACGAGGCAAGATTCCGGAAGCCGGTGGTCCCGGGCGATCAGCTTCGTTTTGAGATTGAGGTGATCAAGAAGCGTCCACCGTTCTGGAGAATGCAAGGCAAGGCCTTTGTAGAGAACGAGGTGGTCTGTGAAGCCGTGGTAACTGCGATGGTAATGGATGAAACGGAACAGGGAAGTAAGTAGTCGCTAGGCGTCAACTGTGATACCACAAGAGTGCATGATCCACCAGACACCTACTTCTAGCAGGCGACGAATCACCAGAGACGTCTAATGTTCGCAAAGGGGGACGTGTGAAGATACATCCAACAGCAATCGTTCATCCCAAGGCGCAGATTCACGGCGACGCAGAGATTGGGCCGTACTGTGTGATCGGGGAACATGTCACTCTCGGAAAGGGAAGTCGACTGCGCTCGCATGTGACGATCGATGGATGGACGCAGATCGGAGAGCGAAATGAAGTGCACCCGTTTGCGTCGATCGGCGGTCCGCCTCAACACCTCGCCTATAAGGGCGAACCAACGAAGGTTATTCTCGGCGATGACAATACTGTCCGGGAGTATGTGACGATCAACCGAGGAACTGTTCAAGGGGGTGGCGTGACGTCCCTCGGATCGAAGAGTATTCTGATGGCCTATGTGCATGTGGCTCATGATTGTCGGCTCGGCAACAACATCATCATGGCCAACGCGGCAAGCCTAGCCGGGCACATCACGATCGGGGATCATTCCGTCATCGGAGGGTTGACCGGTGTGCTCCAGTTTGTGCGCGTCGGTGACTATGTGATGGTCGGCGGTTGTTGCGCGATTGGTCAGGATATTCCCCCGTTTGCGTTTGCCGCCGGTGGATATCGAGCCCATCTCTATGGGCTGAACACGGTCGGGTTACAACGGCACGGCTTTTCGGTCGACCGCATTGCCACGCTCAGAAAGGCGTTTGATCTTCTATTTCGGGAAGGGCATCGAACTGCGGAGGCGGTTCGACTGGCTAAAAAGGAGTTCAAAGGACAGGCCGATGTGGCCAAGATTCTCAGCTTTATGGAGGGGACCAAACGTGGGATCTCACGGGCAGTCAATCTCGATACGGAGCGAGAGTTTGATCAACAAGTGTGAGATCATCCGCCATGACCAGTACGATGCCCATACCTGACGGCCGAATCGGCGTGATCGCGGGGAACGGACGTTTCCCGATCATCTTTTCCGATAACGCGCGCAAGATGGGGCTGCACGTGTCTGCGGTGGCGCATGAGGGGGAAACAGACCCGGAGCTTGAACAGCATGTCGATCAGATGCATTGGGTCAAGATTGGGCAGCTGAATAAACTGATCAATGCCTTCAAGGCCGACGGCGTTCGGAACGTCGTGCTGTTGGGAGGGATCAAGAAGACCCATATCTATAGCAAAGCGCGCCCCGACTTTCGTGTCTTGGCGCTTGCCACGAAATTGGTGCTGTGGAAGGATGATGACATCCTTCGAGCACTGGCGGCGGAGCTCGAACGGGATGGCATCACGATCTGTGAATCGACGTTCGGACTCGAAGGAATCTTGGTCGAGGAAGGAACTTTGACATCTCGCCGACCGACCAAGAAGGAGTGGATCGATATCAGATATGGTTGGGATGTGGCCAAAGAGACTGGACGCCTAGACATCGGCCAGTGTGTGATTGTCAAGGATCGAACCATTGTGGCAGTCGAAGCGGTCGAAGGAACCGATGAGGCGATTAAACGTGGTGGCATCCTTGCCAAAGACGGAGTGGTCGTCGTGAAACGGTGTAAGCCGCAACAGGATCTCCGCTTTGATTTGCCGGCTATCGGACCGAAAACAATTGAGGTCATGCGCTCCGTCAAGGCGTCGGTGCTCGCTGTTGAAGCTGGCCGCTCTGTGATGTTGGATCGAGAACAACTGCTCAGTCAGGCGGAGGAAGCGGGGATTGCTGTGGTGGGGCTTACGCGTCAAGAAGCACCAAGCCCGGAGCATTCAACCAACCCATGACCGCCCAGAGCCTGAGAGACTCTCGAATCCTCCAATGCTTGGCTTCCGATCAGTATCTTGGTGCGAAGCCCCTTCACACGTTAACCAAATAGGCCTATGACAAAGCTGCGTGCTGGTGTGATCGGGGTTGGACATCTTGGGCAGCACCACGCGCGTCTCTACGCCTCGTCTCCAGACTCGATGCTGGTTGGCGTGGTTGACCACGATCAGGACCGAGCGTCTACCGTCGCCCAGAAGTACGGCGTACAGGTCTTCTCTGATCTACAAGATTTGCTGAAGCACGTTGATCTCGTCACTATTGCCGTCCCTACGTCCAGTCATTATTCGGTCGCGAAAGTCTGTCTCCAGACCGGTAAGCATGTCTTGATCGAAAAACCGATTGCGGTCTCGCCGACGGAAGCGCAGGAGCTGGTGGAGTTGGGACACCGCCATGCCTGTACGATCCAGGTTGGACATAGCGAGCGTTTCAACCCGATCATGCCGTTGATGCGGCCTCACATTCGCGAGCCGTTGTTCATCGAGTGTCATCGATTGGGAAGTTATAGTGAGCGTGGCACCGATGTTGACGTCGTGTTGGACTTGATGATTCATGATCTTGACCTGCTGTTGTCGTGCAATCCGGGTCCGGTCGAGGATGTGAAGGCAGTCGGGGTCTCGGTGCTTTCCGCAACGAGCGATGTCGCCAACGCGCGAATCCAGTTTCAGAGCGGCTGCGTTGCGACACTCACGGCCAGTCGAGTTTCACCGAAACCCATGCGTCAATGGCGTCTGTTCCAGCCAGCCGCGTGTCTCTCAATCGACTTTCAGACTCGGCAGGGAATGATTGGAAAACCGTCGGTTGAACAGGGTCTTACGCCGATGATGACGGTGGACGAGGTGCAGGCAGATCATGACGAGCCGTTGAAATTACAGCTTGAGTCGTTCCTCCGCGCGGTTCGTGCCAACTCTCGTCCTGTTGTATCGGGTCAAGACGGCGCCGATGCTCTAGAACTTGCGCATCGTGTGCTGTCCGCGATGAACGGGCCCGATTGGAAGCCGATGCCCGAGTATCGCAGACAGGTGCACGGGTGAACGTCCTTGCACCTGCGGACATCGAGTCGCACTTACGGTCTATTCGTCTGTAGATTATCATGGCACGCATTCTTATCGTTACCGGTGAAGCGTCGGGCGATCTCCACGGAGCGAATCTCGCGAAGGCCCTCAAGGCCTGTGATCCCGAGGTTTCACTGGCGGGAATCGGCGGGCGTGCCATGGAGTCAGCCGGAGTGGAGTCGGTCTGCACGATGGGGCAGTTCGACGTGATGGGCATGGTTGGGCCCTTGGCGTTGGCGGCCATCATTCGACGGTTTTTCTTCATGCGGCGACTGTTCAGGTCGGAACCATGGGATGCAGTCGTCTTTATCGACAATCCCGGGTTGAATCTGCGGTACGCCTATTTTGCCAAATGCGCTGGGTTACGCGTATTTTATTATATCGCACCGCAGATCTGGGCCTGGGGGCCCTGGCGGATGTACTGGATCAAGAAACGGATCGATCATGTGTTGGTGATTTTGCCGTTTGAGAAACCCCTCTTCGACCGAGCAGGTGTTCGTTGCACGTTTGTGGGACATCCTATATTGGATGCTGTTGAGGAGGCCTATGATCGGTCGGCGCTTCGCGCCAAGTTTGGCTTTGCTCCTGAGGAACGCGTGGTTGCATTGTTGCCAGGGAGTCGGGCGCACGAAGTACAGGTTCTGCTCCCGATCCTTCTCGACGCAGCAGAGAAATTGGCGCGGCATAAGCCAGGAACACAGTTTCTCCTGGCACAAGCCTCCACAATTCAGGATAATCTGTTGCAACCGTTCCTCCAACAGAACCGAGTGTCGGTCACCGTTGTGAAAGAGCAGACCAGTGAAGTGTTGGCGGTCTCGGATTTTGCGTTGGTCAAGTCGGGTACGGCTATCTTGCAAGCCGCCGTCGTCGGTACACCCATGGTGTTGTTTTATCGAACGACGGCATGGGAATTTTTCATCGGGAGTTTCTTTATCCGGGTCAAATGGATTGGGCTCGTCAATTTGGTGGCAGGACGATCGATCGTACCGGAGTTGGTACAGGACGCGGCAACCGGTCAGCGATTGTACGAAGAGGCGATCAGGGTCTTGGAAGACCGATCCGTCTATGATGAGATGCGACGAGATTTAGCCGAAGTGCGAGATGCATTGGGTGAACCAGGCGCGTCAAAGAGGGCGGCGGAAGCCGTGTTGGCAGGATGTCGGGTGTAGCACGATTCAAACGCCTGATGCGGTATGTAAAACCGTACCAAGGACGGTTCCTGGCAGCCTTTGCCTGTTCAGGCCTTGTGGCAATTCTCAGTGGCGTCTATGCCTGGCTCGCCAGGCCGGTGTTGGACGATATCTTCATCCAAAAAGATGAGCAGATGTTGCTGGTCCTGCCGTTGGTCCTCCTTGGCGTGGCCACGTTGAAGGCACTATTCAGCTATGGTGTGGGCTATCTCATGGCCTATGTCGGCAATCGAGTCGTGGCCGATATTCGACAGGAATTGTTCCAACAACTGATGCGACTCTCCGTCGGCTTTCACGATACGAACACGTCCGGGCGCCTGGTTTCTCGCGTCGTCAACGATGTCGGGATGATGGCCAACGCCGCATCAAGCGTCGTCAAAGATATTTTTCAGAACGGCCTGACATTTCTGGCCATGATCGGCGTCATCCTGTATCAGAATTGGAGGTTGGCAGGGCTCTCGCTCATCGTGATTCCACTCTCGGCGTTGAGCATGGTGCGGGTCGGCAAGCGATTGAAACGATTGGCCACAAGCGGGCAAGAACAACTGGGTGACCTGTCCTCTACGCTGCAAGAGATGTTGGCCGGCATCAGAACGGTCAAAGCGTTCGGGCGGGAGGAGGCGGAGGCGGAGCGATTCGAAGAACGGAACCGAAAAGTACTCTCGACGACTCTGAAAAGTAATCAGGTCTGGTCGCTGGGGCATTCCCAGATGGAAATCATCGGAGTGATCGGTGTCGCAGCCATTATCTGGTACGGCGGCTATTTGGTCATCCACGACACCATGACTCCCGGTGCCTTTTTCTCGTTCATGGCGGCCTTGTTCATGGCCTATACCCCGATTCGGAAGCTCTCAGGATCGAATAATCTGGTTCAGCAAGCGCTTGCGGCTGCCGAACGAGTCTTCGACGTGTTGGACCTCAAGACCGAGTATGCTCGGAATAGCGGGACCGTACCGTTGGTCGGGATCAATCAGGCCATCGAATTTCAAAGCGTCTCCTTGCGGTATGAGAATCACACGATCCCCGCGCTGGCCGATATCGATCTCGTGATCCGACCGGGTGAAGTGATTGCGCTGGTCGGGAGCAGCGGGAGTGGAAAGACCAGCTTGGTGAGTTTGCTGCCTCGTTTTTATGAGCCGACGGCAGGACGCATTCTCCTGGACGGCCTCCCTATCACGTCCTACGAGCTGCGCTCGCTGCGCTCGCATATCGGGATTGTTTCGCAAGAAGTGTTCTTATTCGACGAAACCGTCAGAACCAACATCGCGTTCGGCAGATCCGGCTCCAGCCAAGCTGAGGTCGAGCAGGCGGCAAAACTGGCGTATGCCCATGACTTTATTCTCCGCTTACCGCAAGGGTACGATACAATGATCGGCGAGCGGGGAGTCAAACTGTCTGGCGGAGAACGGCAGCGTCTGGCGATCGCCAGGGCCATTCTGCGCGACCCACCAGTGATGATTCTGGATGAAGCAACGTCGGCGTTGGATACGGAGTCAGAACGGATCGTGCAATTGGCGCTGGCCAACTTGATGAAGGATCGGACGACCCTCGTGATTGCCCATCGTCTCTCGACCATCCAGAACGCCGATCGCATTATTGTCTTGGATCGAGGCATCATTGCCGAATCGGGATCGCATGAGGAGTTGCTGCGGCAAGGAGGCGTCTACCACAAGCTGCACGCCATGCAATTTCAGGATGTGACCAGTGTCTGATCTCATCAAGTCCTGCGAACGTTGGGTGAAGTGTTCGATTCTCCCTCCCGTCGGGGCGGTCGCCATTCGCGCACTTTCCCGCTCGATGTGTATGGACACTCGTGACCATGAAGTGGTTGATGGCTTGTATCGAGACGGGCGCAACGTCATTATTGCGTTCTGGCACGCACAGCAGTTAATGATTCCGTTCGGATACCGCGGACCTGGGGCGCATGCGCTGATCAGCCGACATGGCGACGGTGAGATCATCGCGCGAATTATTGCTCGGTTCGGGCATGCGGCGGTTCGCGGGTCGAGCACACGGGGAGGGGCAGGCGCACTTCGAGCCTTAATCAAGCTGGGGCGATCTGGTCGGGACGTGGTAGTGACGCCGGATGGCCCCAAGGGGCCGCGGCACGTGGCAAAGCTTGGAGTGATTCATCTCGCAAAAGCAACGGGTCTTCCGATTATACCGCTGGCCTTTGCCTGCTCAAAAAAAAACTCTTCGCGAGTTGGGATCGCTACATGGTCCCATTCCCATTTTCGAGGGGGCAATTTCTGTACGGAGATCCGCTCTGGGTCTCACGGGAAGCGGATGCGGCCTCACTGGAGGAGACTCGCCAGGAACTTGAGAGGGTCCTCAACCGATTGACGGATGAAGCGGAGCACGCCGTCACTCGCCAGCCGCCAGCCAACAGGCGTGACTCTGAGACGGGCCGTTCGAGTGATTCAACGGCTGAGATCTAACGAGTGGTGGCCGACAAGTTTGTCATGTGGCGATTCCTCTATAATGTCCTTCTCACCCTTGCTGCCCCGGTTGTTGTGGGTGTCCTGCTCGCCAAGCCACGCTGCCGAGCCGGATTCTTCCAACGGATGGGGTGGAAGGCTCCGCCGTCCCAAGCTGATGGCTCGTCTCGGCCGCTTATCTGGATTCACGCCGTGTCCCTTGGTGAGGTGGTGGCGGTTGCCCCACTCGTGAAGGCGCTCCATCTTCGCCATCCGGAGTATCGCTATGTTGTGACGACCGTGACTGAAACGGGACGTGAGGCTGTTCTCCAGCGGTTATCGGGTATTGCCGAACATCGGTATGCCCCGCTCGATTTTTTCTGGGCCGTGACCGGCATGATCCGGCGCATGCAGCCCATTCTCTACATCTTCGTCGAAACCGAACTCTGGCCTAATCTTTTGTGGTCGTTGCGAGACCGGCATGTACCGTCGGTGTTGGTGAATGGGCGGTTGTCGTCGCGGTCGTTTGGCCGTCAGGATCTTCCTCTGATTCGTTCCTTTTATAGATCCATGTTGCAGACCTTAGACTTCTGTTTGATGCAAACTGAGAGGGATCGGCAGCGGATCGTGGCGTTGGGAGCTGAGCCGGATCGTGTACGTGTGACAGGCAACATCAAGTTCGACCAACCTCTACCGGTTGGTACCTCGGATGAGTCTCTTCGAAGGAGCTTCGGACTCCTCGAGAATGAACTACTCATCCTCGCAGGTAGTACCCATCCTGGGGAAGAGGAGATCTTGGTCTCGGCTTATCGCCAGGTGGCCGAGACCTATCCATCCACGGTGTTGATGTTGGCACCTCGGCACATCGAGCGAGCTGACCGGGTCGTTACGATGGTTCAGGAGGCCGGCTTTACGGTACAACGAAAGAGCAACCTTCGAGAGAGCCACTCTGGTCCACGTGTGGTTATTCTGGACACGAGAGGAGAGCTGGCGCTTGCATACCGCGAGGCTGCCGTGGCTTTCGTTGGAGGAACACTCGTTCCGGTAGGCGGACATAACTTGCTGGAACCGGCTGTGTGGGGCACTCCGGTGGTGTTTGGGCCGTATACGGACCATTGTGCTGAGGTTGCCGCACTCTTGGAGGACGCAGGAGGAGGGCATCGTGTGACAGGAGGTGAAGACTTGGTCACTCTGTTAGCGGGGTGGCTAGGGCAGCCTGAAACCCGAATTCGAGTTGGGCAGGTTGCGAAACGTGTTGTGTCGGAAAACCAAGGTGCGCTCACTCGGAGCGTGGAGTTCATTGAATCCTGTCTCAGGACGGCTCCATCCTATTCCGATCGGTGTGCATCGGAAGGGCCTGGGCCACTGATGGCCAAACCATAACGAATATGGCGTTGTTGCAACCTGGCCAGCCGGTCCGCCGTGGACTTCAATGGGTTGCCGGGCTATACAGCCTCGTGACTCAACTGCGCCTATGGTGCTATCGTCAGGGGTGGTTTTCGATTACTCGTTTGCCCTGTCGTGTCGTCAGTGTGGGCAACCTTACGGTCGGAGGAACGGGCAAGACGCCCGTCGTCATTTTCCTTGCACAGAGGCTGTTAGCCAAGGGACAACGAGTCGCGATCTTGAGTCGGGGGTACAAACGCACGAGTACGGCACCGTATTTTCTCGTGTCGAGTGGGTCGGAACTTCTGGCCGGTCCATCAGAGGCGGGGGATGAACCATTCCTGATCGCACAGCGGTGTCCTCAAGCCATTGTTGCGGTCGGTGCTGATCGGGTGGCACTCGGTCGTTGGGTGTTGGAGCAGTATCCTGTCGATTGCATCGTGCTTGACGACGGCTTTCAGCACGTGGCGCTTCATCGTGATGTCGATCTGGTCTTGCTGGATGCGACTGATGCAGCTGGACTGGATGCGCTGCTTCCCGCTGGGAGGCTCCGGGAACCTCTGACTGGATTGATGCGAGCGAGCGCTATCATCATGACTCGAGCTGAGGTTCGTCAGGAGGTTGACGCGATTCGGAACCGATTGCGAGATGCTGGTCCTTTCCCAGTACCTACGATTGAGGTTGTGTTTAAACCGGTGCTCTTCGTCTCGGTTATTGGAAGTAAGCAAGAGTCAGTGGGATGGGGCCTGAAGAGAAAGGCGTGGTTGGTGAGTGGGATCGGGAATGGCCCATCTTTTCGACGATCTGCGGAGTCTCTTGGGGTCGAGATCGTGGGAGAATCTGCATTCGAAGATCATCATCACTATACGCCCAGTGAGATCGTGCACATTCGTCAGGCTATGCAGGGCACAGGGAGCGAGATCGTTCTGACCACTGAAAAGGACGGAGGGAAACTCAGTCCGTTGCTGACGCCCAGCGATCCCTGGTGGATGCTTCGGGTTGGGGCAGAAGTGGTGCACGGTGAAGAACCGCTGCGTGCCCTGCTCGGTCTACCACTGTCAGAAAACGGTCAGCCATTGGAGGCTCGTGCATAGGACGCTCCCACAGCGAATCCTCGTACGGGCGCCGAATTGGATCGGTGATGCTGTGATGTGTGAGCCTGCCCTTCGTGGGCTTCGGTCGCTGTTTCCATTGGCGGAGTTGACGATGCTGGCCAAACCTAGCATCGCAGAACTCTACACCGGTTACTCGGGAGTGGACCACGTGTTGGTCTATGATGACAAGGGGACCCATGTCGGGATTGCTGGAAAATGGGCACTTGCAGGATTGTTACGCCGGCACTATTTCGATTTGGCCGTCCTGTTTCAGAACGCCTTCGAAGCGGCATTTCTTGCGTGGCTTGCCGGCATCCCCAGGCGCTATGGGTACGCCACCGACGGAAGGGTTCTGTTTCTCACTCAGCCCGTCGCTGTTCCCCGTCCTGAAAACCTGGTGCATCAAGTCGAGTACTATTGGAACATGTTGAAACCGCTCGGGGTCTCCGGTGACGCTCCGTTGCCTAGACTCCGTGTGTCGACCGATGAGGACCGCATGGTCGATGGTAGACTGGCATCGGCCGGAATTGATTCGGCACATCTCATGGTCGGTATCAACCCTGGTTCGACCTATGGCGGTGCCAAACGTTGGTTGCCAGAGAGATTCGCGGAAGTTGCGCAACGGATGGTTCGGCAACTGGAGAAGGAAGCGGGGGTGTGTGTCGCTGTAGCCATTCTCGGAGGGAGAGGGGAAGAGTCGCTCGGGAAAAATATTGCGTCTCGCCTTGACTGTCGATCGATTGTCTTGTCCGGAGCGACGACCATTCGAGAGCTCATGGCCGTGGTAAAGCGTTGTCGCCTACTTATTACGAATGATACCGGTCCGATGCATATTGCTGCGGCTTTTGGTGTCCCAATTGTTGCGGTCTTTGGGCCGACAGACTCTCGCACGACAGCCCCCTATGGGCAAGAACAGTCGGTGGTGCGAGAGCCCGTCGACTGTGCGCCCTGCCTTCTCAGAGATTGCCCAATCGATCACCGTTGTATGACCCGTCTTTCGGTCGATCGAGTGCATGAAACGGCCCTGAAACAAATCAGTGCAGGCAGAATCACGGAAGGCACGGTGAACGCAAACAAATTGAAGAGTCAAGAACCGGCCACCCTGGCAGCGAAGCGCTCAGCCAATCAATCCGGAAGCGAGTCAACGGTCCTTGATGGCTACACCATCTTTCTTGATCGAGATGGAACGCTGAACTCAGATCCCGGTTATATCAAGTCTCCTGATCTGTTCGAGTTGTTTCCCGGGGTTCCAGAGGCCCTTGCGAAGTTAAAACGCGCTGGTGCCCGATTGATTCTTGTGACCAATCAATCTGGGATCGCTCGAGGCTTCTTGTCGTACGATGACCTTGCGGCGATTCACACGAAGCTCAGTCATATTCTAGATCGTGCCGGGGCATCGCTCGAGGCCATCTATTTTTGCCCCCATCATCCGGACGACGGGTGTGCCTGTCGAAAGCCGAATCGGGGAATGATCGACCAAGCAGTGCGCGAAAGACGAGTGGACCTCGAACGCGCCTATGTGATCGGCGATCACGTCCGTGATATCGAACTCGCCAAGCGTGTCGGAGTGCGGAGTATCTTAGTGACGACGGGAATGATTCGTCCGCAAGAGATTGAAGGACTGAAAGCGTCGCCGGCAGCCCCAGAGTGGATCGCATCGTCACTGACCGATGCTGCCGATTGGGTGTTGTCCGATGCAGGTCACGTATCGGCTCAGAGAAACGACGGACGAGTCATGCCATAGTGAGGTTGTGATCGTACGAGAGCCGGGTATGTACAGTTTTTGAGGGACCTGGAGATGAGCCAATTGGTCGGTTTGTGTTCGATCCCATGTAATCTTTGCGGTGGGAAAGAGGTTTCGATTCTGTCGAATCGAAGTCGGAGTGGGAAAGCTTTGCAGACCGTCATTTGCCGTGCCTGCGGGCTCGTATGGTCGGATCCCCGACCGTATGATGCCAGGCAGTTTTATGAGGACGACTATCGTCTTTCCTATAAGCAAACCTACAGCCCGAAACCGAAACATGTGTTGCGCGCAGGCAAGGTGGCCTTATCACGATTCGAAAAGATTGCGCAGCTGTTATCGAGCCCGAAGGCTGTGCTCGATGTTGGGACCGGCGGAGGGGAATTTGCATACCTGCTGCACGCGTTGGGACATTCCGTCCATGGGGTTGAGCCAAATAGAGGCTATGCCGATCATTCAATACGAGAATATGATCTCAACGTGCAAGTTGGGTTTGTGCAGGACGCGGCATTCTTACCTGAATCGTTCGATGTGGTGACGATGTGGCATGTGCTCGAGCACACGGAAGATCCAGGTCGTGTGTTGGCCTTGTTGCGCTCATGGCTGAAGGTGGAGGGGATACTGGTCGTGGAGGTTCCCAATATCGAATCGACCTGTCAGGCTCCGAAGAACACATTTCATGAGGCGCATCTCTACAATTTTAACGTGGTGTCATTGCGCAGGTTGGCCAAGAAACATGGGATGCAAGAAGCCTGGCATGTGATCTCACGAGACGGCGGTAATATCACCATGTTTCTCACGCGCGCCGAACCGTTGCCCGAACAGCCGTACGAAGCGGAGATTCCAGGGAATTATGAGTGGGTGTCCAAGATTGTGCGAGGACACAGCGATCTCCGTCGCCACCTGACACCACTCCCTTACCTCAGGGCATGGGAACGTCTTTATCGAGCACTGAGAGAGAGAAGAGAAACCGCAGGCGCCACTAATGGCAAGGTGCTCCTTGATCAGCTCTATTCGCATTCGTTGAGAACCTATTCCGTAAGACAATGAATCAACTCAAGGAGCGAGAGAGCAGGCACGTGTGTTCTTCGGGCGTTGGTCTGTTCATTAAGGGATAGGCTCCGTGCAAGATCCTCCGGTATCATCTGTAACTTCACTCGATGGTGCCTCCTCGTCAGTTTCGGATCGCAGCCGTATACTTCTGATCAAACCCAGCTCGTTGGGGGATATCGTTCACACGCTTCCTGTGGTGTCGGTCATCAAGGCGCAATGGCCGGGATCACATATTACCTGGTTCGTTAAGCGTCAGTGGGCCGACCTCGTCGAGCGTGTTGAAGGGGTTGATCGTGTGTGGCCGGTTGATCCAACCGCATGGAGTTGGGTGAAGCAAGGACGGGCGCTCCAAACGGAGGGATTTGATCTCGCCATTGATTTGCAGGGACTGTTTCGTAGTGCGGTTCTCGCTTACGTGAGCGGGGCCCCGTTGCGTATTGGGTTTGCCAATGGACGGGAAGGGAGTCCGTGGTTCTATACGCATCGTGTACCTGTTCT
Organism: Nitrospira sp.; assembly: GCA_016715825.1. Lineage (NCBI taxonomy): Bacteria > Pseudomonadati > Nitrospirota > Nitrospiria > Nitrospirales > Nitrospiraceae > Nitrospira > Nitrospira sp. Next base: position 185,432 of record JADJXO010000013.1, on the reverse strand, counting down.
CAATCCGGATGTCCATGCTGTTGACCGATACCTTCTCGTTGCTGCGGCTTTGGGGATAGTCGTGCCTAAGAGGCCACGGTTTGCCTTTAAAGTATTGGATGAAGATCTCGAAGTTGTTCGAGGGTTATTTGAACGCAATCACCTTTCCATCGAGAGACCCTGGGTTGCTATGAATGTCGGGGCGCGCTGGCCGACTAAGCGTTGGCCGCTCACGTCTTTTTCTGCTGCTGCGGATTTGGTATATGAATCATATCGTGATCCGATGGTTCTCATAGGAAGCTCAGATGACCAGCCGTCTGTCGAGAGGCTTCGTGAGTTGATGAAACGACCATGTATTGATTTGAGTGGTCAGATCCCGTTGAGGTGTTTGCCGGCTCTGCTCTCAAAGGCGACGGTCCTGATCACTAATGATTCAGGACCCATGCACATCGCTGCAGCATGTGGGATACCGGTGGTCGCGATATTTGGGCCGACCAGTGCGACTCGGACTGGTCCGTATGGGAAAGGCCATCATGTGCTCACGGGGCGAGTCTCTTGCAGCCCATGCTTTAGTCGTGTCTGCCGTCACGATCCGGAGATGGAGTGTCTTACGCTCATCACACCGGCTCACGTGGCGGATGCGGTACGACCGCTGTTAGCGGCCCATGGACCATCTCCATGAACGTGCTGATAGTCCGGCCAGATGGTATTGGAGATGTGCTCCTTTCCCTCCCTGTTGCGACACAGCTCCGAAGCCTTCTGCCGGGTGTCACAATAGGATTTCTCACCAGCCCGACAGTCGCCCCTCTCTTGGAATTTCATCCAGATGTCGACTATGTTCGAACGATTCGTTTCACGGCTCCCTTGAGCGAATTGCGTCGTGCGTTTTCCGGGGGAGTCGACACGGCGATCTTTCTGAAACCCTTTCATCGCTTGATGTGGGCTGCCTGGCTGGCTCGAGTTCCAGTGCGCGTGGCCACCGGGTATCGATGGTATAGCCTACTGGCCAATCGACGCGTGTACGAACACCGCAGTGAATTCTCCAAGCATGAATCGGAATACAATGTGGAGATGCTCAGCGGACTGCAGTTGCATCCTGGGAAGGTTCATCCTCCCACTCTGGTTCTCACAGATCAGGAGCGAGAGGCGGGGGCGTTACGCTGGACGGCTGTGTCGAGCCCGCGTATCGTTGTTCACCCAGGGGGCCTCTCCGCACGTCGCTGGAGGCCAAGGCACTATCGGGATCTCGTGGTCGAACTCGGACGTGCTGGTTACGGTGTGATGTTGACCGGGAGTCAAACTGAACGGAGCCAATTCGAACAGGATGCACCATCTACCGCACTACTTCCTGCAGGGGCCATCAACTGCATGGGGCAACTTTCTATCCGTGAACTCATGGCCGTCATTGCGAATGCGCACGTGGTGGTATCCGGAGCTACGGGGCCGGCTCATATAGCGGCAGCGCTCAAGATCCCAACAGTCAGCCTATTTGATCCTCGGCGAAACAATTTACCAGTGAGATGGAAACCTCTTGGTCCGGGAATCTTGCTGCGGCCGGACGTCCCTACCTGTGATAAATGCCTGGGAGCGATCTGTCCCTACTGGGATTGCCTCGATCGGATTACGATAGAGAAGGTGGTCGCAGCCATCGGCCAGGCGCTAGAACCTTCCTCGGCGTTTACTATTCTGCACGTTTAGGAAGGATCTGTAACGAGCTTGAAGGGCAGATGCATCGGTATTGTGCTTGACTCCTTTCATTTTATATGTTCATATTCTGAACGTTTAAGGTCAATCCATAACTGCATGAATCTACAAGGTAAACGAGACCTTCTTTTACTGACCGAAGTTGAACGCGATGGGGCGGTAACTCAACGGTTCTTAGCTATGAAGCTAGGGGTTGCTCTTGGTTTGACCAATCTCTATCTCAAGCGACTTGCCAGGAAAGGATACATCAAAATCACCGCCATTCCGTCTCAACGGGTTCGATATGTGTTGACGCCGCAGGGGGGTGCCGAAAAATCGAGGCTCGCCTATCTCTCGATGCAACACTCATTATCCCACTATCGAGAGATGCGGGCACAGCTCCGGGCAACGCTCTCACTTGCTGCGCAACAAGGGATGAAACGGGTGGTCATCTATGGGACCGGTGAGTTGGCCGAGATGGCATATCTTGCCCTTCGTGAAATGCAGTTGACGTTAGTCGGGTTTGTCGATGATGGGCAACAGGAGTCGTTTCTTTCCTATCCGGTTCGGCGATCGAAGGCCTTAGATCAGTGGGAATTTGATACCGTGCTGGTGGCAGACTTAGAAGAAAGTTCACGGTACCAGGCAGAGCTAGGCCGTCGATGTGTTCCGGATACGAAGATTCTCGTGCTGGGTCCATCGGAGTAGAGGCGCGAGCGCGCAGTGTTTTTTCCTGACTGTAAGTGAGAGGGCGAAGCTGTGTCCGACGACAGCGGGGATCAGGATAAGGCACGCATCGAGATAGAAAGCCTTCACTGGTACGCGGTGCGTACGAGGTCACGTCACGAAAAACTGGTGCGAGATCAACTCGACAAGCAGGGAATCGAGCCGTTGCTCCCGACCGTCAAGCGGTTGAGCCAATGGAAGGATCGAAGAAAGGAAATCGAGGTTCCCTTATTTTCCGGTTATTGTTTCGTGCGGTTTGCTGAGCGAGAAAAGGCGCCGGTGCAAAAGGTCACCGGTGTTGTTGAAATCGTGGGCAGTGCAAATCGGCCTGAGGCGATTCCGGAACAAGAGATCGATGCGTTGCGCCGTCTCATAACCAGCGTGCTTCCGTATGATCCCCATCCATACCTTCATGAAGGGACGAAGGTGGAAGTGATACGTGGTCCCTTGCAGGGTGTTGAAGGAATTCTGCTCCGGAAAGAGAAGCGACATCGGCTTGTCATTGGTGTTCGACTGATTGAGCAGGCAGCAGTGGTCGAGATCAATGTGAATGATGTGGTGCCAGCGTGAACAGTCTGTCGTCGGACTGGGCGATATCCTAACCTTCCAAATCAAGAGATTTCTCCCGTTGCCTGCTACGGGGAGGCTGCCGAATTGGTTAATTCCTTAAGAGTATACATGTCGGGGCCACACGTATGAACAAGGTCGAGATTCGCTCGATGTATGGAAGTACTGTTGTGACGGGGATGCGGGTACGCGTGGGCGTCGGAGTAATTGTCGAAGGAGCAGAAGGCGCCATGCTCTTAGAAAGGCGTCGTGATTGTGGATGGTGGGGATTACCCGGAGGAAAGGTAGAGCCTGGAGAGTCGCTTATTGATGCGGCCGTGCGAGAGGTGCTTGAGGAGACTGGTCTCACCGTGGAAGTCACACATCTGATCGGCGTGTATTCAGATCCCAACGGCCGGATTGTGACCTATCCAGATAACGGCGATGTGGTTCAACTGATCGATGTTGTCGTGGGGGCACGGGTGTTGTCTGGTCAAATCATGTGCAGTCCCGAGAGTGAAGAGGTGCGCTTCTTCAGCGCATCTCAATTGCCCGAGGAGATTGTGCCCCCGGCACGGCAACCAATTGCCGACGCACTTGAGGCGCGGAGCGGAGTCCTGCGATAGGATTGACGCATCATGACACCATTCCGTGACATCATGATTCTCGGACTTGGACGAGGCCTCCAAGTCCTCGCTGGGCTCATCACCATCAGGACGGCCACGACGATGCTGTCACCTGGCGAGGTCGGAAGTATGAATCAGCTGATGAGCCTTGCCATCTTAGGGACGTCGGCATTGTTGATGCCCGTGACGGCCTATATTGGTCGTGGATGTCTGGAGTGGATGGACGCTGGAATATTATGTCGCAGGTTGGGTTCCTATCTGCTCATTATATTAGCCGTTGCGTTGCTATCTGGTTCGATGGCCTGGGCCATTCAAACTCAATTGATGGTAGTCTCAGGAATGGCTCCGGTCTGGGTTGCGGGATTGGTCGTGCTCTTTACAATTGGTTTCGCGCTGCATACGATGGGGAGTTCTGGGCTGAATCTCATAGGGCATCGATTTCTCTATATTTTGTTCGTCAACCTTGCGGCTTGGGGAGGACTTCTCCTGGCCATGTGGTGGTCAAGGCAGGAGCCAAGTCCGGAGATATGGTTGCTTGGGATTTTTTGCGGGTTTCTTCTCTCGTCCCTTTCGTATGTCATTTTGGATCGGTATGCCAGAGAACATGTTCTGCCAGGGAGGCCTCACCTGCCTGGCGTGCTCCCATTCGATTGGAGCACGCTATTGGTCTTTGTGGCACCGCAGGCGGTCGCATTTTTGTTTTTCTGGGTCCAGACGCAAAGTTATCGGTTTGTGCTCAGTTGGGTGGCAGACATTACGACTGTTGGATTGTTTGCAGCCGGATACATGATTTGTTCGGTACCCATGCAGACGTTTGAAAACCTATTTAACGAATTTTACAGTCCGACACTGTTTCGCGCACTCAAAGGTCAAGACAGGGAAGGGATGGCTCGCGCATGGAACGATTATGCGGCAGCCTACATTCCCGCCGTCATTTTGTTTGGTGCCTTCTTGATTGGGAATGCAACATTTCTGGTGAAGCTCCTGTTGGGTGAACAGTTCCAAGCGATTGCATCGATTCTCGTATGGCCTGCCTTAACCGAGACCTTTCGTGCGATCTCCTCGACGCTCCATCACCTTGGATTGGCCAAAGTCGACATGACGGTTAATGTCCTGCCCGTCGCGCTTGGCGCGCTTGTTGCCCCGACGCTCGTGTACTTTTTGGCTTCTCACGAGCCGCTGCTTGGAACGGCAGTGGCGCTCTTGGTAGCTGCGGTGGTGGCACTTGCGGCGGTTGTTCCCATCAGTTGGCGTGCCTTACCCGTCGTGTGGCCGGTTCGTCGGATCAGGTATGCGATAGCCTTAGCTGTTCCGCTGTACTTATTAGGACGTGCGATGGGTGTCGGGTTCGGTGAAGTATCGGAAGCCGAAGCGATGGTCGCATTGGTGATCTCGGGGCTCACCATGGTGTTTATGCAGTATGTCATGGCAAAAGAGTGGATTCGTCAGGTTCGCCCCGTGGCGGGTAGGGTTTATCAGGAGACCAAGACTTGTTCCGAATATGGAACGGGTTCTCCCCAGTGAAACTGTCTGGCGACGGATGTCCGTCGGCCGTGTCTCAAATCATGGAAGTTGATTGTGGAAACATTGTCGACCAACAGAGTCAAAGAATTGAATTCTAAGAATTTGTAGAGATGTCTCTACATTCCTAGACGATCATGGATGCCAAAGTTGGCGAGAGGCGACAAGAGGTAATGCAGCCGGTGGTCTCGGTTGTGACACCGTCGCTCAATCATGGACGATTTTTGAGGCAAACGATCGAAAGTGTCGCAGCGCAGACATTCCGAGGCGTTGAACACATCGTCGTCGATGGGGGATCGACGGATGAGACGGTGAAGATCCTCAAAGAGTTTCCTCATCTCCGCTGGGTGTCTGAACGGGATGATCACGTTGTTGAGGCCTATCAGAAAGCTTTATCGATGGCGAGAGGTCAATACATCGTCCAGTGTTGTGTCTCGGATGGCTTTCTTGATCCAAACTGGTTTAGGAAATGCGTGGAAGTCCTGGATAAGGATGAAGAGGTCTCGTTGGTATGGGGATTTGCCCAGACCATGTCTGAGGAGGGTGATCTCCTGAATGTTTGCTTTCAAGAGTTGTTTTTGGATCCCCCTCCGCAGAAACAAGACTTTCTGGCTTTTTGGCTTGTGAGCGGATTTCCATTACCCGAAGGCAACTATTGTGTGAGAAGTGATGTGATCAGAAGGTGGTTCCCTGATGCACAATCGGAAGGTTGGCTTCGTACGTGCCCGCATCTCGGGTTTTTGTATCGGTTTTTTACGGAGGGGTATAGTCCGTATTTTATCCCAGCGGTCGCCAATTTCGGCCGAACACATCACGATCAACGGAGTCGGCGCTTGAGTACAGTGGAGAAACCGGCGGAAGCTGCCTACAGAAACGCCATAAAAGAGTACGGTCAGAGCGTCCTTAGTGGACGAGTGGCGCATCGATTTCGGAATGGTAGGCTGCAGGTGGTTGGTCAAATTCAGCCACACGAACTCCGCTCGTTACGGAGGAACATGTGGCGCCATCGATTACTTCGGTCTCGCCTGCTCCGCAGCGATCCGTATACGCTCGTGATGAAACTCAAAGGGCGTATAAAGTGCTGATCCTAAGTAAGGGACCAGCAGCATCGGGGAGTCCGGCATACTTTCAAGATTGCAGTTGTATGGTCAGCTTGGCATGATGGCTAAACGGTCCAGATGAGAAACATTCTGATACAAGTGAATGAGCGAGAAGGGTAGCGATGGCTATATCACGCCTGCCGACTAAGCGGTTGGATGTGCTCTTTGTCAACGCCGATTCGTCGTTACAGGCCTATCAAGGGTTGGCAAAGACTTATTCGGCGATTGAGCCACCCACATGGGCTCTCTTGCTCGCACAATCATGTCGCGCAAGGGGTTTTGGCGTGATGATTCTAGATTGTGACGCGGAGAAATTATCGCTGTCCGAAGCTGTGACTCGGATTCAAGGTGAAAGTCCTCGTCTCGTCGTGTTCGTGGTGTACGGGCAAAATCCTAATTCTGGGACGACCGGCATGATCGGGGCCAGCGCACTTGCAGCCGAACTGAAGCAGCAGCATCCGAACGTTCCCGTTTGTTTCGTCGGGTCTCATATCAGCGCCTTGCCGATCGAGGTTCTGCAGCTTCCGTTTGTCGATTTCGTGCTTCTTAACGAAGGCGTGTATGCGTTGCAGAATCTTTTGCAGACTGACCTCCAGTCCCGGCTGGAGGTTGTGAAGGGAATTGGGTACAAGACACGGGATTCCGGAGGATCGTGTCGAGTGGTCTTGAATGAGCCGCAATCGGTTGTACCGCAAGATCGGATGGACACCGATATGCCGGGCTACGCATGGGATCTTTTGCCATATCGGTCACGGCCGCTGGATTTGTATCGGGCGCATTTTTGGCATGCTGAGTTCGATCATGAGAAGCGCACGCCCTTCGCCGCGATCTACACATCCTTGGGATGCACGTTTGCCTGTGATTTCTGCATGATCAATATCCTCAACCGTGTCGATAATGGTAGTTCGGTTGATGCGGCGCAGTCACGTGGTATGCGTTTCTGGAGTGCGAAGCTCATTGCCGGAGAGCTGGAGAAGCTGGCGGAAATGGGGGTGGAAACTATCCGCATCAGCGACGAAATGTTCTTCTTGAATCGGAAGTACTACGAGCCTTTGTTACAGGACGTTATCCAGCGCAATTTGGCTTTGCGGATGTGGGCCTATGCCAGAGTCGATACGGTACGCCATGAATATATCGACCTGTTTAGGCGAGCCGGCATCAATTGGCTGGCGCTTGGAATTGAAGCCGGCAACCAAACGGTGCGGCAAGAGGTCTCGAAGGGATCTTTCCAAGAAGTCAATATCCGGGCGGTGTGCGATAAGGTTCGAGCCGAGGGGATGAACATCATCAGTAACTACATTTTTGGATTTCCAGACGATACGCTGGAGACGATGAGGGAGACATCGGATTTAGCGCTTGAACTGAATACGGAAATGGCCAATATGTATCCCTGTCAAGCTTTGCCGGGAAGTCCGATGTACCACATGGCCAAACAACAGGGTTGGAAGCTGCCGGAGAGCTACAGCGGGTACGCCTTCCTGTCGTACGATAGTCAGCCTCTTCCGACAAAACACGTCACGGCGACGGAGGTGCTGAAGTTTCGAGATGAGGCATGGCAGCAGTACTTTTCGAATCCTGCATACCTGAAATTGGTCGAAACGAAGTTTGGAGAGAACGAGCGGGCAAACGTCGAAGCTATGGCCAAGGTGCGGTTACGTCGGAAACTGCTCGGCGATTGATTCATATGCCATGCCCATGTGTATGAAGAAAACGCAGGATCTTCCAGCATGATCATCACGCGAACACCATTCCGTATTTCATTTTTCGGCGGCGGTACCGACTATCCGGCTTGGTATCAGGAGCATGGCGGAGTTGTGTTGGCGACCTCGATCGATAAATATTGCCATATCAGCTGCCGGTACCTCCCACCTTTTTTTGAACACAAGCACCGCATCGTCTATTCGATTATCGAGAATGTGCGTCGTGTCGAGGAGATCAAGCACCCGGCCGTCCGCGCCATTCTTGCGTGGGCAGGGTGCGATGATCAGGGGCTTGAGATTCATCACGACGGCGATTTGCCTGCACGATCGGGCCTCGGATCAAGTTCGTCGTTTACGGTTGGGTTGATTCATGCGTTAGCCGCGTTGCGGGGCAGATACATTCCGAAAGACGAGCTTGCTAACCAAGCGATCAATATGGAGCAGCACATCATCAAGGAGAATGTCGGGTCGCAGGATCAGATCTCAGCTGCATTCGGAGGATTCAATCGAATCGACTTCAAGCGGAACGATACCTTCCAGGTCTCGCCTATCGTCTTAGCGAAAGACCGGTTGCATGATTTTCAATCACATCTCATGCTGTGTTTTACCGGATTCTCACGAATCGCATCGGAGGTTGCCAAATCAAAGATCGATAACTTCAAGAGTCGGGAGGCAGAGCTTCATCGCATGAAAGAGATGGTTGACGAAGCCATCATGATCCTTCAGAACCCCAAGATACCGATCGAGGAAGTCGGCAGGTTGCTGCATCAGAGCTGGCTCTGTAAACGCAGTCTCTCTGACAGAGTATCGACACCGGCAATCGACGCGCTCTATGAAGAAGCGATGAGAGTGGGAGCCTTGGGTGGGAAGATTCTCGGAGCAGGTGGCGGCGGCTTTCTCCTCCTGTTTGTGAGGCCTGAGCTACAAGCAAAAGTTCAGGAACGTTTGAAGCATCTGGTACATGTGCCATTCCGATTTGAAAACTCAGGCAGTCGCGTCGTGTTATACCAACCCAATGGTCTTTCCTGAAGGAATGATGCAGCGGGATGCCACCATCTATGTTGCAGGCCATGCCGGGCTTATCGGCTCGGCGGTCGTTCGGCGGTTGGAGCGGGATGGGTACCGCACTCCGATCACCAGACAGCGAAGTGAATTAGATCTGCAGGACGGCAAACAGGTCTCAGCGTTCTTCAAAAAGATTAATCCGGCGTACGTGATTCTCGCTGCTGGACGAGTCGGTGGAATAATGGAAAATCAGACATGTCCCGCCGATTTCATGGATGAGAATATGGCCATACAGCTCAATGTGCTGATGGCTGCGCGTCGGGTCGGGGTGCAGCGGCTGATTCTTTTCGGCTCTTCCTGCATGTATCCTAGAGAATGCCCTCAGCCGATGGCTGAACATGCGCTCTTGTCGGGCAAGCCTGAACCGACGAGCTTGCCGTACGCGATTTCGAAGCTCGCAGGGACGTATCTGTGTCTGGCGTATAACAAGCAGGACCATGCAACCCGTTTCATTCCGGTGATCCCGAATAGTGCCTATGGGCCGTACGACAATTTTGACCCAAGCTCAGCTCATGTGCTGTCGGCACTTCTGGCGCGTTTTCATCAGGCCAAGGTGACCGGTGCTGAATCAGTCACGCTATGGGGAAGCGGTATGCCGAGACGGGAGTTCATCCATGCAGACGATATTGCGACGGCATGTGTGCTTCTGTTGAAAGAGGATAATCTTGCCCTCGAGCTTCCTCTCAATCTTGGGGTTGGGAATGATATATCCATTAAAGAGCTGGCAGAGTTAATAGCTGATGTCGTCGGGTATCGAGGAGAACTAAGATGGGACCTGACCAAGCCGGACGGTGCGCCTAGGAAACTGCTGGATAGTGCACGAATTCAGTCGATTGGATGGAAGCCTCAAGTCGAGCTTGGTCAGGGTCTGGCGGAGACCTATCAGTGGTATGTGGATCATGTCGACACGGCGACTGCATCCGTACACGAGGCTTGAAGGTAGTCGAATGGGTAGGGTGCCGTCTGTGTTGCACAGCGAGATAGTCCACGGTGGGACGAGTTGCGCACACGTGTGCAGTACGAAAAGGATGGGGAAATGACCAAAGATGAATTGATCGCATTTGAAGAAGAAATTGCCGTGTTGTTCAATGCGGGGAAAATTCGTGCGCCTATTCATTTGTATTATGGGAATGAAGAGGCAATCATTCAAGTGTTCCACAAGGTCCGAACGCAGGACTGGGTATTCTGCTCATGGCGCTCTCATTATCAATGCTTGTTAAAGGGAGTACCGAAAGATCGTGTGCGAGGTGAAATTTTGGCTGGACGCTCCATCTCACTATGCTTTCCGGAGCAGCGTGTTTTTTCTTCTGCCATTGTCGGTGGTGTGCTGCCGATCGCTGTCGGAGCAGCGCTGTCCATCCAACGGCGGGGTGAGGATGCCAAAGTTTACTGTTTCATGGGCGATATGACGGCTGAGACGGGCATCGCTCACGAATCGATCAAGTATAGTCGAAACCACCGTTTGCCGATCCACTTTGTCATTGAGGATAACGCGAAGTCCGTCTGCACCGATACCAGAGAGGTCTGGAATCAGCCCCGGTTGAGCTTCGAGGGCGCGGCCGATGAGTACATCAGCTACTATCGCTACGAAACCAAGTATCCGCATGCCGGTGCCGGCGTACGGGTTCAGTTCTAAGGTGAGCCATGAAATATTTTGACGAGCTGAAACGGTCGATGAATTTCCTGGCGCAGGACCCACGAACACTCTTTCTCGGGCAAGCGGTCTCCGTTGCGGGTACCGCCATGAGCAACACGCTTAAAGAGGTGCCGGCTGATCGTTTAATCGAGCTTCCGGTTGCCGAGGAAATGCAGATGGGAATGACGATCGGCCTCGCGCTCACCGGACGCGTTCCTGTGAGTATTTTCCCGCGCTGGAATTTCTTGCTCTTGGCGATCAATCAGTTGGTCAATCACCTGGATAAAATTCAGGTGATGTCCAACGGGGGGTACAAGACCAAGACCATTATCCGGACAGGAATCGGATCTCAGCGTCCGCTCCATCCACAGCATCAGCATGTGGGAGACTTTACAGAAGCGCTTCGTATGATGTGTAGCACGATAGAAATCATCAAGCTGGAAGAACCAAAAGATATCTTCCCAGCCTATGAGTGGGCGCTGTCGCGCGATGATGGGCACAGTACCATCATCGTCGAGTATGGTGACTATTACAGCGAGAAGTAGCGACGTCCAGTTGCGGAGCGGTGCAATCTGTATCGGAATGCCCTTGAGGGGTGTGATTAGGTGTCTATGAAATATCCACTGATGCGCAACAATATCCTTCGTGAAGATCTGGATGCGGTGATCGAGCATCTCAAACAGGAAGATCCGATCCTGACGCACGGCTCGAATGTGCGGGCGTTTGAGGCTGAATGGTCGGCGTGGCTGGGAGTGACGCACAGTGTCTTCGTCAATTCCGGAGCCTCGGCGAATCTCTTGACGATGGCCGTCCTAAAAATCCGTTACCCCGAGGGTGGGGAGGTGATCGTGCCGCCGTTAGCATGGGTCTCCGATATCGCATCGGTCTTGCAGAATGGGTTCACGCCGGTCTTTGTTGATATCGATCCTCGAACTCTGGGGATGGATCCGGACAAGATTTGCGCCGCGATCACGGAACGGACCCGCGCAGTCTTCTTGACCCATGTGCAAGGCTTTAATGGGCTGGAGGACCGGCTATTGAACGAGTTGCAGCAGCGGCGTGTTCCACTGATCGAGGACGTGTGCGAGTCCCATGGGGCCACGCACCATGGCCGGAAGCTGGGAAGTTTTGGATGGATCTCGAATTTTTCCTTTTACTACGCGCACCATATGAGCACAATTGAGGGGGGTATGATCTGCACGAATGATCAGGAGGTGTATCAGCAGGTCCGTATGCTGCGGTCTCATGGCATGGTTCGGGAGGCCAACGATCCGGCGGTCCAAGCGGCCTACCGATCTGCTAATCCAGAATTGAATCCTGATTTCATTTTTGCATTTCCAGCCTATAACACTAGGAATACAGAGATCGGCGGCATCCTGGGTCGAAGCCAACTGAAGCGTCTGGATCGTAACGTAAAGCGTCGGACGGAAAACCTCTTGCGATTTCTGCGGCAGCTTGATGCCGATCGATACCGCACCGATTTCAAGGTTGAAGGGTCAAGTAATTACGCCTTCAATCTCATCCTGACACGTCCGGACAACGCATTGGTTGAGCGCCTCATGAGAGTAATGCGCGAGGCGGGCATCGAGTTTCGACGTGGGAGTGCGGGTGGTGGTAATCAAATTCGCCAGCCGTATCTAAAAGGCGTTGTGCCGAATGATCACCATCTGCAGTTTCCGGAAACCGAGCGCGTGCACTTTTATGGTTTCTACATCGGAAACTATCCGGATCTGCATGATGAGGAGATCGATGAGTTGTGCAAGGTACTAAACTCCGCGTGAGACTGTCATGCCCTCGGCCGTGATTCTTGCCGGCGGGCTCGGGACCAGGTTGCGCAGTGCTGTGCCCGACCTTCCGAAGCCCATGGCTCCGATCAGCGGACGCCCATTTCTTGAATATCAACTCGATTATTGGATCAGCCAGGGCGTGAGCCGATTCGTGTTGTCTGTTGGGTACCGACATAAAGCTATCACGGAGCATTTCGGGCCTCGATACAACGGTGTGGACCTAGAGTACGCTATTGAGGAACAACCATTAGGGACTGGCGGTGCGTTTCTGCTTGCCGCAGAGAAAACCGGCCTTCGCGAACCGTTTTTGCTTCTGAATGGAGACACCTACTTCGGGGTGGACTGGAGTGTGTTGAATGCCTATGCCATGGAACATGACGCAGACTGGTGCTTATCGTTGTTCAGAACGAGTGAGCAGGGGCGGTACATGGGCATCGAGCTGTCGTCTGAGGGACGGATCACGTCGTTGAAGTCTGGCGTAGAGCAAGGGCCTCGCCTTGCCAACGGGGGAGTCTATTGGGTACATCCACGCGTCCTGTCAGGGGTTTGGCGCGTGGGTGTCAAGCTGTCGTTGGAAGACGACGTATTCCCTGCCGGTTTTGCCGCCGGCCAGCGGTTATTTGGGCTCGAATTCACGGAGACGTTTATCGACATCGGAGTGCCTGACGACTATCATCGAGCCGCCACCCTGCTAGCTGGCTAGGCTTGTACGATCACGGTTCAATCAGCAGAAAAGGACACATTCATGAATTTCAACATCCTTGTCACGGGCGGTGCGGGTTATCTTGGCTCTACCATGGTCCCAGATCTTCTTCAGCTCGGCCACAAGGTGACGGTGTTGGACAGCTTCATGTACAAGCAGTCCAGCCTCAACCATCTGTGCCACCATTCCAACTTTTCTGTTGTGCGAGGGGATATCCGCATCGAAAGTGTCATGGCTCCGTTGATCAAAAAGGCCGATATCGTGATTCCGTTGGCCGCGCTGGTGGGGGCGCCGATGTGCAGCCAGGACCCGGTGGGCGCGACCACCGTCAACCATGACGCCATCATTCTGATGCTGAAGCTGCTGTCCAAGCAGCAGATGGTCCTGATGCCCACCACCAACAGCGCCTACGGCACCGGCGATGAAAATAACTTCTGTACCGAGGAGTCGCCGCTCAATCCAATTTCAATCTATGCGAAGGAAAAAGTCGGAATCGAGAAAGAACTGATGAAGCGGGAGAACGCGATCAGTTTTCGTCTGGCCACGGTGTTCGGGATGTCGCCACGCATGCGGATCGATTTGCTGGTGAACGATTTTACGTACCGGGCTGTCTATGATCGCTTTGTGGTGTTGTTTGAAAGTTCCTTCAAACGCAATTACGTCCATGTGCGAGACGTCTCGCGTGTGTTCCAACATGCCATTTCAAACTTCGACAAGATGAAAGGCCAGATCTACAACGTCGGACTGTCTGATGCCAATGTGTCGAAGCGAGAGTTGTGCGAACACATCCAGAAGCAGGTGCCTGACTTCGTGTTCCTTGATGCCCCGGTCGGTAAAGATCCGGATCAGCGTAACTATATCGTGTCCAACGCCAAAATCGAAGCCACTGGGTTCAAGCCGATGTACTCGCTTGACGCGGGAATCAGCGACTTGATCAAGGGATATACGATGCTCAAGAACACGCGCTATGGGAATGTGTGATCGAGCAGCTCTTAAGAGCATTATTTATAAGTAGTAATGACTAAGCATGCACTAGCATGATTGAAGGTTGGTATTTTCATGGAGGTCGAAGCTCTCAACGGCCACCGGCGTTATGGTATCTCGGGTTCGACCACAGGAGGAGTGGTGGGCGATAGTCTCAGCCATGAGCATGCAATCTAAGGATGTGCCCAATGTTGTTCGGCATCCTGTGTCCCTCATGAGGGCTCATCGGGAATCCAGAAACGGGCATCGAGGAGTAATCGTATGGTTGACCGGATTGTCCGGATCCGGCAAATCAACACTGGCCTATTCGGTCGAGGAAGTACTTCACGGGTGCGGCTTCCAGACTGTCGTGCTGGATGGAGACCATTTCCGCCACGGTTTATGTCGCGATCTTGGCTTTTCCCCGCAAGATCGCCGGGAAAATATTCGTCGGGTTGGCGAAGTAGCAAAATTATTTATGGAAACCGGTACTATTGTGCTCACGGCCTTTATTTCCCCCTATCGTGCAGATCGTGAAAAGGTTCGCGGATTAGTAGGATTTGGAGACTTCATTGAGGTGTATTGCAATGCATCGATCGAAGTCTGCGAAGGGCGTGATCCGAAGGGGCTTTATCGAAAGGCTCGTCTAGGTCAAATTGCTGAATTTACGGGGATCTCATCTCCGTATGAAGTTCCGTACGATCCCGAGATCACCGTTGACAGCGGAGTTGCGGAGGTAGGTGTCTGCGTACAGCAAATTATTGTAGGAATAACGAAGCGCGGTATCTGTCAATTGCCACTGGCTTCAAGATGAGCAAGAGAGGCTGCCGCACGTTTCGAAAAGGCAGATTAGGTCTCCGCATGACATCGGTCGCCATATGGATCCCGGTGACAACAAAAGCCCAACTTATGGTGGCCAGGCCTTCGCGATAAGATAAGGGTCATGTCTGCAGTAGGAACCACGATGACGCCAATCGCCCAACTGTTGCGCAATCTCCATCGTCATCAGACCATGATCTTTGCCCTTGCGGTTCGAGAATTACAGAGTCGATACGTCGGAACATTGGGCGGGATTCTCTGGACGTTTGCGCATCCGCTAGCAGTGATCACTGTCTTCTATTTTGTATTTGCGGTCGGGTTCAGATCGCAGGGGCCAGATGGCACTCCCTTCTTGCTCTGGTTTGTGTGTGGATTGGTGCCGTGGCTCTTTTTCAACGAAACGCTGTTGGCTGCGACCGACTCGATCACCCGTCATGCTCATCTAATAAAGAAGACGGTCTTCCCATCGGAGATACTTCCGATCGTCAATATCACGGCCGGACTGGTTCCTCATTCGATCTTTCTGCTCATTGTGGCGGGCTTGTTGACCTGGTACCAAGTGCCGTTCTCGGCCGACCGATTGCTGGTCGTCTATTTTCTTCTCTGCACCTGTGTCTTACTCGTCGGACTCGGTTGGTTACTGTCTGCGATACAGGTGTTCTATCGCGATGTCTCGCATGCGTTATCCATCGTGCTCAATTTGTTGTTCTGGTCCACGCCGATTGTATGGGCGCCCGACATGATGCCTGAAGGGTATCGTGGGCTGTTGTTCTTCAATCCGATGTATTACATAATCGAAGGGTATCGAGGCCTTTTGGTCTTCAGTGAAATCGTGTGGCCGAGCGCGGCGCATACCGCCTATTTTTGGTGTGTCGTGATGGCCACGTTTCTGGCCGGCGCCTATGTCTTTGTCCGATTGAAACCTGAATTCGCCGACGTGATATAGCTATTCCCCCATGCGGCTTCCTCCCGTTATTGCCGTTCAAAACGTTGCCAAGAAATTCAGGCTCTTCGCCTCTCCGAAAGAGCGCCTGTGGGAGGCGTTACACCCATTTCGTAAGCAGTATCATCATGAGTTTTGGGCATTGCGAGACGTATCATTCGATGTCTATAGGGGCGAAGCTGTGGGCATCATGGGGCGAAATGGTTCGGGAAAGTCAACGCTTCTCCAAATCATTTGTTCCGTCATGCAGCCCACTGTCGGAGAAGTTCGCGTCAATGGGCGCATTTCTGCACTGCTTGAACTAGGTGCAGGATTCAATCCTGAATTCACTGGCCGAGACAATGTGCTGCTGAGTGGAGCGATCTTGGGGTTGTCCCGCAGTGACATGCTTGGTAGGCTACCGGAAATAGAAGCCTTCGCCGATATCGGGGAATTTTTTGATCAACCGATGAAAGTCTATTCTTCCGGGATGTTTGCTCGTGTCGCCTTCGCCAGCGCGATTCACGTCAATCCTGATGTGCTGATTGTTGATGAAATACTTGGCGTAGGGGATGCAAAGTTCCAGGAAAAGTGCTACAACCGGATCCGCACCCTGCGCGACAGGGGCGTCTGTATCCTCTTTGTGAGCCACAGCACCGAAGCTATCCAACGCAACTGCAACACGGCGCTGTTACTCGACAGCGGTAGGATTGTTGTTCATGATTCCGTGGACGCCGTTATAGCTGTCTATCAAGACCTCCTCTACGGATCAGGCCAAACCGGAAAAATCGAGACGAAGGTGTTAGCGTCGGAACAGAAGCAGACGGCACATATCCATGCTCGCAATTCAACTAATGACATTGCGCTCCAAGAATTCTTGAATGGGGGCCAAGACCCTCTCTGTAGTAAGTTTCAATATTACAATTCACACGAACGGCGTATGGGTAATCGCGAAGCCGAGATCGTGGATTTCCTTATTACCACTGATGGCCTCTCGGATTTCGACCTTCTATCAGGCGATGAAGAGATAACGATCTATCTGAAGGTTCGATTCACAAGAAAAATTGCACGGCCTGAACTTGGCTGGGCTATCGTTAGCCCGGAGGGAATTGTTATAACCGGATCAAACACCGCAATGCGTGAGGTTGCTCTGCCTGAAACAGGGGGTGGCGAAACGTGGGTATATGCAGTCTCCATGCGGCCTGCTCTTTGCGGAGGCGATTATTTCATAAACTTTGGCATTGGAGAGATAATCAACGGGACATGGACTTTCTTGGATAATAGGAGAGCAGCAGCCCATCTTTCGGTAGCGCCTCGGGGCAAGACAACGGGGTTTTTTGATCTTCCGTTCAAATGTGAGGTGATTTTCAATCCGAACCATCATGAGTAATCTATCAACCAATCCTCGATTTCTTGTCGTAGGACCTCCACGAGGAGGATTCACTCTCCTGCTCTCAGTGTTGTCGCTTCTCTATCGTGACCGTGGCAACGTCAAGCCGCGCGCCCAGGAAATAGCCGATCCTTATATCGCCATTGCGGGAGAATATCTAGATGCTGCGGTACGAGACTGGTTTTGCACACAGGTCGGCGAGGATAGGCTATTCTTCAATAAGGAATTCTCGATTCTCGTGGGAGGCCCGAAATGGATTTCTACTGAAGATGAAGCTACCGTCTGTGTTCGCAAGTACCTCGGCATCAAAGGGGTAGGGGATTTCACGTTCCTGCTGTATTTGCCGCGATGGGTGCTGGCTTTCGACGAGATTATTCATTCGCACAGCCACCCGGCGCGCTGGCCGGCAATGTCCGACTATTCAGAATTCAGGAAGTTTGCCTCGATCCGTAATCCGATCGATATTATCCATTCCTCCGTTTTCTCCATCAATGCTCTGGCGAGCGAATACATTCAGCGCGAGCTGAAGCTGGACGAGCACCTGATTCGACGCGAGCTTGCGCTGAATAAACTCACCAACCCGGAGTTTATTTCCGGACTGATTGTCTTTCTCAAGAAATACCTGGACGAATTCGTTCCAGTTTCCGACCGATTTGATCATGTGATGCGCTGGGAAGATTTAATTCAAAACCCGACCGAGGAAATTCAACGCATTGCACTGGCGACCGGTGAACCAGCCAGTGCGGAATACGCCGCCCGGGTCTGGAGCGAGTTGGATCATCGCAATCTGACTCGCTATCACAGGCATAGTTTTCGTCGTGGTTTGTTGTACGATTGGCAGTTCAATATTACCAATACCCACCTCAAATTATTTGAGGACGCTGGTTTCGGGGAATACTTGCAACGATTTGGTTATGATCCGATTGCTTATTTTAGGGAGAGTGACTATACCCCAGACCAACTGCTGATCGAGGAGCACATTAGGCGAGGGCAGCCGTACGCAGAGAATCTGGACGACGACTTGATAACGTTCGCATTTAATAAGACGAACTTTACTCCGTCTCCCCGTTTCAAATTCAAGCACTATCCTCGTCAAGGTGCAGTCGAGATTGAGAAGTCGACCATGAGGGATGAAAGATTAGAGTCAGGATTTATGGCCCGTATGGCGCCCGTCTCTGAGGTTGTTTTTAGGTACCTTCAGGAGTTGCAGGAGGTTGCTAAAACTGTGGCAGCAGGTAACGATGGGCCGCTCATGAATTTCCGAGCGCGTTACAGTAGGGTATTTTCCGAATGGCTTGGGGATCGTTCTGAAGCTTTGTTCTCTGCAGTGACGGAGTCTAACGCGACATCCGCTCCTCCTCGGCTCGTGGGGAGTACTGCTGGATACAACATTGTCTATTTGGGAGGGCACCATTATTCTGTCCCCCAATCGCTGGGTCCCATGGATTTGGGCAAGCTTGATAGGTCCACACTCCCGCCGAAGATTCTGGTTTCACGAACATATGATGAAGCTCTTCAAGCGATCGTAAGGACGACCAAGGCGTGAACCGGCATTTGGACTTTTTTGAACCGGGTACCGGTGGGGCAATGAGAAAGCCGCTTGAACGTGCTTTCGAGCTGGGTGCTCGCAAAGCCATGGTGATTGGGCCGAAGCCCTGTGGCCACGAATTGGCCGATATCTTTCATGAAAGTGGAATCTCATGGAGTGAAGGGCAGTTGGCGACATTTCAGCGGCTAGATATTGCTGATGCAGATCTAGTTCTTGTGACCGGTGGAAACGGCGGGGATGTTTCACGCGTGCTCCATGCCTGCATCGACGGAAATATCGCCGCCATCGCTCCGATTACTGACCATCATTGCAGTAAACGCACGGTATTCCTCCTTTCCATCCCCAAAGCTGGAACCCACATGGTAATCCGGCTGCTTGATTTAATGGGGGTGAGCCGGTCGCCGGAACGTGCACCACAGCCAGGTACCTGGTCTACTCCTGTCGGGTATCACTATCACGCTCCGTGCCGAGAGTTTATGCGTGATGATTGGTTCGATCCGATGGGGCGTCAATTGTTGTTTCGATCACCGGCGATTTTTGTATACCGTAATCCGCTCGATATTGTTGTTTCGGAGCGGGATTGGTTTGTTAAGCCTGAGCATGCGTTCTCCGGGTATCTAAATTGCTGTGCGGACAGTTCCCAGCAACTTGATCGGCTGATTGCGGATAGCACTGTGATGGGCACCATCCGCGACCGAATCAACAGATATGCCGGCTGGTTGAATTTCAGCAACGTGATTCCAGTGAGTTACGAGGACTTAGTGGGCGAACGTGGGGGCGGAAGTGATACCGAGCAGCTAGACACGATATGGGCCATGCAGCTGAAACTCCACATTGGCGGAAGCCCACAGGAATATGGTTCGCGGCTTTACGATCCGGCTAGCGCCACATTCTCCAAAGGGCGGATTGGTCGTCACATGGAGTGCTTAGAAGAGCGCCATCTCACACTGCTCAACTCCCTGCCGCAGGATTTTATGCAAAGTCTCGGATATGCCTACGGTTCGAGGATTTCTTCGAAGGCCAAGGAACTTCGGCGACGCCCTTTGGTCGTAAAAGAGCTGTCTCCAAATGTTCTCTACACTCCGCGATTAGTCCGTGAAGGCCTGCTGGGCTGGAACATTGCTGAGATTGCGGGGAAGTATTTTCCAGTCCGACAAGGTGTGAACGTCATGTCTGCGGAGGAGGCCAAGCTCTTCTCGTCTGGGCAAGAGGGGTTCATGAGCTTGCGCGACGCCGTTGATGCTGTGATCCATAGCGACGCAGCGGCTACTCTTGCGGAGGCACGCCCGGAAGTTCCTGGAACAGAATTGGTCGTCGAAGGTTATTGCGGATTCAACGTCGTTCGTCACAACGGTAGTTTTTATGGTTTCGATCAAGCATTAGGCTCGATAGATATCAGGACTCTTATCGAGCCAGCAATCGAAGACTTGAAGAGAAGGGGAAGTTGTGTGTCAGGCGTCAGCATCAGCGATGTTAAGATGGAGATCCTTCGTCTGGCAATGGGACGACTGGGTAAGCGTGGCAAGGATTTGAAAAAACATACGAATAACCCGGGTCGAGCATTTGGCGGTGTACTTGAGAAAATGGGATTTGCTGGTTTGGTCAATCAGCAAAAAAATAGGTCATGACGGCCGTCCTTCATAAGAATGCAGCACCAACTTCCCCGCGCTTGTCCATTATTCTGTTAGACTGGAGCTGTCGCGAACGATTCACCACTCTGGACTGGTTGCTGCAACAGGATGTGCCGAAGGGTCAGTATGAGCTCATCTGGGTGGAAGTCTACGACCGTGTCGTCGACGAAGTTCTCAAGAAGGCGGACGTCGTTATTACGTGCAATCAGCAAGGTATCTATCACAAGCACAGGGGCTATAACGCGGGACTGTTGCATGCACGCGGTGAATTGATCTGTATCTGCGATAGCGACGCGGTGTTTCCGCCTGATTTTGTTCGGTCGGTCTTTCGATCATTTCAGATGGAGGGCGAGAGATCGGCTGTGCCGCTGGTGCTCATGCACTATGAATGGCGCACGTCCCTGCTCTATCCCGAGGACCTGGCCGACACCGAGACGCTCAAGGACCAGACACGGTGGAAATGGTGGCCGCTCATTGTGAACGAAGGCGCGTGTATGACCGTGCGCCGAGCCGATGCGATTCGATTTGGAGGCTTTGATGAGCATCCCAGTTATAAGGGGTATCTGTGCGGGCCCTATGATTTGGGCTGGCGCCTCGTCAATGCCGGATGGCCTGAGCTCTGGCACGACCCATCAGTGGCGCTCTGGCATTTCGCGCACCCGGATCCCATCGGTACGAATGGTCAGAAGGCATCGCTAAAACAGCTACTGGAAAAGGCCTATCCACATGTCGATGGCCATGCGCTGACGGCGGTTGAGGCATTTTCGACGGGTCGATTTCAACCTCTGCGTGAAAATCCAACAATCTGGGCGTTGCGGATGCAGGATCGGCGCATTGGGTCTGAGCTGGAAATGCGGTATGCACGCTTGACTGGACATGGTGGTTATTCCCCATGGGTGGTAGGGTCGCTATGGATGTCGCTGGCGAGAGAAATTATGGGGCGGTATTGTGAAGACCATCTATGGAAACCCATCCGCAAAGGCATTGTCGCCCTTCTTGGGCAACGCATTACAGGACGACTTCGAGCCATGGTCCAAGATTATGTCACGCCGCATCGAATCAATCCCGAAGTGGCGGCCGATGCCCCAACTCTCTTGTGCTCCGTAAAGAAATACAACCTGGTTAAATTTAAGGATGAATATTATGCGGTGCCGACGCGCATCGGCCATCTCGACCTGTCGACGGATGAGGGAAGGGTCCACCCCGACCTGCTTGTTTCTCAAAGCTACGAGGAGATTTTGGAAAAAGTTCACGTTGTATCTCGTGGATAGACACGCGTCACTATTTTTGAGCGGATCATGACTGGGAATACCAAAACTTACGATCTCTTCGTTACCCATGCCTGGCGGTTTCATGAAGATTGGACAAAATTTACAGAACTCATGGACAAGATACCGGGACTTTTGTGGCGTAACTTTAGTCTGCCCTGGCATGATCCCGCCATCAGTCCGAATACGGAGGCCGGCGGCCGATTCATTCGTAGTTCGCTGGAAAGCCAGATCCTTCCCGTCCATGTCGTTATTCTACTAGCTGGAGTGTATGAGATTAGAAGTGCCCGTCTTTGGGTCGACATGGAAGTCGAAATGGCGAAGAAACATGCCAAGCCGATTATCGCGATGCCTGCGATCAACAAAGAGTTAATACCGAGTGAGCTCGCTGCCGTGTGCGACGCGAGCAGCAGCTGGGATGCGGCACGGTTGATCGCCACCATAGATGAAGTGCGGTCCCTACCAAGATATGCAGCGCAGCCTCTGAAACGATGATCGGGCTTGGGCGATTTACCGGCTTGCAATAGAACGCTGGAACTGGCCACTAGAAGAAGGCCGTGTGGTGGAACAGTGCGTTGTTGGAGTCCAATGCTGGTATTGTTACGTGAAGGTGCACCGGTAGATCGGTAATTGATATCGCACATCTGCCTGTGTATTTTGGAATATCTATTCGGTTGCCCTAATATCCTGGTCAACGGAAGGAATTTTTTAAGCGGCCGACCAACGGTTGAGGGATGGATTCTTTAACTGCATATGAGGTGAGTGATGACTGATACAGCCGTCGTTCTGACTCTTAAGAAAGGTTCTGCATCTGCCAAGGTGGAGGGGGCACGTGTCACATTCAGCCCTCACCAATGCTTCGCCTTCGACAACGGGCCAGACGATGTGGCGTGTCTGCGTGCGCTTGGGATGCACCTTATGACGTTGCCCGGCCTTACTCTGGTTGGTTCGAAGAGGTTTGTCGAGTATCTTTTGCAGCATGCCCCTGGTCTCAAGATGCGGATTGTCGGCGCTGTGTTGTACGAAAACCTGTCGGAGCTGCACCATCTGCATGGCCTATCCGGCATCAAGCTGGGAACGTTGCCCGTGGGAACACAAACGGCTTTCCTTTGTGAAACGTTGGCCTTCCCACGCATGCAAATGATGAAATACTTGTCTGAGACGGTTGCCGTCGTTGATCTCACGGTTTTGGCGGACATTGCGCCCGACGTTATCCCAACCCGGGGATGGACGCCGTTACCGCGCAATATTTATCCGATCAGAATCCCAGAGATCCGGTTCAGGAAGAATCTGGATGTGGCCATTGTCGACTGCCCCTCACGCAACTTGTCGTTGATGCCCAATGGACTGGGATATTTGAATAATGCACTGAAGAAGACTGCGGTGGATTTTGAGATCGTCGACCTCGATATTATTGCGTATCACCGCTTTCATGTTCACCGGCTTTTCGACATGGGCGGTCGCATCACGCTTCCTGGTGAGTTGGTTTTGCCGGAAGATCCTTGGCAGGCGGAACATTATGACCTGTGGACGGCGACTGGTGGAGGGGCTTCCGGTTCAACAGGGCGCAACGAAGTATTGGAGTTCTTCAGGCCGGTCATTGATGAAACAATCACGGCGTTGGTTGCAGCGCGGCCCAAAGTACTAGGGCTTTCAATCCAGGGGTGTAATGAGGCCGCGGCGAGGGAAGTTGCGCTTGGCGTTAAGGCTCAGTTGCCGGATATCATGATCGTGGTTGGTGGGTTCAGTTGTTACAATGCGGATGTCGGCCGCCGCGCATTCCTGGAGTGCGACTACATGTGTATTGGCGAAGCAGACCTCACCGCGGGTCCGCTGTTGGAGGCATTGGCCAGAGGCGAGCGACCCTTCAATCAGCCTGGTGTGCTGTCCCGTTTCGATACGTCAGACTATACCTATATTCCAGCACCTATGATCCACAATCTTGATCAGATTGAATTTCCCAAGTACGAGTGGTGTGATTTAGACGTGTACCGAAACTTCAATGATTACCAACTGACGCCCATTATCGCGAGCAGAGGGTGTCGTTGGTCTCGCTGTACGTTCTGTGCCGAACGATTCTATTGGCGCATTCGCACCAAGGAAAATTTCGTGGATGAGTTGGAATGGTTGGTCGGACAGGGCTGCCACCTGTTCATGTTCAATGAGAGCGATCTTGGCGGCATGCCCGAGCGTGTCATGGAGATTTGCGATGAGATTATTCGCCGTGGTCTCCACCGCAAGGTGAAGCTCACCGGTCAACTGCGTGTCAACAGGAAGCAAAACCGAGCCTTCTTCGAAAAGCTGCGGGAAGCCAATTTCGTCGCGCTTCGTTTCGGAATCGACGCATTTTCAGAGCGCACGTTACGGCTGCAGATGAAAGGGTATACGGTTGACATGATTACCCAGAATCTGAAGGATTGCTGGGAGGTGGGGATTTTTACAGAGGTCAACTGGGTCATCGGCGTGCCAGGAGAAACCGACCAAGACGTTGAGGAGGGGATCGAACTCATTCTCAAGAACCGCAAGTATATCGGTCGGCTGGCGAATATCAATCCGTTGATATTGGTGAACGGCAGCGTCTACTGGATTGATCCGGCCTCCCACAACATTGTCTTGAAGGAACCTCAGGAAATAATGTACGAGAAGTATCCGAGAGCCCTTCCGGCAGACCAGTGGCACAGCACCGATCCGTACATCGACGCTCAGGTACGAAAAGAGCGGTTTGAGCGTATCGTCCTTGCCCTCTATGATGCGGGATTTAATGTGGGAGCTTGGGCTCATCGGGTAATTGAGGACGTCAAATTCAATCGCGACAAAGCGCGAACCGGTTCAGCGAATGGCGACGCAATCAGCGCCGGAGAATTTGAAGTGGCGGGGGGAAAAGATGCCGGAAATATCCCGAGTCCTAGGGAAGAGGAGCGGGCGCTTGAAGTTGCCACTCAGCGGTCGCCGCTCGCTGAGGAACCTTCGGTGCGTCCAGTAAAAGCACTTCCTATGTACCCCGCGCAAGATACCCAAACGTTGGATGCCGACAAACCGTTGGCGGAGCCTCCGTTATTCAGGATCGCGGGAGAATCGCCCCGCCTGGTGCGTAAAATGGACACGCATGTGATCCTTTTCTACAGCGGCTGGTACTATGGCGTTCCTGCCGCACTGAGCAGTGTTGATGTGACAAGCCCTGAGTCGGACGCAATCGCGGGAATCCTGCGCTATCCAACGGAAGAAGAGCTTGTCGCGGTTATTGAAGAGAGTGGTCGATGGGCAAATTCACGCGGTCATTACGATGATCAAAAAAAACAGCGCGCGTCCGGATCCTACATGCGAGTAGATAGCGTGGGCGACATGTCTGAATCCGCTACGATCCCCAGCAAACCTCGTATTCTGCGATTCGGTAAGATGTACATTGCCGTGGATCCGGAAGCCTTACATAATCCATTTGGTCGCAGATCATTGATCGAAAGAAGACCCAAGTGCACGGGAGAAAGCAAACGTAATGTCAGTGTATGGCGTCAAATCGCTGAGCTGCTGCCTGCATCATTTGAAGAGGAGCTTCGGCGGCTCATCCGTCAGGAACGCTTTAATAGCGGAAACGGAGGGTACCTGAGTGATCTGCAACTTGCCCGTCTGCTCCCGCACGCGGTAGCTGTCGCCTATGTCAAAGAGCCGCTGAAACGTATCATACGCCTTGTGACCGGACGGGGTGTTGGTCACGAACTGCGAGTCGGCGTGCCGGTGAAAGGAGAAGATTACTCCATTCTGTCCGTCGTCACAAAGAATGCTCAACCGGAATTGTTGTGGACGATCGGCAATTACAATCTCGTGAAATTTGACGGCATGTTCTATGGAGTCCCGCATGGGGCCTATGTGGAATGGGATTCCGGTTTACTCGCGTCTGTTCCCGGCATGCTGGTCGGAGAAAACATTGCTGAAGTTGACGGTATGATCCGGAAAATCAGAGGGGGAGCGGGGGAGATCTCTGTCGCTGCAACTGGCGGTCGCTCCCGCGCGTCCGGGTTTACGAAATCACCTGTGTTACTTCGTGCCATGCCGGAGGAAGGCTACGACGTCATCTCCTATGAAGGTTGGATCTATGGCATGCCGCATGCGTTAGGTTCTATTGATCTAACCGAGATCGACGTCATTGAGATGCCTGGGGTCATTCGTGACGTATCCCGTGACGCCGTTGAAAATGAAATCCTGGCTCTAGGCCAAAATAACAGCAGGTCGTGTAGCGCCGTTGAAGTATGAAGCTGTTTCAGAAAAACATTGTAACGCCAGGCATTTTGCAAAACGTCTATCCGGCTTCTTGGCGGGAACATCGTTTCGGTTTGCCGCAACCGAGATGGGAGCGGCTGAAGGGAAAGGATTTTTGGATAACGGGCGCGGGCACTGGGTATGGACGATGTATTGCACTGGCGCTTGCTGCTGCAGGAGCTCGGGTCTTTATTTCAGGGCGACGAATCGAGAAAATACGTGAAACGATGGACGAGGGTGCAGCGCTTGGTATCGATGTCAGAGGCTGTATCGCTGTTCCCGTGGATATTAGATCGGAGAGCGATCTTGCTCGTGCGGTGAGAAATATTCAGCTTGTTACTCCTAGTCTCTATGGGCTAGTCAATTGCGCGGCCCTTCCTCAAATGGGAGAGACGGCGTTTCCACTCGCTGCTCAAAGCACAGCTGCTTGGACGGACATCCTGGCGACGAACGTGACAGGGCAATGGTTGACCTGTAAAGTGGCCTTGCCGCTCCTCAGTAACGGCGATGGATTTAGGATCCTCTTCTTGTCCTCATTTGCAGGCTGGGCATCGACCCCGGGTTTTGGGTCATACAATATCAGCAAATCAGCCGTCAATTCGCTGGGGGCATCACTCGCAGCTGAATGTACGGTGAGATATCCGGGGAAGGATGTGCAGATCAACGTATTGGTGCCCGGTGAGGCACGTACCGAAATGAATCAGGGATCGACGGAAAGCCCTTACGCCGTAGTCAGCATGGTACTAGTTCTCCTGTCACACCCGCCGGGTGGTCCTAACGGGTTCTTCTTCAATCGTGATGGGCGCCACCTCGCATTTGCCTATACTCAAGAGTATCCTCAACCACTTTTGGCTGGGCACTAATGCTCCACATCTGGGAGAGCATGAGGTGTGGCGGCGACAAGAACGATCAGCTTCTCGATGAATGGCCGAAGCGGGTTGTGCAGTGTGACACATCTCTTGGGTGATGAACCGGCGACACAACATAAAGTGACCAGCCCTCTCTTACACGTCGCGATTCCCTGGAGTCTTAGCCACTACATTCCATTAGATGGGTTTCATCCGCTCTATCGGGCATTGTTCGATCATGTTCCGGATACCGTCAAGCTTTCCGCCTGGGATAACGTCAAGCTCTATCGCAAGTTCCGAGATGATGTTTCCGTACGTAGGACGATGGTAGAGAGAGCAAAGTGGGAAGAGCATTGTCATGATCGATCTCATGGAAGTTCTATCGCAAGAAGATATCAGGAGTATTTCTGGCCTCCTGATCACGTTCTGACAACCGCGCTCACGGGTGACCTGGAATTTCATCATACCGCTCCCTTTCCCTCTCTCAAACGCCCATTTGTGTTTCACTGCGAGTCGTTTGCGCCAGTTCTGTTCCCGTTTGCTCAGCAAGGAATTGGTAATATTGAAAACCAGGAGCAACTCAAAGAGCATTATCGAAGCATTTTTGCGAATCCTCTGTGTCTCGGAATCTTTTCCCATGTACCGGACACGCTTCATGCGCTGAGCTCGTTTTTGTCCGACCCAACCATCGATGGGAAGTTGTTTTCATCGAGAATGGGGTTAAGTGCCGATGCGTTCTCCACGCACAAACCAGAGCAAAAGCCCTCGTTTTCTAGACCGCGCTTCTTGTTTATCAACTCTGCCAACCAGAATTCAGCGAATTTCTTTCGCCGAGGCGGGCATCTTGTCTTACGGTCCTGGAAAGAGATTGTAGCCAGTGGTCGAGACGGCCTTCTGATGCTTCGTTGCGCAATGCCCAACGATGTCGAATTATGCGAATATGGCGTTGATGTGTCTTGGGTCAAAGATGAGATTGGCCGGAGTATCGTCTGGGATCAAGGCTATCTCGCAGGCCATGAAATACAGTCTTTAATGGCCAGCGTGCATTTTGTCATGCTTCCCAGTGTCGCTCTGCACTCTGTCTCAATTATGGAGGCCATGAGGGCGGGAGCGATTCCAATCGTGACTGACACCGTGGGGACTTCGGCGTACGTCACCGATGAGGAGAATGGGATTGTTCTGTGCGGTGTGCGAACGGAGGTCTGGCAGAGAGACGCAGCAACAGGCATGTTGGTCGACCACTATTACCGAAGGCCGGAGCTTGATCGCTTTCTTGTGGAGCAACTGACCACCCGTATATGTCGGCTTCTTGAAGATCATGATGCATATTGGGACATGCACCGGCGTACCATCGCCCATGCACAAAAGCAGTTTCTAGGGCGGAGTTTTGCCGAGAGCTTCTGGGGCTCGGTTTCTGATCTCTACACGACATTCAGAGGAACGTCTGATTCAACGGAAGTTGCTTCTGACGAACTGAAATCGGCCTTGAGCGATTGTACGATTCAGAATCATGGTTGGTCACGAGTATTTGAAAGCCCCTCACAGCCGATGTTACGAATTAAGACGGAGTTCGGCATGGTATGGGAATTGAGTGGCGCTATGATCCAGACCTATGGAAATTCTCGCATCGAGCTGAATGACTGGTCGGTATTAGCCCAGTATTGCAAAAACGACGCTCCGCCTGGGATGTACGCCAGTACCTTGGAAGAACTGGAAGGAACATACCTTCACCCGCTCGGTGGGCGACGCGAAGGATTGCGGCGCAGGTTGGTTCAATGGATTTCCAAAACTCTCAGGCCGTTTCCTGCCTTGTACCAGTATGCCGCCCAAGTCCTCGCGGTGTATCGTCGGCAGGGAGGGCTCAGGTTTTTCAGGCCTCAGGCAGTACCCGAGATCGAGCTCGTTCGCCAGGGAGTAAACGGCTACAACATTATTCGTCATCGTGATCGATACTACGCCATTCTTCAGCGGGAAGGAGAATTTTCTCCGGAGAAGGCCGAGGCCGGTGGCTATTCCTCATGTCATCGTGGGGATTCTGTCAGTGAGGTGCTCCGAAGTATTGCCGCAAGTATTCCGGCGTTGAAGTCGTTCGCCTGCGAAGAAGAGGCTGAACCGGTCCAGGTCGTTTTGGAGGGTTTTCATAATTTCAACATAGTCCGTCAAGGCAAGGAATTCCATGCCATCTTGCAAAGTGAAGGCGAATTTGCAGGATCACAATTGCTCTTGAGACAATCTACCCCCTCTTTTTCAGGCCCCTCGCTTGAAGAGGTTCAGCACAAAATTCTGAGTGCACTCACTGCCGAGGCGGCATGGCTCCAGGACTGGGGGAGTCCCGTCGATTCTATCGAAGCGGCAAGACGAGGCATCCGCTGAAGAAGCCCTCGATCCATTGTTGGGTCTACAATCATCAATTGTATGGGATTGGTGATCAGGTGAGCTTTGCGGTCACCGCTTTCCGACAGCATGGCTATCCAGTTTCCGTCGGAAGACAGCCACGCCGGTCTTCTCTGAATGTCGTCATTGAAGGGTTTCCGACGGCAAAGAGTAGAGATGTATTGCTAGAGTTTTGCCGATCATCACGGAAACGAGTCGCCGTGATCATGACGGAGCATGTGGATTTCCAACATGGTCAGGTCTATTTCCACGGTGCCCCCCTTGGTAGTCAGAACGATTACATGCACTCGACCACGATCTTGAATCGGATCAGGCATCTTATGGAGTGCGTGCCCTATCTACGGTGTTTCTTTGTCTTAGGCGACTTGCCAGAATTGCGAAACATATCGGTTATGTTGCCTGGTCTAGATGTGCGAACGATCCCGTTTCCTGCCCTTGGGGATGCTCCATGTGAATCGGTTGGTAAGGAGTTTAATACTGTTTACGACCTTGTGTTTACAGGGGCCATGACGGAGTATCGGACCACGTTGCTCGCCTTGTTGGAGAAGGAGGGCTTGTCGGTGGGCTGTCCGCGGAAATTTATTTCAAGGAATCGCCGCAACGCTATTAATCAATTGGGGAAAGTGATCGTGAATATTCCTCAGAGGGGAGGGTGGCAGTGGCTGTCACTGATGCGGATCGTCGCCGGACTCCAAGCCGGCCGGGCTACGATCTCGCTGGGAACACACGATACCTCCCAGATAGCCTCCTGTTGTACTCAGTTGGATATTCAGGATCATGATTGGGTCAGTATAGTGCAACAGTGCATCGATGACTGGAAGTCGATCTATATGAGAGACCTTGTGAGCTATTCTGCCATGGCCCAGAGGTTTGAGCGGGAAAGACCATTTCCTCATGACGTTTTTGAATACTGGAGTATCACCGATCGAGTATGCCACTAGTGGATCTCGATCGCTCACCACTGTTCTCCGGCTGCTTCTATCAATGGTGATCGTTTCCCTATCGCCTTCGTGAGACATCATTTCCGCAACAGTGCAATTGTTCGGTGGGGTGCGGCGTTTCTTGGCCCTCACCTCCTGACCAGCATTGCCGCATTGCCTCGCTATTTTGTGGAATGGAACACCTATAATAAGAGGGCCGCGACACAACAGATCTCGTTCCGCGATTCGTATCCATGTCTCGCTGATCGTGTCGTGGACACACCGTTCGATCCACATTATTTTTTTCAAGCTGCATGGCTTGCGCGGCGCCTGCAAGGACTCTATCCGACCTTTCATGTCGACGTTGGTTCGAGTGTGATGATGATCAATGTGCTGAGTGCCGCCGTGAAAACCGTGTTCGTCGATTATCGTCCACTTCGTGTCAGCCTTTCTAATTTGACTTCGCTGGCAGGAGATATTGTGCGGTTGCCATTTGTTGATAATAGCGTTGCTTCGCTGTCATCCTTGCACGTCATTGAACATGTGGGTCTGGGGCGATATGGCGATCCGCTGAATCCCGATGGGAGTCAACTCGCGGCATCTGAACTTCAGCGCGTGTTGAAGCCTGGTGGAAGGCTGTTTCTCTCGGTGCCGGTCGGCCGCGAGCGGGTGTGTTTTAATGCACATCGAGTGTTTTCCACGAAGACCGTCAGGGACTGTTTTGATGAACTCCAACTGATGTCGTTTTCTCTCGTTAACGATGCGGGACAGTTCACCGAGGACGTTTCGCCTGAGACTGTCGCTAACATCGAGTATGGCTGCGGTCTTTTTGAATTCGTGAAGACACGTGAGTAACAGTCTCCGTGCTTGGTTCGCTGAGAGCGAATTGTTCGCCTATAACGTCGTGCGGCGCGATCGTTGGATTGCCCAACAGGCGTCGCGAGTGAAGAGTGGGACCAGGGTGCTGGATGTCGGCGCTGGCTCCTGTCCGTATCGTGCGTTGTTCGCACATTGCGACTATCGTACCCAGGATCTTGCCCCGTTACGGGCTGACCAGCTTCGGCATGGCGGCTATGGGGCGATTGATTTCGTGTCGGATGTGACCGCTATCCCAGTTCCTGACCGCAGTTTCGGAGTAGTGCTCTGCACGGAGGTGTTGGAGCATCATCCTGAGCCGATCCGAGTAGTCTTTGAATTGGCGAGGATTCTTCAGTCGGGAGGGACACTTATTCTCACCGCGCCGCTCGGTTCCGGAATTCATCAAGAGCCCTATCATTACTACGGTGGTTATACACCTTGGTGGTACGAACGCTTTTTGAAGGCGGCCGGATTTGAAGACATCACCATTGAACCGAACGAAGGGTCGTTTCGATTTTTCGGGCAGGAATCAATACGGTTTCTTCAAACGACCAGTCCATGGAACGAAACTCTGCCTAGGCGAGCACGGTTCCTGTGGTTTCCGGCGTGGGTTGCGCTGCTCCCCGTGCTTGGCCTGATCCTACCCCTATTATGTAAATGGTTGGACAAATTCGACCAGGATCGGCGATTTACTGTAGGGTACCATGTCACGGCTCGGCGTGCTCCTACACCCCAGTGACAGTAAATAGTGTAGGTTTCTGTAGGATATGCCTGGAACCGCATGCGATCCGCTGGGCAGTGGCTGGCCTTAGCTCATTGCATGCAAAGTAGTAATGTGTGGAGAGATGAATATTGAATTAGTGGGCAGGGACTATGGGGCTTGGTAGTCGACTTAGGCGGCGGCTCAGCCATTTGGCGAATTGGGCAATCGGATCCGAGAGAGTCTCGTATGCTCAGTGTGGCGAGGATCTTATTGTCGATTACGTATTGGCCGTGCTTGATGTCGGTAAGGTGTCTTATCTTGATATTGGTGCGCATCATCCCCGCTACCTCAGCAACACCTACTATTTCTACGCGCAAGGTGGTTGTGGTGTTTGCATTGAGCCGGACCCGAATGCCCTCAAGGCATTCAAACAAGTTCGCCCTCGTGATATTTGCCTGCCTGTGGGCATCGGACCGGTGTCTGGCATGGCGGAGCTTTTTGTGATGACCACATCGACGCTCAATACCTTTTCCCGTGAGGAGGCGGAACGGTACCAGGCGTATGGTTCAGAGCGAATTGAGCGGGTGATTCCGGTGGAGATCAAAACAGTCAATGAAGTTCTTGAAAAGTACTTTCAGCTGACACCAGATTTTGTGTCGATAGATGTAGAAGGAATGGATCTATCGATTTTGAAAAGTTTGGATTTCAAGCGGTTCAGACCCAAGGTGTTCTGCGTTGAAACGCTGACTTATACCGAGGATGGAAGTGAGGAGAAAATAGGTGAACTGCAGAGTCTTTTGCAACAGAACGATTACTTAATGTACGCGGACACCTATATCAACACGATTGCCGTTGATCGCCAGGCGTGGGCGAATCGGAAATTACTCCAAACCTGTAAGCGCGTTTCCGCAAGGGGCGTAATATCTTCGTGAGCCTGTATGGGATAAGGACTTGCCGTACAGCTTGTGAGGGCAATGTATGTGCTCTTTCCAAAGTATGTATCGGTGAAGGGGGCATATATCGTGCCCGTTCCTCCACGAGAACGTTCCATTGATGCGAATTTTCTGTGTCTTTGGCCGGCACAACTATGGTGATCCTCTCCGTGGGGATGGGTACGAGTACATAAATTTTCTGCCTGCATTTCGGGCACTGGGGCATGATGTGTCGTTTTTTGATTCCTGGGATCGTTCCGCCTATTGTGACTTTGCGGAATTGAATCGAGCATTTCTACGCCGAGTCGATCAGGAACAACCGGACGTAATCTTTTGTGTACTCCTGAGTTACGAGTTGTGGCGGGAGACGTTGGACCTTGTTCGGGCGAACGGGTCCGTTGTAATCATCAACTGGGGTACGGACGACTCCTGGAAATATGAACAGTTTTCGCGCTTCGTGGCCCCGCACGTCGACTGCTATGCGACTACCTATCCGAAGGCAGTCGGGAAAGCCCAATACAATAAGTTGGACAACTTTGTGTTGACTCAGTGGGGGGCAAGCCGTGACACGTTGGTTGAGCCGTTGCCTGCCCGGCAGTGTACGCACCCTGTGACGTTCGTGGGCAGTGCGTATGGCAACAGAAGCAAGTGGGTCGAAATCCTACGAGCCAGAGGCATCCAGGTCGAGTGCTTCGGTCACGGCTGGCCAGCAGGGCCAGTTTCTGCCACGGATCTTCTGCGTCTCTACCGTGAGTCTGTGCTCACCTTAAACTTCGGAGACTCAGGCATTCACTTTCGCGGATTGCTGCCGTACCGTAGCCGCCAAATCAAGGCGCGCGTATTCGAAGTGCCAGGTGCAGGCGGTTGCCTACTCACTGAACCCGCTCAGTACCTTGAAGAGTACTTTCGCATCGGTGAAGAAATCATCGTATTCAATGGTCCGGATGAACTCGCCGAGCGGATTAATTATTTTCTGGCCAATCCTGAAAAACGAGATGCCATTGCATACCGAGGATTCGAGCGAGTCCGTAAGGAGCATACGTATGATCAGCGATTTGAGGAGTTGATCGAGAAACTGGTTCAACCGGTGACTCAACGACCCCTCCGGTCAATCGATTGGCCGAGCTTTGAACGAGTGGCGAGCCGGCACAAGATCGGCCCATGGTTAGCATTGCTCAGAACTCTATGTGTTTCATGTGCTGGGTTGATCTGGGGAAAACGACGGGGAGCTCGTGCCGCGCGTCGGCTGGCATTTGAGTTGTCCTGGCGCTTGCGGGGAGCCTGGACCTACGGCGCCGCGGGGTGGCCTGGCCGGATGTTTTACAGGGAAAGTTGATTGAACGCACGGCCTCTGGTCACAGTGGTGATGTCGGCGTACAACGCGTCGGGGACCATCGACCTTGCGTTGCGGTCGATTCTTACCCAAACGTATCAAGACTGGGAACTGATCGTTGTCGACGATGGCTCGACTGATCAGACAGCGGAACGTGTGATGCAGGTCAAGGATCCTCGTGTCCGATTCATTCAGGAGCCATCTGGTAATATGGGTTTAGCATCGCGGTTGAATCAATGTGTACGTCTGGCGAAAGGGCACTATGTTGCCCGAATGGATGCCGATGATGTGTCGTATCCGCAGCGCTTCGAACGGCAAGTTCGGTTTCTTGAGGAGCATCCCGACATTGATCTATTGGGAACTGGCGCTGTGATATTCAAGGAGGAAGGAGAGAGTGTTGGTCTCTATCCAACGGCCTGCTCGCACGAGGCTATTTGCCGACGTCCATGGTGGGGATTTCCGCTTGCCCATCCGACATGGATGGGCAAGCGGGCCTGGTTCCTCTCTCATCCCTATTCTGACCAAGATAGTCGGTGTGAAGATCAAGCACTCCTCCTTCAATGCTTTTCCCTCAGTCGCTTTGCCGCGTTGGAGGAAGTGCTCTTGGGCTATCGCATGACTGAAATCAAAGCTGGAAAGCTGGGTCGTGGTCGGCGCAACTATTGTCGTCGGCTTCTTGCTAGAGTGCATGACTGCTCCTCATTACGGTGGGCGATGATGGGCGTGGGTGTGCATAGCGTCGCTTTTGCAAGAGACGTGGTCCTTCAGTTGGGCCGCACGGTTGGGAGCGGATCTCACAGGTCCTGGGGCTCCGTTGGTCAAGCAGAGAGAGACCAGTGGCAATCGGTGTGGGCGGGGTTGGCCCATGAACAGACAATACTCACGCATGCCTGACCATTCAGTTCGTTCGGTACATTGATGTGTGGCATTGCCGGAATGATGTCCTATCG
Source organism: Nitrospira sp. (assembly GCA_016715825.1). Lineage (NCBI taxonomy): Bacteria > Pseudomonadati > Nitrospirota > Nitrospiria > Nitrospirales > Nitrospiraceae > Nitrospira > Nitrospira sp. The sequence goes on along the minus strand of JADJXO010000013.1, from coordinate 150,626 downwards.
GGGCACTGAGCATAGCCATATTGTTTCAGGAATGGCCGAGCGGATTCGTTATCGTGGTCCTGACAATTCAGGAGTGTGGTGCGATTCCAACTACGGGCTTGCCTTTGGGCATGTCCGCCTGTCGATCCTCGACCTGTCTCCCGCGGGCCATCAACCCATGGAATCGGCTTCCGGTCGATATGTCATCGTATTCAACGGTGAAATCTACAATCATCTGGAACTCCGGGGGCAACTCGCGGGCCTATCGTGGCGCGGGCATTCTGACACTGAGACGCTGTTGGCGGCCTTTGAAACCTGGGGTGTGGAAAAAACGCTTCAGGCCACTGCGGGGATGTTTGCCTTGGCTCTCTGGGATCGCGTCGAGCGACGCCTGATCCTGGCTCGTGACCGAATCGGAGAGAAGCCGCTCTACTATGGGTGGTCCAACGGAACGTTTCTCTTTGCCTCGGAGCTGAAAGCGTTGGAAGCCTACCCAGACTGGCGCGGTGAGATTGATCGGGAGGCCTTGGCCTTGTTCATGCGCTATGCCTATGTGCCGTTACCATATTCGATTTACACTGGGATTCGAAAACTCTTACCTGGAACCTATACGACGATCGCTTCCACCTGCGCGCCAGGATACTGGCCGGAACCCACACCCTATTGGTCTGCGGCGGCGGTTGCGAGACAGACCCGTCGATCCGATTGGACCGATCGCATGGCCGAGGATGCGCTAGACCGGTTATTGAGTGCTGCCGTCAAGGGACAAATGATCGCCGATGTACCTCTTGGTGCGTTTCTCTCAGGTGGCATCGACTCCTCCACCGTGGTGGCACTGATGCAGGCACACTCATCTCGTCCGATCAAGACCTTCACGCTGGGTTTCGGTGAAAATGATTATAATGAAGCGCCCGGCGCGAAGGCTGTCGCTGAACATCTGGGAACGGACCATACCGAATTCTATGTGAGTCCGGCCGATGCCTTGGCCGTGATTCCGCTCCTGCCGTCGATGTATGACGAACCATTCGGTGATTCGTCCGCCATTCCAACCCATCTTGTCGCGAGATTGGCCAAGCAACAGGTCACGGTCGCGCTTTCTGGGGATGGAGGTGATGAGTTATTCGGAGGCTACAATCGGTATTCGTGGGGGAGCTCGATCTGGCGTCGAGTCGCACGAGTGCCTGTTTCCATGAGAACGATCACGGCCTCTGCACTGACGGTCCTGTCGCCTGAGCAGTGGGATCGGATCGGTAGAATATTGAAGATAGGGCTTCCAGCGTCATTCCATCTGTCGACGCTCGGGGACAAGGTTCATAAACTTGCCGCAGTTCTGGATTCGAATAGTCAGACGGAATTGTATCGACGGCTCGTGTCGCTTCAGCGAGAGACCGCCTCCTTGGTCATCGGTGCTCATGAAGAACCGATATGGGCCGACGACCAAGCAAGACAGGTGGCAAAGCAGGATTTCAGCGAACAGATGATGCTTCACGATTTGGTGGGATATCTGACGGATGACATTTTGCCTAAGCTGGATCGAGCTGCCATGGCGATCAGCCTAGAAACACGTATGCCCTTGCTGGACCATCGCGTCGTGGAGTTTTCCTGGAGTCTTCCGCTTTCGATGAAGATCAGGACAGAAAACCAGGGGAAATGGCTGCTTCGCCAGGTACTGTACCGCTATGTTCCGAAGCACTTGGTTGAGCGGCCCAAGATGGGGTTTGGCATTCCGTTGGACTCCTGGCTCAGAGGCAGCTTGAAGGATTGGGCCGAAGCGCTGTTAGATGAATCGCGTCTCCGGCATGAAGGGTATTTCGATCCTGCTCCAATCCGGAAGAAATGGCAGGAGCACCTTTCAGGTCGGCGCAATTGGCAGTATTGGCTCTGGAATGTGCTGATGTTTCAAGCTTGGTCGAGCGCTCATGGCAGGTCATCCGCGCCTTCTGTATCTCATCACTGAAGACTGGTATTTCTGGTCTCATCGTCTCGATCTGGCGCGAGCCGCACGGGAAGCAGGCTACGACGTTATCGTGGCGACTCGCGTAACCGATCACGGAGAACGCATCCGGGGAGAAGGGTTTCAGCTCGAACCGTTGGAAATGGTCCGTCGGAGCCACAACCCGTTTCGCGAGGTGATTGCCGTGGCAGAACTTGTGCGGTTGTATCGCCGCGTGAACCCCGATGTGGTGCATCATGTGGCCATGAAGCCGATTCTGTACGGATCCCTGGCTGCGTGGCTTACCCGAGTCCCGTCCGTCATTAACGCATTCGCCGGTCTTGGGTATGCTTTCATGGATGAACGGAACGGGCTGTTGCGTTGGTGCGTCAAGACGGCATTCAGAACCGTACTCCGTGTGAGCCATTCCGTCGTACTGGTCCAAAATCAAGATGATCAGGATCGGCTCGTCGGAGAGGGGGTGGTTCCTGCCTCTCGATCGCGGATTATTGCCGGGTCAGGCATCGATGTCGAGGCCTATTCCATGCAGCCGCAGCCATCCGGCATTCCGGTTGTTGTGCTGCCGGCACGTATGCTCTGGGACAAAGGCGTCGGGGAATTTGTAGAAGCCGCCAGACGGCTGAAGCAAAAAGGCGTCCATGTCCGGTTCATTCTCGTTGGTCGCCGGGATGAACATAACCCGGCGGCCATTCCGGAAATCCGCCTGAAGGAGTGGGTGCAGGAAGGGATGGTTGAGTGGTGGGGACATCGAGATGATATGCCGGCTGTCTATGCAGCGGCCATGCTCGTCGTGCTGCCGTCGTATCGAGAGGGGCTTCCCAAAGTGTTGTTGGAAGCGGCAGCCTGTGGCAAGGCCATAGTGGCCACGGATGTTCCCGGTTGTCGGGAGATCGTACGGGATCGGTTTAATGGGCTGCTGGTTGCCTCGAAGGACTCCACGGCGTTGGCGGCGGCCATTGAAGAACTGTTATCCGACCAGGCGTTGCGAGAGGTGATGGGACAGCGAAGCCGGACCCGTGTTCTGGCGGAATGGTCAAGCCCACGGATCACCGAACAGGTACTAGCTCTCTACCGGGATATGGTGACGGCCTCGGGGATTGATCGTTCTCATGGATATGCATGAGCAAAGTGCTTGTCACAGGGGCTGGGGGGTTTTTGGGCTTGTCCCTCGTCCAAGCGCTTACCCGCTCCGGATATCAGGTTCGTGCGTTGCTTCGTAATACATCTCGATCCTTTTCGCTCTCTCCGGAGGTCGAGACCGTTACGGCAGATATCCGAGATGTGAGTAAAGTACAAGAGGTGACAGTAGGCTGCGAAGCCATCGTGCATTTGGCGGCAAAGGTTCATGCGATCGATGATTCCGCCGCATGGAAGGACTATGAATCCGTTAATGTCTTCGGTACGAGACATGTCCTAGAGGCGGCCGTGAGATCCGGGGTAAATCGGATTGTGTTTGCGAGTTCGGTTAAAGTTTTTGGTGAGGAAACGAGTGGGTGTGTCGATGAAACACAGACTCCCGATCCACAGACCGCTTATGGCCGATCAAAATGGCAAGCCGAGCAGCTAGTTTCGGAGTATGCAGTGCGATATGGTCTCACTGCTGTCTCGCTTCGTCTTCCGATGGTCTATGGTCCGACAAAGAAAGGTAACTTGTATCGGATGATTGAGGCGATCGATCATGGACGGTTTCCGATTTTGCCTCGTCTCTCGGCAGTCCGGAGCCTCTTACACGTCGAGAATTTCGTACAGGCTGTATTGCTGTGTCTTCGCGCACTAGGTATCAAGCGAGCGGCGTATATCGTAGCCGATGCCGACCCCTATTCGGCGACTGATCTCTATGACTGGTTACGAGCTGGATTGGGCCAGGCACCTCCGCAATGGCGAGTACCGCTGTGGATTCTCAAAAGTGGTGCGCGATGTGGTGATGTATTGCAGGCAATCAGTGGTAAGTCTGTTCCCATGACGACACCACAACTGACAAAGCTCATCGGTTGGGCCTGGTACAATCCGTCGGCCATTGCGCATGAATTGGGATATCAACCCGCGTATTCCTTCCAGGAAACGGTTCCGGAGTTGATCGCGTTTTATCGTGATGTGGGACGTCCAGGCTGTTGAGCCGATCTCATCGCCTGAATCCTTGTGTCGCCTACGTCCGAGCAGACCGAGTGACAATTTTAAAAACTCCTGGTTGGAAGGCTTGTGCGTCTTGATTTCAATGTAAAAATGAGTCATAGAGCTTGCCCAAGTCAGCGAGGTCTCTTCTGGTTTAGAGGCGGATTGTTTGGAGTTACAACCTAACAAGGCAGCACGGGCAACATGTCAATCCTGATGATCGCCTTCCCAGGAGTATTTGCATTTGTACTGGCCTGGTGGTTCACCAACCGTTTATGTTTGCCGGGATCATTTCTCTCTATCCTTGCTCATCCCAACGAACGAACATTGCATTCCATGCCGACTCCCCAGACGGGAGGGTTAGCCGTCATCGGTAGCGTAGTGATCAGTCTCATTCTGGCTGTGAGTGTGTTGGCGATTACCCAGCCCTCGAAAGCTGTGCTACCGAAAGGTGTGGCTTCAGGGAGTCTCTGGATCGTGGTGTCGATGCTGCTCATTTTTGTCGTATCCTTCATCGATGACTGTGTCGGTCTTCCCGCTGTTCTTCGATTAGGTGTCCAAGCGGTCTCCGCGTTCATCATTATCAGGGGGGTCGGCTTAACCTTGTCTGCTGTCCCGATACCAGGAGGACCGACCCTCCTGCTTGGGATCGCGGCCATTCCAGTGAGTGTCCTGATCCTACTCTGGATGGCGAATCTCTATAATTTCATGGATGGTATGGACGGCCTTGCAGGGGGAATGACATTTTGGGGGTTTGGATTTCTCGCATATTTTGGATGGCAAGCCCACTTCCCGGTCATGTTTATCATCGCCGTGTTCGTGGCGATGGCCGCTCTAGGATTTCTCACCCATAATTTTCCACCCGCGCGTATCTTCATGGGCGATGCAGGGAGCATCACGGTCGGATTCTTGGCGGGGACATTGATGATTCTTGGCGTTCGCGACGGAATATTCGAGATATGGGTGCCGATCATGATCTTCTCCCCGTTCATCGTGGATGCAACGATCACGTTGATGCGGCGGGTGCTCCATCGAAAAAAGATTTGGCAAGCTCACCGCGAGCATTATTATCAGCGTTTGGTTTTGAGCGGATGGAGTCATCGTCGGGCTGTGCTAGCGGAGTACGGAATCATGATACTGTGCGGAGGTCTGGCCGTTCTGTATCATCACTCGACGGACAGCTGGAGGCTCGTGATTCTTGGCGTGTGGGTGGGTGTCTTTCTCGTTCTCGGGAGACTGGTATATAAATTGGAACAGCGACGAACTGCTTCCGGAACGGCTCAAAGTCATGCTGCGACTCGTGTCGGCACTTCTGTACCTGTTGTAGCGCCCCAAGACCCTCCAAGGGTCATCGTCAAAGTGTAGTCGATTCTTTCCGAACGCCACGGTATCCAATTATTTCGAATATCTGTGATCATCTTCGTATGCAAGAAATGAGTTGGGGCTTTGATCGCTTGCAAAGAGAAGGGAGACGAGCGGCAGGTTGGGCGATCACGCCTTTGGGATTCACTATTCCCATATGGGTTGTAGCGGACAGTATTCTTGTCATCCTACTTGTCGCCTGCTGGGGTATCAGTGGAAATTGGCGGGAACGAGGTCGTCGCGTTATTTCTAACCCCGTTGGGTTGAGCGCCTTGTTACTGTTTGGCTGGTTGCTTGTGGGAACTCTATGGGGGATGGGTTCGCTAGAGGAAAGAATGCTCGCGGTGAAAAAGTATGCTGATCTCCTACTCATTCCGCTATTGGTTTCGATGGCGATTGATGGTCAAGAGCGTCGTCGAGCGGTCCTGGCCTTGGCCGCCTCGCTAGTGGTCACGTTGCTGATGTCCTTTGCCTTGAACGTGGGGATCCTTCCAACCGGCGGGCTCATTAATTGCGATCCTTTCAACCCGTGCCTATTAAAAAAGCAGATCTCTTGTGATCCATCCATCCCCTGTGTCCCCGACAATTACCATCCCGTCTGTGAACCTTCTAACCCGTGTGTATTTAAAAAGCATACTACGCATAACATGCTCATGGCATTCGGTGTGCTGTTGTTCGGGGTGTTGGCCTGGAAATCCTCACGCCGATGGGTCCGATGGGGGTGGGTGGGGGCGTCATGCCTGGCGGCGGGTAATGTCTTATTGATGGTGCAAGGCCGAACGGGGTATGTGGTGTTGGCCGGGCTTGCCATGATGGCTTTCCATATGTATTTCGGGTGGCGAGGCATGGTGGCGGCGGTCGTCGCCATCAGTGTGATATTTTCAGCTGCCTATCAGGTCTCGACATCGTTCCATGATCGGGTCGACCTTGTCGCCACTGGTGTCGCACAATGGAATCCCCGGACGGCTACGTATGATGGGGTTACCGAACGAATTGAATTTTTTCATTACACCGTCGAGATTATTCAGGATCATCCTCTGATGGGCGTCGGTACTGGAGGGTTTACACAAGCCTACGCGCAACATGTGCAAAAACTTGGCCTGCCTGTCCCAACTCATCCGCACAACCAATACCTTTTGGTCATGGTGCAAGTAGGCATTGTTGGGTTTGGTCTGCTGCTCTGGCTCTTTGTCCAGCAATGGCGATCGGCATGCCCTGTTGGTGATGCCAGCTACGGACTGCTTGCCAGAGGGCTGGTGGTCACCATCGCAATTGGTTGTCTGTTCCAACCTGCCCTCAATGACCATACCGAGAAACTGTTTTACTGCTTGTTCTCCGGTCTCATGTATTCGGGGACTGATCCGCAACTGGATGCCAGGACATGAGTATTTCGGTTTATATCATTGCGTACAACGAGGCGAAGAAGATCGCCGATACCATTAACAGCGTGCTGTGGGCCGACGAAATTATCGTGGCCGATTCTGCCAGCACCGACGAGACGGTTGGGATCGCACAGGAATTGGGAGCCCGGGTGGTCCAGATTCCATTCCATGGATTTGGCCATTTGCGAAATCAAGCCATCAAGGCCTGTACTCATGAATGGATTTTCAGTCTTGATACGGATGAACAGTGCACGCCAGAGGTTCGAGATGAAATCTTTACGATTCTTGCCGGAACTCCCAAACATGATGCCTATCTTGTGCCAAGGCGGAATTATTTCATGGGGCGCTGGGTCGAACATTCCGGCTGGTATCCGAATTTTCGCCAACCGCAATTGTTCAGGAAAGGATCTATGAAATACGTGGAGTCTCCCGTCCACGAGGGGTATGAATTACTGACGGCCAAACCAGTCGGTCGGTTGGAACATGCCATTTGGCAGATTCCGTTCAGGGACTTTGAGGAGGTTGTCAAGAAGGCCAACCGGTATTCGTCGCTTGGGGTCCTAAAGCTCGCCGACCAGCGAGTGTCGATGGGAACCGCGTTGTTACACGGCATGTGGTCGTTCCTTAAACATTATGTGGCGAAGCGAGGGTTTCTGGACGGCTGGGCCGGGTTTGTCATTGCCTTCGGAAATTTTGAGGGAACGTTTTATCGGTATGCTAAGCGGTTCGAGCAGCAAGAGATGTGGGCGCTTCCCAAACAGGCGCCTCTTCACCGCCGCAGCGACTCACCATCGAAATGAAAACGACGGTGATCGTGACGACGTACAATCGTCCTGATGCACTGGCGGTTGTATTGGAAGGCTACTGTGGTCAAAGCGATCAAGCGTTTGATCTGATCGTAGCGGACGATGGTTCTCGAGAGGAGACGGTAGATGTCGTCCGGCAGTTTGCTCGACGTGCGTCATTCTCAATCATGCATGTGTGGCAGGAAGACCAGGGATTTCGAGCGGCGGAGATCCGTAATCGTGCCGTTGCATCGACGAGTGCCGAGTACGTGATTTTCACCGACGGCGATTGTGTCCCTTCCCGGCATTTCGTGTGGGCCCATAAGCATTTAGCCGAGGCTGGGTACTTTCTTGGCGCGAATCGCGTATTGCTCTCAGCGGAATTGACGAACCGTGTCGTGCGTGAGCGAGTCCCCATTCATGCGTGGAGTGAGGTCGAGTGGGCACGTCGCTGGTTGCGGCGGGATGTCAATCGCCTGCTCCCACTGGTGCAGTTGCCTGATGGTCCGTTTCGAAAATGGTCACCGAATCGTTGGAGCGGGATGAAGACCTGCAATCTCTCTGTATGGCGGACAGATCTGCTTCGGGTGAACGGGCTGGATGCGTCTTACCAAGGCTGGGGCTTGGAAGATTCCGATTTAGTCATTCGGCTGCTTCACGCCGGAGTGAAACACAAGAATGCGCGGTTTGCCGCGACGGTGTTTCATTTATGGCATCCGGAGCAGGATCGCACGCAATTGCCGGTCAATCAGGAGCGCCTGCAGAACCTTTTTCGATCGAACACGGTTCGCGCCAGGGTCGGGCTCGATGAGCTTGATGGTGTCTGATGGAGGTGAGCTGCTTGAGTTGTGGCCAACGTATGAGCCAGATCGACGAATCCTGCTAGAGACAGGGCACGTGATGAAGCCAGATATCGCCAGCGCCTTGATCGTCTGTACACGTCGAATAGGGGATGTGCTCTTAGCCACACCCGTCATCCGTTCGCTCAAGGTGGCCATGCCTCATCTCCTGATCGATATGTTGGTCTTCGAAGGAACTCAAGATGTCTTGTCAGGCTACAGGGATCTCCGGCGAGTGTTGACCATTTCCGAACGTCCATCGGCTGGGGCTCACGTCAAACTACTTCGTGCGATCTGGCGTCGCTATGATGTCGCGATCTCAGTGTTAGCCGGAGACCGGCCGACGTTTCACGCATGGGTGGCCGGTCGATATCGAGTCGGAACGCTGCTGCCGGACAACAAATCGTGGTGGAAGCGGCGTCTGCTTCACGAATGGGTTTCGTTCGACAACGTACACACGCATACGGTAGCCATGAATCTGCAGTTGCTCGCGCCGTTTGGAGTGAGGAGGCTTGGAACGCCTGTTGTCAGCTGGATGCCGGCGGATGAGGTGTCCATTCAACGTCGGTTTCCTCACCGGGATATGCAACGATACGCGGTGATCCACGTCTCACCAAAGTTCGCCTACAAGATGTGGACTGTAGCGGGATGGATCGCCCTCGGCCGGTGGTTGATGAGGCAAGGGCTTACGGTCGTTGTAACCGGAATGGAATCAGCTGAGACTGCGTATTGTGAGCAGATCATCCAGGGTTTGCCTGGCGCCGTCAATCTTGTGGATCATGTGGCTCTGCCGGAGCTTAGCTGTCTGCTCAGCCGTGCCGCGTTGTATATTGGAACCGATACCGCTGTGAGCCATATGGCGGCCGCCGTCGGGACGCCCTCGGTAGTGCTGTTCGGACCATCGAATCCGGTGAAGTGGGGACCGTGGCCGAAGGACTTTTCTCCGACCGCTCAAAGTCCATGGTGCAGACAGGGGTCTCAACGGCAAGGAAATGTGTTTCTCCTTCAAGGCGAAGGCGATTGTGTCCCCTGTCTCGGCGAAGGGTGCGACCGTCATGTCGGGAGTTTGAGCGCGTGCCTGCAGCAGCTTCCCGTACAGCGCGTGATCCAAGCCGCCGAAACCATGCTTGGAGTGCGTGAGTGTGTAATCCCAACCTCAGTACGTACATGAAACACGTCGTCGCTCAGCTACTTCATGCGCTTGCAGCCCGATACGGCCATACGGTGCTTGCGTATCGATCGGTATTGGTCATCGGCGTGCAATTGATCCTGATTCTGGCGGCCAACCTTACGGCGGTCGTGCTTCGTTTTGACGCGGACATTCCCCCTGAGTATCGGCAGGTAATCTGGGATCACGTGCCCGCCGTGTTGCTGATATTTGCATCCAGTCTCTGGCTGTTTGGTACCCAACGAGGGCTCTGGCGATACGTCGGCCTTTACGACATTGGGAAGATCATTTTAGCCTCTCTGGCCAGCGTCGGGGTATTGTACGTCGGCCTCCACGTAGTCGGAGGAGTCATTCAATATCCACGATCTGTCATCATTCTAACGGGTCTGCTGAACGCATTGTACTTGGTCGGCATACGGTTGGCGGTGCGCTGGTTCAAGGAATGGTTGCGAATTGTGGGAGCCGGCGCCCGAAGAGCGTTGATAGTCGGCGCCGGCAATGCCGGAGAGTTGCTCGCTCGAGATATGCTGTCAGGTGGAGACTACGACTGTCGTCCGGTCGGTTTTTTGGACGATGACCCAGTCAAGCGGAAGATGAGGATTCATGGAATCCCGGTCGTAGGAACCATCGCCACCATCAAACCAGCCGCCGACAAGCTTGAGGCCAACGAGATCATCATCGCCATTCCGTCCGCATCAACCACGGTCATGCAAAAAATCCTTACGGCGTCAGAGGGCTGTACTATTCCTATTAAGACCTTGCCGAGCGTTAAACGCCTGCTCGATGATCCGGTCTCACTCCGACAAGTGAGACCGATGAACCTAGACGATTTGTTGCAGCGTGAGCCAGTCGAGACCGATCGTCAAGCGCTTACCCCCCTAATCATGGGAAGACACTGCTCGTCACAGGAGCAGGAGGATCGATCGGATCGGAATTATGTCGACAAATAGCTCAGCACTCACCTCGTCTGTTAGTCCTGTTCGAGCGATACGAGAATGCCCTTCACTCGCTCACGCTGGAGTTGGGAGCGACATTTCCGGAGGTGCGGATCCTCCCGGTCATCGGAGATGTGACGGTGCCGGATCGTGTGGAGGAAATATTTCATCAGACACACCCCAATATCGTATTTCACGCTGCAGCCCACAAGCATGTTCCTCTCATGGAACTGAACCCCAAGGAGGCTATTCGTAACAATATTTTGGGGACTCGTACGGTGGCTGAAGCGACTGTGACAAATGGTGTGGAGCGTTTTGTGCTGATCTCGACCGATAAAGCGGTCAACCCCTCGAGCATCATGGGTGCGACCAAGCGGGTTGCCGAGCATCTGATGCAGGAGTTCAATCAAGAAGGCCTGACAAAGTTTACGGTGGTGCGGTTTGGCAACGTACTAGGGAGCAATGGGAGTGTCGTTCCGCTGTTTTGTGAGCAAATTCGCAGAGGTGGACCGGTGACGGTGACTCATCCCGAGATCAAACGATTCTTTATGACCATTCCGGAAGCTGTCCAACTCGTTCTGCAAGCAAGTGTCATTGGCAAGGGTGGAGAGGTGTTCGTCCTCGATATGGGGGAACAGATTAGGGTTGCCGACCTGGCAAGAAATATGATCGTCTTGGCCGGCCTCGTCCCGGGTAGAGATGTCGAGATTGTCTTTGCCGGCCTACGGCCTGGAGAGAAACTCTATGAGGAACTGTTCGAAGAACACGAGCAAGCCGAGCCAACGAGTCATCCGAAGATTCGTCGGGCTGTGGGGGCCCCTGTTCCTGTCGGCGAGCTGGGGGCATGGCTGGAATCTTTGCAGGAAAATCTTCCGAAGTGGAGTGAAGAGCGGGTGCTTGATGATCTCAGGCGGCTGGTGCCGAGCTATGAATCGGTCCTCGCTCGAAGGACCTGTTGAAGTATTCCAGGCGTCGCGGCTATAGACTGCCAAGGTCTTTCGCGCATCGTTCAAATCCGATACGAAAATCACGGTAGGAGTATGAGCATTCTCGTCACCGGCGGGGCCGGGTTTATTGGTTCAAACTTTGTTCTGGACTGGCTGGCCCAACACGAGGAACCTGTCATCAATCTCGACAAGCTCACCTACGCGGGGAACGTGGAGAACCTCGCCAGGCTGCAGGACGATGCGCGCCACATTTTTGTTCACGGTGACATCGGCGATACCACCCTCGTCAGCGGATTGTTGACCAAACACCGTCCTCGTGCCGTGATCAATTTTGCCGCAGAGAGTCATGTCGATCGCTCGATCCATGGGCCAAGCGAATTTATTCACACCAACATCGTGGGCACCTTTTCCCTCCTTGAATCTGTGCGTGCCTATTGGGAAGGGCTGACCGGTAACCCCAACGCGTGCTTCCGTTTTCTCCACGTGTCCACCGATGAAGTGTACGGTTCATTGAGGGCAGATGCTCCTGCGTTCAGTGAAACGAATCGCTACGAGCCTAATAGCCCGTATTCAGCGAGCAAAGCGGCCGGCGACCATCTTGTTCGCGCCTATCACCATACCTATAGCGTGCCGGTTCTCACCACGAATTGTTCGAACAATTACGGTCCCTTCCAGTTTCCTGAAAAGTTAATTCCGCTCTGTATCCTTAATGCGATGGCAGGGAAACCGCTCCCTATGTATGGCGATGGCCGGCAAATCCGAGACTGGCTCTACGTGAAAGACCACTGCAGTGCCATTCGCTTGGTGCTTGAAGGGGGGCGTGTGGGGGAAACGTATAATATCGGAGGTTGGAACGAGGTAGCCAATCTGGACGTCGTGGAGAAGCTTTGCACCATCCTGGATAAACTGAAGCCTCGGGGTGATGGGTGTTCCTACAAATCACAAATCGCCTTTGTCAAGGATCGTCCGGGACATGATCGCCGGTACGCCATTAATGCCGGCAAGCTCGAAGGTGAACTCGGCTGGAAACCTCAGGAGACCTTTGACACAGGTCTTGCCAAGACGGTTCTCTGGTACCTTGAGAACCAGAGTTGGGTAACCAATGTCACCAGCGGTGTCTACCGTCACTGGATAAACAGGCAGTACGGTACCTAAGCGCGATGAGAATACTGTTAACGGGCAAACATGGTCAGGTCGGCTCTGAACTACAGCGAACGCTCGCTCCTTTGGGCGAGGTGGTTGCGGTCGATTGTGCTGAATGTGATTTAGCGGATGCCTCTGCTCTGTGTGAACTCGTACGCTCGGTCAAGCCAGATCTGATCGTCAATTCCGCAGCCTATACGGCGGTGGACAAGGCCGAGTCGGAGCCGAAACTGGCGTACGCCGTTAATGCCGTGGCTCCTGCAGTTCTGGGAGAGGAGGCAGCCAAACGGGGCGCATGGGTCGTCCATTATTCGACCGACTATGTCTTCGATGGTGTGAAGCCGAGCGCGTATGCCGAAGATGATGTCACCCGCCCGCTCAACGTGTATGGACGGACGAAAAGGGACGGCGAGATCGCGCTACAAGCGAGTGGGGCCCGGTATGTCATAGTCCGCACAAGCTGGGTTGTCGGCGCGCATGGAAGTAATTTCGCTAAGAACATTCTTCGCTTGGCGCGTGAACGGAAGAGTCTGAATGTTGTGGCAGATCAGCATGGGGCGCCGACCTCTGCGGCGTTGCTGGCAGATGTCACCGCGCTGTTGGTTCGTCAGAAGCAACGTGAGGGCAGCGACACCTTCCCCTTTGGCTTGTATCACTTGGCGGCAGGCGGCGAGACCACATGGTATGACTATGCACGGTTTGTCGTGTCAGAAGCCGGTGCGGCTGGTAGACCACTTATGCTCACGCCGGATGCCATTCGGGCGATTCCTTCGTCGGAATATCCTAGGGCTGCCGAGCGCCCAGCCAATTCGCGGTTAGCTACCGGTAAGCTGTGCAAGACATTTGATCTGGAATTACCTAGCTGGCAGAGTGGGGTTCGGCATATCTTGCAGCAAATTCTGAGAGAATCATGAGCAAGCGCAAAGGCATCATTCTGGCTGGTGGTTCCGGTAGCCGACTACACCCGGCCACACTCGCCATCAGCAAGCAGCTGCTGCCCGTGTTCGACAAGCCGATGATCTATTACCCACTGAGCACCCTGATGTTGGCAGGGATACAGGATATTCTTATCATTTCCACTCCGCAGGACACCCCGAGATTTGAGCAACTGCTCCAGACCGGGAAGCAATGGGGGATACACCTCGAGTATGCCGTGCAGTCTTCGCCTGATGGCCTGGCACAAGCGTTCATCATTGGGGAGTTTTTCATCGGCCATGATCTCTCCGCCCTTGTATTAGGCGACAACATCTTTTATGGCCATGACTTTCATCGCTTGCTCGACCATGCTATGTGCCGCACCGAAGGCGCGAGCGTATTTGCCTATCATGTTCAGGACCCCGAACGCTATGGCGTCGTTGATTTTGACGCAGATGGCAAAGTGAGATCGTTGGAAGAAAAACCCAAACAACCGAAATCCAGCTATGCAGTCACAGGTCTATATTTCTATGATCAACAGGTGGTGGATCTGGCCAAAAGTCTTAAGCCCTCGTTGCGTGGCGAGTTGGAGATCACCGATCTCAACCGCTTGTATTTGGAGCAAGGCCAGCTCAACGTCGAAGTCATGGGTCGAGGCTATGCCTGGCTGGATACCGGAACCCATGAGTCTTTGCTTGATGCCAGCCAGTTCATTGCCACCCTCGAAAACCGCCAAGGCTTGAAGGTCGCGTGTCCGGAAGAAATCGCCTTCAGGCAACAGTGGATCGACGCCGCCCAACTGGAAAAGCTCGCGCAGCCATTAACTAAGAATGGGTATGGGCAATATCTGCTGCGGGTGCTTAAAGAAAGGCTCCTTTGAAGGAAGCAGCAGGGCGCGGTTGGTAACCGTGGATCACGTTTTTGTGCTTTGCAAAGTCCAATCGGGCGAGTATCTTAAATCCTTAGGTAGGCTCTTGAGTATACCTCATGGTATCGGCGCGTAAACCAACAAGACGAAGCTCTGTGCAAAAAAGGCTATCCCGCGAAGTCCTTCAGCAGATTCGCTTGTTCGCGACCGATGTGGACGGTGTTCTTACCGATGCCGGCATGTACTATTCCGAGTCGGGTGATGAGTGGAAAAAATTCAACACCCGCGATGGGATGGGCATCAAACTCCTCCAGAAGGCCGGCCTCATCACGGCTATTGTGACACAGGAAAGAACCCGACTTGTGGCGAGGCGGGCAGAAAAACTTGCCATCCCTGAGCTTCACCAGGGAGTCATGGACAAATTGTCGGTGATTCGAGATATGGCTGAACGACATGGAATTTCTTTACGGCAGATCGCGTATATTGGGGATGATGTGAATGATATGGACGCGCTCAAAGCGGTGGGCTTTTCTGCCGCTCCCGCAGATGGCCTCCCGCAAGTGCGAAAGATCGTTGACCACATTTGCCGACTCAAGGGGGGGGAAGGTGCGGTGCGAGAGCTCGCAGAAATGATCCTTCAGTCCCGAATCAAAGCAACCACCAAGCGAGAGCGTTAAGGGGAAAGTATGGCGCGCACATACGCATTGTATCCGGTGATCATGGCGGGAGGCAGCGGAACCAGGTTTTGGCCGTTGAGTCGTCATCTATTTCCCAAGCAACTCTTGCGGATCGGCGGGGAGCATACATTGATTCAGCAGACCATGCGGCGGGTCTTAGGCTGCGCACCGGCCTCACACGTCCTTATCTCGACGAATGCCGCTCAGGCAGATCTCATCCGTGTGCAGTTAGTCGATTGGAAGGAGGAGCTCACTAAGGGGTTCCTCCTTGAGCCGGAAGGTCGAAATACCGCACCAGCCATTGCCCTCGCTGCGCTTGAAGTATTGGCTCGGGATCCCGAGGGGCTGATGCTGGTGGTCCCAGCCGACCATGTGGTGACGGGGCAACGGGATTTCCAAGCCGCGGTTGAGTTGGCTTCCGAATTGGCAGTCGGTGGCTACTTGGTCACATTCGGGATCAAGCCGATCCGGCCGGAAACGGGCTATGGCTATATCAAGCCGAAGGGCACCGTGTTGCTCGGTAAGCGAGGGAAATTACGAGGCTACCTGGTTCAAAAATTCGTGGAGAAGCCTCACGTGGCGAAGGCCGCTCAGTATTTGAAAGCGGGGCACTATTTTTGGAACAGCGGCATGTTTGTCTGGCGAGCGGCAACAATTTTGGAAGAGATTGGTACTCATCAGCCGGCTATTCTGGCTTCGATGGAGCGAATACGGGATCTCAAGAAGGATGGTGCGACTCAACAAGCGATCGATGATGTGTATCGCCGAATCAAGCCGGTTTCAATTGATAATGGAGTGATGGAACGGTCGTCGAAAGCTGCGGTCGTGCCGGTGACGTTCAAGTGGTCGGACGTCGGGAGTTGGGGCAGTTTGGATGAAGTGGCAGAGAAAAATCGGGCTGGGAATGTGATGACCGGGCGAGTGATCGACCTTGAGAGCAAGCAGTCGATCGTCTATGCAGATCGGCGTGTCGTGGCAACGATCGGTTTGCAAGATATGGTCGTGGTGGATACTCCCGATGCCACGTTGGTATGCCCGAAATCACGCGCACAGGATGTGAAGGCGATTGTTGATATTCTCAAAAAACAGCAGGCCCCCGAACACTTAGAACATCTGACGGTTCAACGGCCATGGGGGTCCTACACGGTGCTGGAGGAGGGGCCGGGATTCAAGGTCAAGCGTGTCACGGTCAATCCCGGCGGCAAGCTGTCGCTTCAAATGCATCATGAGCGCAGTGAACATTGGGTGGTGATCGCGGGGACGGCACGTGTGACCAGAGATCAGGAAGTCTTTGATTTGAAGGTCGGAGAGAGTACGGGCATCCCGGTGAAAACGAAGCATCGCTTGGAGAATCCTGGGCAGGAGACCGTCCATATTATTGAAGTGCAGAATGGACCATACCTGGGAGAGGACGATATTGTGAGGTTTAAGGATGATTATGGCCGGATAGCCAATACCTGACCGGAAGGAACGAGATACGTTTGCATAGATACTAAGCCGAGATTATCGTGTAGTTGTGTTCTTGAAGGAGGGGGTTGTGGGGTTGTTTCGCGAGTATGATCTTCGAGGAATTGTCGGTAGTGAATTGACAGAGGAGTTGGCTGAGCGGTTAGGCCGAGCCTATTCCACCTATGTGAAAGCGGGTGGGGTCACGACGATCAGCCTTGGGCGTGATGGCCGGCTGAGCTCTCCGGCTCTCCATAAGGCGCTGCTCAAGGGATTGCTGGCCGGCGGTCTCGATGTCATCGACATCGGAATCTGTACCTCTCCGCTGCTCTACTTCTCGTTATTTACCCTGCCGGTCGGCGGCGGCATCATGATTACAGGAAGTCACAACGCGGCAGAGTACAATGGATTCAAGATCTGCATCGGCAAGACCGCCATCCATGGAGAGGAAATTCAGAAAATTCGGCGTGTGATGGAGGACGGCACATTTGTCTCAGGAGCAGGACATCTTTCGGAACACCCGATTATTCCTGATTATCTTGCCTACATCGAAAAAAGCTTTTCGCACGTCAAGGCGGATCGATTGCATGTGGTGATCGATAGCGGCAATGGGGCCGCGTCGATCGTCGCCAAGCAGGCGCTCGAGTTGCTAGGATGTAAAGTGACAGGTCTCTATTGCGATCTCGATGGGCGCTTCCCGAACCATCATCCGGATCCCACCGTGCTGGAGAATCTGTCCGACCTGATACAGACGGTGAAGGACCATCACGCCGATGTGGGAATTGGCTACGACGGCGATGCGGATCGGATCGGGGCGATTGATGAGCAGGGCAATGTCCTGTGGGGTGATCGACTGTTGGTGTTGTACTCACGGGATATTCTGGCCGTGAAACCCGGCAGTACCATCATCTCGGAAGTGAAGGCATCGCAAAGTCTCTACGATGATATCGCCAAGCACGGTGGACGTGGCCTTATGTGGAAGACCGGTCATTCACTGATTAAGGCGAAGATGAAGGAGGAGTCCGCCGTGTTGGCCGGTGAAATGTCCGGGCACATGTTTTTTGCGGATCGGTATTTCGGATATGACGATGCCGTGTATGCGTCATGTCGATTAGTTGAAATTCTGGCGAAATCCGAACAACCGCTCTCCGCATTAGTCTCAGATCTTCCTCCCTCGGCCGTCACTCCGGAGATTCGAGTGGATCTCCCGGATACGGTGAAGTTCGAGGTGGTCGAACGAGTGAAAAAGAAGTTCGTGGAATGTTTGAACGCACAGCAAGGTCTCGGACCCAAGAAGCTCGTCCTCCGCGACCTGATTACCATCGATGGCGTTCGCGCGATATTTGAGGAGGGGTGGGGGCTGATTCGGGCGTCCAACACCCAGCCGGCTCTCGTGTTACGGTTTGAAGCGGTTTCTTCTGCACAACTCGGTGTCATTCAATCGCTGATTGAGCATGAGCTGATGGAGGCGAGACGAGCTCTCGGGTGTTAGGACCTCATTCTTCCAAATCCACCGTCTCTTGCGGCATCGGGACGCCTCGTTGGTCCGTTGCGATTGTTACGGGCATCGTTCTTCTCCCGTTGTCTGCGGTTCCCATCGAATC
Organism: Nitrospira sp.; assembly: GCA_016715825.1. Taxonomy (NCBI): domain Bacteria; kingdom Pseudomonadati; phylum Nitrospirota; class Nitrospiria; order Nitrospirales; family Nitrospiraceae; genus Nitrospira; species Nitrospira sp. Next base: position 132,510 of record JADJXO010000013.1, on the reverse strand, counting down.
GAAACCGTGGGCTGACGCCCAACGCCCGTTTCAGGTCGGTGAGCGACTGACCTACAAGGTGTCCTGGCTCAATATGACGGCGGTGACGGCGGTGATGGAAGTGGCACCGATTCCGGGCAGTGCTGATCGTGAGGTGGCCAAGCTGGTAGGTACGGCGCAATCGACCCCGATCCTCACCAAGTTTTTCCCGGTCGATAGCCGAGTGGAGTCGGAACTCGATCTTGATACCCTTGCCCCGGAGCATATGACGTTCCGTCGGCGCGAAGGGAAAAAGAAGGAAGATATTGAATACACCTTTCACCAAAAAGAAGGGTTGGTGACAGCTAGCAGAGGGGGTACCACCGAGTCGCTGTCTATTCCAGGTGGGACGCAGGACATTCTTTCATGTTTGTACTACACGCGCGTAGCCTTGGCACCAACGCCGGGCGCTTCTCTCAAGATGAACGTGTATCATGACAAGAAGAATCGACCGGTCGAGGTGCGTGTCGAGGGGGTTGAGATCATTGAGGGGGCCTGGGGAAAGGCGGAGACCATTCGTGTACTCGTCGTCATGCCGTTTCATGGCCTCTTTATGAATCAAGGCAATATCCGAGTATGGGTGACGACAGATGAACGAAGAACTCCGCTGCGGATGAAAGCAAAAGTGACGCTCGGCTCAATCGTTGCAAATTTGGTGGATGGCCTGGAGAAGGGGGCGCTGTAGAGAAAAAGGAATGGTGTGAATGTAGATTGTTGTTCACACAAACTAAACCGGCTATACTGAGCCACACCGAAGAGACCATGAGAGAATTCCCCCTTACGATAAACCAGTTTATTATTCAAAGTCAGGCCGCCTATCCAGAGGCAACGGGAGAGTTGTCAAGCCTTCTGACCCAAATCGGCCTGGTCGGTAAGCTTATTGCGCAGGATCTCCGGCGCGCCGGGTTGATTAACATTTTGGGAACCACCGGTGACACGAACGTCCAGGGCGAAACCGTCAAGAAGCTGGATGCGATTGCCAATGACGACTTTGTCAGGGTCTTTCAATCCAGTGGGTACGTCTGTGCCTTGGCGTCGGAGGAAATGGAAAAGCCCGTTTTCTTACCGGGGAATTGGCCGCATGGGAAGTACATGCTGCTCTTCGATCCGCTCGATGGCTCATCCAATACGGACAACAATATGCCGCTCGGGGCCATTTTTTCCGTCCTCAAGTATGACCGAACGGATCGCTTGCCGACAGAGGCGGAGCTGATACGACGGGGAACGGAACAAGTAGCCGCCGGATATCTGTTGTATGGGTCGAGCACCATGCTGGTGTATACCGTCGGGCAAGGGGTGTACGGATTTACGCTCGAGCCCGGCATCGGGGAATATCTATTGTCGCACGAACGGATCGAGATTCCTGACAAGGGTAAAGTGTATGCCACGAACGAAGGGAACTTTGCCAAGTGGTCGGAAGGCACAAAAAAATATCTTGATTCACTAAAAGTCAACGATAAGGCGACCGGTCGCCCCTATAGTGGCCGGTATTCGGGCTGCCTAGTGGCCGATGTGCACCGCCTGTTGCTCGGGGGTGGGATCTACCTCTATCCAGGGGAAGTGGATAAACCTGAAGGGAAGCTGCGGTTGCTCTACGAGGCAAATCCGATGGCGTTGATTGTGGAGCAGGCCGGTGGAAAAGCCTCAACAGGGACATCAAGAATTTTGGAGGTGGAGGCCAAGGCACTTCATCAGCGCGTGCCTTTGTTTATTGGAAGCCGACACGATGTTGAGCAGGCGGAGCGGTATATTCAGGGCTGAGCCTAAGCGCCTATTTTTTTGATATGGTACGGTAATGTCGTCGGGAGGAAACTATGGGAGACCGAGTACAAGAAATTTTGAGCTGGTACGGGAGTGACAACGCCGGGACAAGGACCAACATCGCGCGGTTACTGCGATCAGGAAAACTTGCAGGGACAGGCAGGTTGGTCATTCTGCCGGTCGATCAGGGGTTTGAGCATGGTCCGGCAAGGAGCTTCGCGCCGAACGCGCCAGGGTACAATCCGCACTACCATTTTCAGCTTGCCATTGACGCGGGATGCAATGCCTATGCAGCTCCTCTCGGGTTCCTGGAAGCCGGGGCGGGCCACTTTGCCGGGCAGATTCCTCTTATCTTGAAGTTGAACAATCACGATGTGTTGCATGATGAGAAGGATCCGCTCCCGTCGGTGACGGGGAGTGTCAAGGATGCACTTCGATTGGGCTGTTCTGCGGTGGGGTTCACGATCTACCCAGGTTCGTCCCATTGCAACGCCATGTACGAGCAGTTGCGTGCAATCAGTGAAGAGGCGAAGGAGAGCGGCCTCGCCGTGGTGGTGTGGTCTTATCCACGCGGATCGGTGTTAAGCAAAGAAGGAGAAACAGCGATCGATGTGGTGGCCTATGCCGCGCAAATCGCCGCGCAGCTTGGGGCGCATGTGATCAAAGTCAAGCTCCCGAGTGCCCATCTTGAACAGGCTGCGGCCAAAAAGGTCTACGAAGCCGAGAAGATTCCGATCAAGACGCTGGCTGAACGTGTCAAACACGTCGTGCAGAGTGCGTTTGATGGCCGCCGAATCGTGATTTTTTCAGGCGGTGCGAAAAGCGAAGATACAAACGTGTTCGACGAAGCGCGGGCCATCAGGGATGGAGGAGGATTCGGGAGTATCATTGGGCGGAATTCATTCCAACGTCCGAAGCCGGAAGCGGTCAAGTTCCTCCACACCATTATGGGAATTTATGCCGGCGAGATTCAGTGAGCGTTGTTAGGTCTCTCATTATAGTCAATTGAGGCTATGAAACAGGTGGATGTCGATAAAAAACCGGTGCAGGGCATCAAAAAATGGATGGTAGCGGCCACCTTGTTGACGGCGGGGGCTATTATTGGCGTGGTGGTGGCTTCGGATCTTGGGTGGCTTCCTACGGGACATGCGGTGCCTGATTCATCATCGATTGCGGCATCTCCTCCGGTTGTCAGGCCTGTTTCGACTGCTCCCCAGCCTACGCTCGCCGGTGGTAGTCACACATTCGTGGAAATTGCGAAGTCTGTGAAGCCTGCGGTGGTGAATATCTACGCGACCAAAAACGGGCACAGCGGAGGATCGGGCACGACACCCTTCGATGATCCCCTGTTTCGAAAGTTTTTTGGCGACGAATTTTTCAGGAAGTTCGACCACCAGAAGGAACGAAAAGAGCGCGGCCTTGGATCCGGCGTGATTGTCGAGTCGAATGGCTTGATCATCACCAACAATCATGTCGTCGGCAAAGCAGATGAAATCCGGGTCACGCTGTCGGACAAGCGTGAGTTCAAGGCGAAACTTATTGGTACTGATCCCAAAACCGACGTCGCTGTCGTGAAGATCGAGGCGACGGGACTTCCCACTGTCGCCTGGGCAGATTCCGATAAATTGGAAGTCGGGGAGTTTGTCCTGGCCGTCGGCAATCCGTTTGGGCTGACACAGACCGTCACGTTGGGGATCGTTAGTGCATTGGGGCGGGCGGCCGGCATCGCGGAGTACGAGGATTTTATCCAGACAGACGCGGCCATCAACCCTGGTAACTCCGGTGGAGCACTGGTGAATGTCCGTGGCGAATTGGTGGGGATCAATACGGCGATATTCAGTCAGAGCGGCGGTAATATGGGGATTGGGTTTGCCGTCCCGAGCAACATGGCTCACTCCATCATGGGACAGCTCGTACAGACAGGAAAAGTCGTCCGCGGCTGGCTCGGTGTCTCGATTCAAGAGCTGACGCCTGAATTGGCCTCTCAATTCGGCGTCGGGGATACAAAAGGCGTGTTAGTCAGTGATGTCATGGATGATAGTCCCGCAAAAAAGGCTGGGTTCGAACGGGCCGATGTCATCCTTGAGTATGATGGGAAATCGATGGACTCGCCGACCCATCTCCGGAACGCCGTCGCCCAGACGCCGGTCGGGAAGAAGGTGGCGATCAAGTTTATTCGTGACAAAAAGACAAAGACCGTCGATCTCACCATCGTTGAACAGCCTAAGTCGATGTCCCAAAGCGGTGAAGACGATGGAGGCGAATCCGCCACCGCGACAGGTGTACTCTCCAGCCTTGAGGTGCGAGAGCTCAACGAAGAGCTGGCGAATCGGTATGGACTCAAATCGAGCGAACGCGGCGTGGTGATCGTCCGAGTCAAGTCCGGCAGCACGGCGGAAGAATTGGGTGTCCGTGAAGGGGACATCGTGCTTGAGGTGAATAGGCAAGCCGTGACATCAGTGAAAGCCTTTGAACGGATTGCCGAGAAACTGCCGAATGACCACGCGGTATTGCTCTTGTTAAAGCGGCAGGGGCGGACGATCTATCTCACGCTCCGCCCTTAGGGCACATTGGTTGCAGGTTTCAGATTTTGGCTTTCCACACAACTTGAGGCTAGAAACTTGAAACCTGGAACTTGTGAATAAGCCGTATCTCAATACGATGGGAAAGGTAGCCTAGTTTCTGCTCGTGAGTAATCGTACTGTGGCCCTCGTTCCTGCCGCCGGGCGTGGGCTCCGCATGGGCGGTGCCGTCCCCAAGCAGTTTCTAGCCTTGGGCGGTGAACCGCTGGTCGTGCACTCGCTTCGCATTCTGCAAAGCTCCCCGGTCATCGATCAGATCATACTGGCTGTTCCGCAGGCCGATCTTGACTATTGCCTCAACGATCTTGCTGTCCGATTCGGATTTTCTAAAATTACGAGGGTGGTCGAAGGTGGAAAAGAACGCCAGGATTCCGTCCGACACGCACTCGAACATGTGCCGGTGGAAACGGAAATCGTAGTTGTGCATGACGCGGTGAGGCCGTTACTGACCCAGCACATGGTGACCGAGGTGGTTGAGGCTGCCCGTCGTGTGGGAGGGGCGATTGTCGCCTTGCCGATGCGTGATACGGTCAAACAGGTCGGGCTTGAACATCGTATCGAACGGACGGTTGATCGGAGGCCGCTCTGGCTGGCTCAAACACCGCAGGCATTCAGGCGAGAGCCATTGCTGAATGCCCATCGTAAAGCCCATGCGGAGGGCGTGCATGCGACCGATGATGCGTTCTTGTTCGAGTGGGCTGGTTATCCGGTCGTCGTGGTTGAGGGGAGCGGAGAAAATATCAAAGTCACGCGTCCGGAAGACATGGTCATCGGCGAAGCAATTTTGGCGGCGAGGAGCAAGCAGCAGATAGGCTGACAAGTGGGCAGGTTGACAGGGCGCAAGCTGGTGGGTCTTGACGTGTCAGTGTTCTTTCGTGCCGGCTTGTCGGCAGAAGAAGGAGAGAAACCATGCGTATCGGTTATGGCTACGACGTTCATCCGCTCGGCCCAGATCGTAAACTGATATTGGGTGGCATTGAAATCCCGCACACTAAAGGGCTATTGGGCCATTCTGATTCCGATGTGCTGGTTCATGCGATCTGCGATGCGCTCTTGGGTGCCATGGGAGAAGGCGATCTTGGTCGGCACTATCCCAGTTCAGATCCCAAGTACAAAGGGATCTCCAGTTTGAAACTGTTGGAAGACGTCATGTCGAAGCTCACGGCCAAGGGCTATCAGGTGGGAAACATCGACACGGTCATCGTGGCTCAGGCGCCTCGCCTCGGACCGCATCTTCTGGCGATGCAAAAGAAAATTGCGGAGGTGGCAAAGATTGATCCCGATTTGGTCAATGTGAAAGTAAAAAGCGGAGAAGGATTGGATGCGGTCGGGCATGAAGAGGGAATGATCGCGCACGCCGTTTGTTTGATCGAATCGATCTGACGTCGTAAGATATTCTGTACATGTTGAGTCAGATCAAACAAGACCTCCAAGCGGTCTTTGACCGAGATCCTGCCGCGACCAGTAAACTGGAAGTGATTCTCACTTATGCGGGGTTTCACGCACTGTTGGCCTATCGGATTTCCCACTGGCTGAAGGGACACGATGTTCCTATCTTGCCACGCGTACTCTCTCAGCTCGCTCGCTGGTTGACCGGCGTGGAGATCCATCCTTCAGCCAAGATTGGAACGGGTTTCTTTATCGACCATGGGATGGGGGTCGTCATCGGAGAAACGGCCGAGATCGGCGATTATGTGACTCTTTTTCAAGGCGTGACCTTGGGTGGAACTGGCAAGGAACGAGGTAAACGGCATCCGACACTCGGGAATCACGTGGTGGTGGGTGCCGGGGCTAAAATCCTCGGTGGAATCACCATCGGGGATAACGTCAAGATCGGGGCCAATTCCGTCGTGCTTAAAAATGTCGCTCCCAATTCAACCGTGATCGGTGTTCCAGGCCGCGTCATCAAATCCCAGGGTGAGCGCCTGCCGGATGCCACGATGGATCAAGTCGATTTGCCTGATCCTATCAGTGACCGCTTCATCGCGCTCGAACAAGAGTTGATTGAGCTCCGAAAAAAAGTCGACGACCGCAACGTCTAACCTTCAGCACCATTCCTCGACGTTCCCATCTAGCTACCTGTTTTACCTGCCTAGGCGATATCTCAATCTGAATTCGTATCTTGCCAAATTTCTAACGCCTGTGATGACGGCTGTGAGGTGGTAGACGGCTTCGACCGCTCATTGCCTAAAAACCATGGTGGTTAGGTTGGATGAGAGGGGTGATCCAACATCATTGGCAGTGGCGTGTTCGGATTTCGCGTACACCACATCCAATCTTTCGTCGGATAAGTGCACGTAGCGAAACTCCGTTTTCATATCCGACTTCCGCTGCGATCTGCTCTAGGCTTGAATCACTAGTTTGTAGCAGATGGACGGCGCGTTCGATACGAAGGTCTTGGAAGTAGCCTAGTGGAGATCTGCCGACCACAGAGTGCAGCCGCCGCGCTAACGTTCGTGCACTGGTTCCTGTCTCGTGGGCGGCTTCTCTGAGAGAGAAGCCCTTATCCAAGCGGCTACGTGCCCATTGCTCGAACCGTTCGACAAGAGGGTCTGTATGGGCGAGTTGGTCCGGAATGATGAAGGCTGCTTGAGATGGCCGCGGCTCCACCACCAAGTAACGGGCCGTGAGCGATGCCAAAGCCGGACTCGTACGGCGCACGAGCCATAACGCGAGATCGAAGTGAGCCAGTGCTGCACCCCCAGTGACGATCCCTGGGGAGCTTACAATCATTCTTGACTCGTCCAGGACAACATCGGGGTATCGAGCCCTGAAGAACGGAGACAGCCACCAAGTTGTCGTCGCAGGTCGCCCCTTAAGCAGGGAAGTGCCTGCAAGCACTAACGTTCCTGTACAGGCCGCTCCAACCAGTGTTCCCTTCTGAGACCAGCGAAGCAGGATCGCTTGAGCATCAGCTATATCTCGCCTCTCGAGCGCGATCTGTAAGGTCTGAGGTGACATGGCGCTGATCGCTGGTACGATCACGACATCAGGTGGTGCGAGTCGTGTTGCGTGTTGGTCGGGATCACGAGCCCATGTCCTGTGGTGACACGGGTTCGAACGGCCACTGTTCTAACTGTGAATGGAACCGAAGAAATTCCTGTGGATTTGGCGAGCGCATTCGCGATACTGAATGTATCAAGTAACGCCGCGAGGCCGGTATCAAACACGTCTTGAAGTACGAGCAAGTAAATGCGCATGGCAAGAATGGTACCACAATTGGCAGTCTTGCCACTAGTGTGCGGGCATCCGTACGACGTACCGTTAGGCCTCACACTAATTTCTGGAAAGGATGGTCATCATGGTACAAGTTGGATTACTGGTGAGACTGAAAGTGAAACCAGGAAAAGAGATGGAGGTTGCTCGATTGCTCGAAGGTGCACAAGAGATCGCGAACGGGGAATCAGCCATGCCAATTTGGTTTGCGCTCCGGCTGGAACCGTCGGTTTTTGGAATCTTCAATGCATTTCCTGATGAGGCTGGTCGCACAGCACACTTGGAAGGAGAACTCGCTAAAGCGTTAAAAGCGAAAGGCTCTGAACTATTCGTTGAGCCGCCCATGATTGAGCAGATCGATATTCTCGCCTCTAAGGTGATGGTCTGAATCGCAGGGTGAGGAGTGGGTACCGTCACCCATAGTCTGGCAGGTGCAAGGGGCTCATGCTGAGCAGCAGCGTTCCGGCGCGGCATATGCCGCGCCGGAAACGAAGCTTAGGCCGAAAGACAGTCGCTCATGAACTTTTTCCGTGCATCACCCTTCAGCTCCTTCTCGCCCGCTTCTTTATTACACGTCTTCATCTTATTTTGCTGAGTCTCTTTACCACCTCCACCTTTCGTCGACTTAGCCGAGAGACATTCCTTCATAAAGGCCCTCCGCTCTTCACCTTTTCCCTCTCCTAACCCCTTTGCAGTTGCCTGATCATTACAAGCTTTCATCTTGTTCTGTTGGGCAGGTGCACCCATAGCGTATGGAGTTCCGCCAAGGCTGAGCACAAATAACCCAAGAGTGAGCGTACGCATGGCTGTCCACATACTGAATCTCCTTTATGGTAAGGGGTGAGATGCACATGTGAGTGGCATCATAACAGAGAAATACGTAAGTGTCTGTAGGCTAAACCAAGGCGGACTGTCTGCCACAGATGGAATGATTTATTTGTGGAGAAAGAGTATCCTGGTCCGTCGCAGGAGCTAGATGCTCCAAGGACGTCATGCTATAGATTATTTTGCTCGACAGTAAGGGAAGGGACTCATGAGCTCAACGCCTGGTATCACGCGATCGCGTCAATTTCGCAAGCTGCTCTTGTCGGACCAGTTGGAATTTATCTGCGAAGCGCACAACGGCCTGAGCGCAAAAATCGTCCAGGAAGCAGGATTCAAAGGCATTTGGGCCAGCGGTCTCTCTATTTCGGCTCAATTCGGGGTACGTGACAATAATGAAGCCAGCTGGACACAAGTTCTCGAAGACCTGGAGTTTATGTCCGATGCGACCACGATCCCCATTCTTCTGGACGGGGATACCGGATATGGCAACTTCAATAATATGCAACGGCTTGTCCGCAAACTGGAGCAGCGCCACATCGCGGCAGTCTGCATTGAAGACAAACTCTTCCCCAAAACGAATAGCTTCATTAAAGGGGACGCGCAGCCGATGGCGGACATGCAGGAGTTCTGCGGGAAGATCAAGGCGGGCAAGGACGCTCAGATCGATCCGGACTTTTGCATTATTGCCAGGGTGGAAGCCTTTATCTGCGGCTGGGGGTTGGCCGAGGCACTGCGCCGGGCCGAGGCGTATCGTCTGGCCGGCGCCGACGGCATTCTCATTCATAGTGCCCTCGCGGTGCCGGACGAGATTCTGGCCTTTAAACAGGAATGGGGAACTCGATGTCCTGTGGTAATCGTTCCTACCAAGTATTATGCCACGCCGACAGAAGTATTTCGGCAGCATGGAATTTCAATGGTGATTTGGGCCAATCACATGTTGCGGGCGGCCGTAGCGGCCATGCAGAAGACAGCCCGGACCTTGAAAGAGCAAGAGCATCTCCTTTCCATCGAAGATAAGGTCGCGCCGGTGTCAGAAATCTTTCGACTGCAAAACGCGGCCGAACTTCAAGATGCCGAAGATCGCTATCTTCCACGAGGCGCCGAGAATACCAGTGCCATTGTGCTGGCGGCCTCTCGTGGTGAGGAACTGCGGGAGTTGACCGAGCACCAACCCAAGACGATGGTGAAGATTCAAGGCGCGCCGATCCTCGCTCACATTGTGGACGGCTATAACGCCGTGGGGATTAAGGACATCACGGTCGTCCGTGGCTATAAGAAGGAGGCGGTGACGCTGCCTAACCTGACCTATCTCGATAACGACGAGTTTGCGGAATCCGGTGAGTTGTATTCCTTGGAGAAAGCGTTGCGTGCACGAAAGGGTGGAGCCAAAGATCTGATCATCTCGTACGGGGATGTGCTGTTCAACAAGTATATCCCGCAGGCCTTGTGTCAGGAAAAAGAAGATTTCGTGATCTTTGTCGATAGCGACTGGAAGAACCAAAGTAGTTACGCCCGACTGGGGGGCTTTGCCGAATGCTCATTGCCGAATTCAAAGAAAGCCTTCAATGCGAAGATCTATCTCAAACAGCTCGGGGATACCGTGTCTAGCGAGCGCATCCATGGTGTATGGATGGGATTTCTAAAAGTGTCTCCGGCTGGAGGAGATCAGCTTCAGGCGATCCTTGGGATCATGATGGCCGATCCGGCTAACCGCACCGCTGGAATCCCGCATCTGCTCCAGGAGCTGCTGAAACGTCAGCACGCCGTTCGAGTCCTGTATACGGTTGGCCACTGGCTGGATATCAACAGTCTGGACGATGTGCTTCAAGCAGGCGTGTTTTAATCTTCTCCCTGCAATCTTGGTTACTGGTAGTCCACGCGAATTAAAAAGAGTCCTTGCGGTGGGGCCGTTTTGCCGGCAGCCGAACGGTTTCGTGCCGTGAGGATTGTCGTTAGGCTTTCTGGTTGGCGCTTCTTCAAGCCGACTTCCACGAGTGTTCCTACGAGTGAACGCACCATCTGTTTCAGGAATCGATCGGCATAGGCCTCGATCCGCAATCGGTCTCCCTCTCGGGCGACAACAAGTTGCTGCAGGTTGCAGATAGGGTCCTCATTTTCAGTCGGCTGAGTTTGGAATGAAGAAAAATCATGTGTACCGATGAGGTGAGAGGCCGCCGTATTCATCGCGTCGTCGTCGAGTGTCTGATGGATATGCCAGCAGTAATCACGTAGGACGGCTGGACGCTCTGGACGGTTCAGAATTCGGTATTCGTACAGTTTGCCCTTCGCCGAGTGTCTCGCGTGGAATGAGTCCGGCATGAGCGCGGCTGAGCGGACCACGATGCTGGCAGGGAGATGCGCATTCAACGCTCTCGTCCATTCACGCGGCGTCATGTCACGCCCGATACGGAAACTCGCGACCTGTCCGAGCGCATGAACCCCCGCATCAGTACGCCCGGCTCCAATGACCGGTACGTGGGTCTGAGTGACACCGCGAATAGCGATTTCAATGGCCTCTTGAACCGTCGGCCGGTCGGGCTGGCGTTGCCAACCGGCATAGGGTGTGCCGTCATATTCAAGGACGAGTTTGATGGTAGGCATGGAATAATTGGGACGCTGACCACCGAGGGAACTATCGTGGGCCTTACTTATTATTGGCAAGGAACGAGAGAATTCCTTGGTAGAGCGATTGCGCGACGCCCTTGATGAAGGTTGGTCTTCGAAGGAGGGCTTCTTCGTCAGGGTTCGAAATATACGCAACTTCCGCCAAAATGCTGGGCATGCTCGTAAATCTCAACACGTAAAACGGGGCTGTCTTGACACCGTGGTCGATGACGTCGTAGGCCTCATTCATCTGGGTGACCATGGCCTCCTTCGCATTCCACGCGAGCTCCAGCGATGCCTCAATTTTCTTCGTCGTCAGGAGATCGGCGACGAGATATTCCCATCCCACTCCGGTGTTGCTGATGGGTGTCCCGTTCTCCCGCGCCGCCACCTCCAGGGCTCGCTGATCCTTCGCTTCACCAAAGTGATAGATTTCGATACCTTTGACTAAGCGAGACGGATGTGAATTGACATGGATGGAGACGAACAAGTCGGCACCGTGGCTGTTGGCAAACTTGGCTCGCTCTTCGAGCTCAACATACACGTCACGATCTCGAGTCATCAACACACGCATGTCGGGTCGTTTACGGAGCAGTTCCTTGAGATGGAGTGCGACTTTGAGCGTGATGTCCTTTTCCGCAGTCCGTCGAGTGCCGAGCGCTCCAGGGTCTTTCCCCCCATGGCCGGGGTCGATCACAATCGTCGTATAGTCTTTCGTCCGAGGCGGAGATTGTGGGATGACCGGAGCCACCGTGAGTGAGGGTGAGCTCGGGCTTTCTTCGGCCGGGGGAGAGGCCTGCGTCTCTTCGGCCGGAGGAGCGCTTTGTTCCAGGGGAGGCGTCACATCGATGACTAACCGTGGTGGATCGGACAGTGTGAACTGACTGTATGATCCGTAGGATGCGGTTGGAAGAGATATAGCAACGGCGTGGGGAGTCGTTTCCGTGACGATGAATGGAGCTGGGACTGTGCCATCGTCCATCTTTGCGCGTGCGGTTTGGCTGAGGGAGGCGTTGGGAAGGGAGATGACCACACGACTTGGATTATTCACGCGCTTCTCAGTGATATCGGGCTGGCGATCTAAATCCAGCACAAGCCTGGATTTACTTGGACCGCTTGCGCCACGCAGATCCATGACGGTGACGGGGGCAAGGGAAGCCGGCCTGCTATTCACGCGAGCCTTCTTCGACGGGGTTGAGACGTTGGGGGAACGACTCTCCTTGGTGTCGGACCAAACCGATTGAGTGACCAGCACATCCACCAAGAAGAACAGAGCGACACAAGACAAGAGAATGGGACGGGGCGGGAGCACTAACGGTCGGCGATCTTGATGTCTCATGGTTGTAGTCAGGAAATAGATATCCTGAAACTATTCTCAGATGTCCCGCAGCTTGTCAAGGATTACGCCGCTTACGTAGCGCGGGATCCGTATTGACTACCCGGGTACTGCCACGGTAGCGTCGGGGATGCCGACACATGTGATCATCGATGGGTATAATCTTCTCGGAACCGGTGGAGTTCGCAGGGGATATAGTGAATCTGACCGTGAACGATTACTGCATGATTTGGCCGGCTATCGGCATCGCACAGGGCATGCCATCACCGTGGTGTTCGATGGGTGGCAACAGGGGCGATCAACCGAACAGCGGGAGCATCGTGCCGGAGTCCAGGTGATCTATTCAAAACGAGGTGAGCGGGCGGATCAGGTTATCCAGCGTTCGGCACGGGAGTATGGGGCGGATTGTGCGATCGTCAGTTCTGACCATGAAATCATGAACGTCGCCCGGGCTCATGGAGCATTTATCATAGGGGCTCAGGAGTTTGCCCAGAAGCTCCGGGGAGCCTCGGCTTCGCCCAGAACGATTCCACACAAGGAACTGGATCCAGGGGATGACGTTCGTTCAAGCCGTGGTCCCGGGAAAAAGGGGAACCCCAGAAAGCTGCCGAAGTCTCAACGGCAACGCGATCGCCAATTCAAACGATTTTGAAGAGTCGCTTTGCGTTGTCGCTGGTCTGTCTGCCGATCTGCTCGAAAGACAGAGCCGAGCCGTGAACGGATGCTAATTGCTGTGCGACCTGAGTCACGTAAGCCGGCTCATTGCGCTTTCCGCGATGGGGAACCGGGGTGAGATACGGGCAATCGGTCTCGATGAGCACGCGGTCCAGCGGTGCTTGCTTGGCGATCTCGCGTAGCGCCGTCGCATTGTGAAACGTTAAGATTCCAGAAAACGACAGATAAAACCCAAGGTCCAACGCTTCTTTCGCCAGCCAGACATCTCCAGCAAAGCAGTGAAACACCCCGCCGACATCCGAGGCCTTCTCTTCTCTTAAAATTGTGATCGTATCTTCCTGCGCCTCCCGTGTGTGGATGATCACGGGAAGCGTGAGTTCGCGTGCGAGTTGAATCTGTTCGCGGAATCGATCCCGCTGTTCCTTCGGTGAAGAATGGTTGTAGTGGTAGTCGAGTCCGATCTCGCCATAGGCGACAACCTTTTGGCTTCTTGCAAGGCGGCGAAACTCATCGTACCAGTCGTCCTGGATGTGTTTGACCTCGTGTGGATGGACCCCGACTGAGGCGTAGACAAACGGGTAGTGATCACCGAGTGCAACGGCTGCCCGACTGGTCGTCAAATCGCAGCCGATGGTGAGAAAGGCTTCAACGCCGGCTTCCCGCGCACGGGCGATCATGGCCTCACGGTCGTCGTTGTAGCGTGCGTCGTCGAGATGCGTATGGGTATCAATCAACATGGGTGGCATCCTACATGGTGCAGGGGGGAGGTCGCTAGATATTTTTGAACGTCCGCTCATGGAGTAAACCTCTTCAAGAGGGGCTTCACTCACAAGAGTTGACATCGCATCTCCAAAGATGATAAATGCAAATAAATGGCAATTAGGAATGTGATGACCACCTCTATTGTTGAGAGCCTCAAGTCGGGTGGAAAGAAGCTCACGAGGGCCAGGAAGGCCATTCTCGCCGTTCTTGAGCGGAATACACTCCCCATTACAGTGGCTGAGGTGCATGCGGGTTTGGTCAAGGCCAAAACGGATGTCGATCTTGTGACGGTCTACCGTAACCTGGCGATGCTCCAAGAGCTCGGTCTGGTGAATGCCGTCGGATTTCAGGAAGGACAGATGCGCTATGAAGTGGTGCATGGGCGGGCGCATCACCACCATATTCAGTGCCGGGGTTGTGGGAAAATCATCGATCTGATGCTCTGCCCGTTGAAGAAGTTGACAAAGCTCATTGAAGAACAGACTCGATTCTCCGTGGATGGTCATTCCTTGGAGTTTTTCGGATGGTGTCCACAATGCCGATAAAGGTCTGGCTCAGGACGGTGAGCCGTTGGGCCCTCGTTGTTGGCTATGTGTTGCTGGTGCTGACCCTTCAGCCGTTGTTGCTGGAGCACACCTTCGCGGCTGGTACATCCCACGAACATTCGGATCAAGATGTCTGCACCTGGCTGGATCATGCCGCCAGTACCGGATTGCATTCGGTTACACCGCCGCCAGTCCTTGTTCCCGTTCTTGTTACGACGGTCTCCCCATCTCGTATCGTCTTCAAGTCAGTTTCCCGCTTATCTGATTCTGTCCGCGGTCCTCCTTCATTCTCCTAGGAATCATTCACGCTGAATAGCGTTCTGTTGATCGTGTCTCTCTGCACCTTGTGCGGGGAAGATCGGGTAGTTGTCGCACTCCGCCTCTCGGAGTCCGACACTCAAGGGGTTGGGCGTTCTTCACTTGTCCTGAAGAACGGCATCCGATCTTCTCCTGCAGAAGGTGCCTGTGGGGGTTCTTAATCTGTGTCATCAGGAGGTGTCTATGGCAACTGCGACGGAATTGATGGCTCCAGTGCCGGTGACGGTACTCGCCGGTTTTCTAGGGGCAGGAAAGACGACGCTGCTCAATCGAATCTTGACGACCGAGCACGGCAAGCGTGTGGCGGTCATCGTCAACGAATTCGGTGAGGTCGGGATCGATAACCAGCTCGTCATCGGGGCAGATGAAGAGATCTTTGAGATGAACAACGGCTGCATCTGCTGCACCGTGCGCGGCGATTTGATCAGGATCATCGGGAATCTTCTCAAGCGGAAAGATCGATTCGATTACATGGTGATTGAGACGACCGGATTGGCCGATCCTGCGCCGGTTGCGCAGACATTCTTTGTGGATGATGAGATGAAGCGGCGACTGTTGCTGGATGGCATCGTGACCGTCGTCGACTCTAAACATATCTGGGAGCACCTCAATAAGAGCCCGGAGGCCAAGGAGCAAATCGCCTTTGCCGACGTCATCCTGTTGAACAAAATCGATCTCGTTCCGGCGGGAGAGGTCAACGAATTGGAAGCGCGAGTACGGGCGATCAACGTGATGGCAAAGATTCATCGGACCAAGGATGCGCAAATTGAGATCAATCGATTGTTGAATATCGGCGCGTTCGATCTGAGCCGCAAGCTCGAAATCGACCCGAATTTTCTCGGAGAAGAGGCGCACCAGCACGACCCCGCTGTGTTTTCCGTGGCTCTTGTTGAGGATGGACTGGTGGATGAGGGGAAAGTGAACGACTGGTTTCGTGAAGTACTGAGTACCATGGGGACAAAGATCTATCGGATGAAGGGCATTCTGAATGTCGAAGATCGTGACCATCGGTTTGTGTTCCAGGGCGTGCATATGCTGTTCGACGGGAAGGCTGATCGTGCCTGGAAAGCCGGTGAAGTCCGCAATAACCAGCTGGTGTTCATCGGAAAAGACTTGGACCGGGATGCGCTGACGAAGGGGTTCCGATCATGCCTCGTCTAGCCAAGCGCCAGGCGACTGTTACGCTCGGTCCGATCGGGCGAGCCATGCTTGGTGACTATGTCCATCGCGTGGCATTCGCCTCCGATGGAACCAGATTTGCCGCGTGCTCTGCGTCGGGCCAGGTGGCAGTTTGGAAAACGGCATCGCTCAACCCGATCTGCGACCTAAAGGGGCATCAGCAGTCAGCCCTCACGCTGGCTTGGCATCCAACGCGGTCGGATCTGGCGACAGGGGGGCAAGATGGCGTCGTCCGAGTCTGGAATACGGATACAGGGGAAGAACGAGCAGCGCTTCCTGTTGGCGGGCAGGGTTCGTGGGTCGAACATCTAGCTTGGTCGCCGGACGGCCAGTTGCTGGCCGCATCGGCAGGCAAAGTGCTTCGTATTTGGAATATCGATCCTGCGTCGACTCCTCAACTCGCTGCAGAGGTGCCGGCCGCTAAAACCACGATTTCAGCCCTGACCTGGATGCCACGTGGAGGCGGTATTGTCGCCTCTGCCTATGGTGGGGCCTGGTTGTGGAAGGTTGGCCAGGAGCAGCCGGTTCGCCCATTTCCCTACGATGGGGCCCTGTTGACGATTGCCGTGAGTCCGAGTGGGGAATATCTGGCCTCGGGAAACCTCGACGGATCGGTCCATTTGTTCCGCACGGACAGTGAGCAGAACTGGCACATGTCCGGCTACCCCGTAAAGGTGACCTCGGTGCGATTCGACCACAACGGGCTCAAT
Organism: Nitrospira sp.; assembly: GCA_016715825.1. Taxonomy (NCBI): domain Bacteria; kingdom Pseudomonadati; phylum Nitrospirota; class Nitrospiria; order Nitrospirales; family Nitrospiraceae; genus Nitrospira; species Nitrospira sp. The sequence continues at coordinate 115,979 of JADJXO010000013.1, read as the reverse complement.
CTGTTCACTGCCTCCGGTCCATCGTTGGTCTCGTGGAACATGAAGAAGTTCGAAGGGACCGGCGGTCGGCTCTTCAAGGGACATTTGGGATGGATTCAGGAGATTGCCTGCCATCCCGCCCGATCGCTTGTGGCGACGGTGGGAGAAGAGGGTTTGCTCTACCTCTGGGAACCGCAGACGACGAAACCGCTGTTGAGCCAAGAGGTGAATAAGACGGGTGGCTTGTCCTGCGTGGCCTGGAGTTCCACCGATGCCTGGTTGGCGACCGGCGCCAGTGACGGAGGGGTATCACTCTTTTCCGTTCATGGTCTTGAGGATCGGGCATGAACCTGTTCAGTGGAAAGCGGACAATTCCGGTGGACCAAGCCGATCGCATCAAAGCTTGGGCTCGAACGGTGTTTCATCTAAACGACGAGACGACTGTTATGGTCACGGAATTGGAATGTCGCGAACCAGGCTGTCCACCGATCGAAACCGTGATTGCCGTACTCAAAGGACCGGGCAATACCCAACAGTACAAGATTCATAAGACAGCCAACGAAATCGGGCTATCCGATGTCGAGGAGTTGGCCGTCAAGGGAGAGGCGCATCATGACCGGCACTGATCATGCCCGCCGCCGCAACAAGGTGACACCGATCTACGTGATCGCCGGATTTTTGGGGAGTGGAAAAACCACTCTGCTCAAGCGGGCACTGGAGCATGAACTGAACAGGGGCGTGAAGCCGGCCGTGCTCATGAATGAATTTGGGGAAGTCGATGTGGATGGAGCGTTGCTCCACGACCATCCTCGTTCAAAGGACATCGAGCTTCAGGCACTGCTCAGCGGCTGTATTTGTTGTGACCTGTCGGGAGAATTCAGTGAAAAAGTCGAACACCTGGTGAAGGAGACGAAGGGGGCGCCGCTCTTTATCGAGACCACCGGGCTGGCGGATACCGGCCAAGTGGTCATGGGAGTGGAGAAGGCGCTGACCCAGTCGAATGTAAGAACCAGAGGGACGTTGGCCTCGGTGATCGTCATGGTCGATGGGCCTCGGTTCTTGAAGCTCGGGACCTATTGGCCTGCAGCGGAAGATCACCTCAAGCAGGCTGATGTGGTGGTGTTAAACAAGCTTGATCAAATCAACAGTCGTCAGGCGAATCTCGTGGAACGGCTCATCAAGGCTGTGAATCCGACGGCCACAATCGTCCGGGCGGTGCATGCCGAGGTGGAAGTGGGCCGACTGTTCACGGGAATGGCGACGATGAAGACGCCATCGATTGAACAGGGGACGGTCAAGGATTCAGCGACTGGGTATCAGAGTGGGAGTTTCAAGATTCTGAAACCCTTTGATCCCGTTCGTCTCGAAGCCTGGTTGAAGCGGTTCGAGCGATCCGTGATCCGCATGAAGGGCTTCGTGAAAGTGCAGGGGCGAACTGGGTTTCAAGAGCTTCAATGGATTATGGGGTCGTTGGCACTGACTCCCTACACAGGAGTCAGGCAATCACAAGCCAGACTCGTCGTCATTGGACGGCGCGTGCCTTGGCAACGATTTCTCGAAGGCTTGGAGACCTGTCTTGTGAAGCCGGTCCGCCGGAAGAAGCGCCAAACAAAGCAATGGAGTGGTGCAACAAGGAGGAGGTCATGATGCAAGGAAGTGGGACTGCGAAACCGATGGAAGCCCAGACGGCATCGCCCGCCGATGATCCTGCGGCGCGCCGGCTGGTTCAAGATGCCCATGGTCGCATGTATCGGTGGCCGACCGGCTTTGGAGGCTATCGAGCGAGACTCTCGCTGAACGATGAGAGGCGTGTCTACACCGGTCGGGTCAGTCTGGTGCCGAAGAAGGAGACGACGGTTGGGTTGGATGGAGCCGACGCGACCCTTCAAGAGTGGGTGCGAGAACGGCTCTGGACCCAGGGGATGCACCTGGCGTTTTCCACGTTCGAGGAGGGTGACGGCAAGTATGTGCTGTCCTTCGATCCCCAAGATGACCCCGCTGTGCCGCATCCACGGGGTCGCCGTGTGCTGCTGACCGGGGGGCGACTCGACTCTTGGTACCGGATCAAGGATGGACAATACACCCAGATCGGGCGGTTGACGCCGATGACGGAGCGGCGAGTCAATACCATCGAGCGCTGTGATCACGCGCCGGACGGGAAACAATACTCCAGCCACTATGTGATGACCTATTTCTCGCTCGATGGGCAGGCCGTGATCGGAATGGAAAGCTACGTCAACGAATATACCGACGTCAACGGTCTATGGCTTCCCTGGCGTCGGCGCGTCTCATTCGGCGAACGGGGTTTGGTGAAAACGCGGGTGATCGAGCTATCGGAGCATGAGGTCTAACGATGACGGCAAAGGCTGATGTTTCGGTGGCCGTAGCGGTGCTGACAGTCTCCGATAGTCGAACGCCTGAAACCGATAGCAGTGGCGATCTGATCGTCGAGCGGATCCTCCTGGCTGGCCACCGGTTGGCTGATCGTAAATTATGCAAGGACGACTATGAGACCATTCGTCGCATCATTGCCGGCTGGGTTGCCGATCCAAAAGTCGAATTCGTCATCGTGACGGGTGGAACCGGCGTGACGCAGCGCGATGTGACACCGGATGCTGTTCGGTCTCTGTATACCAAACCCATCCCAGGATTTGGCGAACTCTTTCGTTGGTTAAGTTTCAGCGAGATTGGTACGTCAACGATCCAGTCAAGGGCGGATGCCGGCGTCTGTGGCGACACGATCGTGTTTCTCCTTCCCGGCAGCACAGGCGCCTGCCGGTTAGGGGTGGAGAAGATCATCCTTCCGCAGCTCGATATTAACCATAAACCGTGCAATCTGACGGAACTGTTATCACGCGTGAAAAACGAGTAGTCAGTTACATCATGAGGTTGGCTCAATGCGGGCTGACACCCACAAGCATGGGGCTCGTCGGGCTATTCAGAACAACCCTGGAGGATACGATGGATAGATCAGAGGGTACGGGAGTGAGATGGAAGCAGTGGCCGATCAGATGGGTCTGGACAGCTGTGCTCAGTGCGACGGTCAGTTGGGCCGGTATGGCCCAGGCTAGCCTGGTGGAGTTCTACATCGGGGTTGATCGTCAAGAGACGATTTCGAGCGGCACGTACGCCGGTCTTTCAAATCCAAACTTTGGTCGACTGACGTTTCTGTTTGCGCATCCCGACGAAACCAATCCGGCCAACAGTCACTATCATGGGATCGGGGCCTGGAGCTATTCCGGCCCGGCTGCCTCGCCAACCGTGAATAACACTAATACGAACAATCGCATTCCGGAGACCTTCACGAATCAGGCTCCGTTGCCCTTATTCCCGGGTCAGGGGGCGGAAGCCAGCAAATGGGTCAGTCAAGCTGTGCCAGGGTTGGAATACAGCGATCTGCAATGGGAGTCGACGCAAAGCTTGAGCTCGGCCAGCCCGGGAACGCTCGAACACTTTTTGTTCACGAGTTCGGGCAATCGGTGGGCGGGAGCGCTGGACAACACCAATGTGGCCTTGGAGTTGGTAGAGGTGACGCCCGGGCTTCAAGTAGCGGATGACACAGGAACGTCTATTCTCTCGACGATCGGAGAGACCTATGAGTTGGGTGATGGGAACCTCCTGTCATTTCAGCCAGGATTCTTCACCATGGACGATACGGAGGAGCGGTACTCCGCTGCCTTTCGCTTGATCGATTTGAACGGAACACTGAAAAACTCCGGAACCTTTCATATGGACTTTGCGCCAGTGCCCCTGCCGGCTGCCGCATGGCTATTCGGCAGTGGCCCAATTGGATTGGCGAGCTTGGCACGTCGCAAGATGGCGGCCTCATTCTGATCGTTTAATCGGTTCACAGGAAGGACTACGTACTAGTTCATCCGAGTCGCTGGCGGCTGCGACGGTTCATGCCGAAGCAGCCGCCAGGGGTGCATCTCCGTTTTCTACGATGCCAAACAGTTCGATAGACCTGGATGGAATCATGACCGTGCAGTGCAAGCTTCGTCCAAAGTCCAGCAGCTGTACAACGGTGGGAAGGTGCTTCCGGAGAGATCTTGTCGTATTGCAAGGATGAGGTCCCTCATGGTCCCGCTCTACGTAATCTGCGGTCCGCTGGGGGCTGGCAAGACGACGTTGCTGATGCGGCTGCTCGCGTTCTGGTGCGGTGCCGGTAAGCGGGTCGGCGTCCTGATGAACGAGGCCGGTGCGATCAGTCTGGATGGCGCTCATGCAGACGGGTCAGCCGCTGCAGTCCGAAACATCACCGGAGGCTGTGTCTGTTGCGATGCCCGTGACGGGATTGGAGAGGGCCTGGCCGAGCTTGTAGAGCAACAGGAGGTCGATGTGGTGGTGCTTGAGTGCTCGGGAATCGCAGCCATCGAAGAAGTCATCGAGGCCGTGACCGACTCAGTGTGTCTCGCTTTGGTACGGCTGGAGAAAGTGATCGCGGTCATCGAACCGATCGTTCCGTCTGACGGGCGTCCCATTGGCTCACGCTATACAGCTTTGGTGCAATATGCGGACGAAGTGATCGTGAACAAGCAAGATCTCTACTCCGCTGTGGAACAGGAGCGATTTCGAACGGCGATCGTTCGTGATAGGGGGCACGCCAGGCTGTGGCAGGTGTCGCAGGCGGCCGTGGACCCTAAGTCGCTGCTCCGACCGTACGAACAGCGACCCAAACGACGAGTCGGAAATGTGGCGTTTGGATCGACGCGTGCGCATCCGATGGTGACGACGATTCCCCTGGCCGGGCCGCTGCATCGAGGTCGATTTACCGAGTGGTTCGACCACCTTCCGGTCGGCCTTGATCGGGTCAAAGGGGTCTGCCGGTTTTCTGGTGAGCAGGAGCTATACGAGATTCAGTATGCCTCCCCGGTCACACGGTGGATCGGCGTGGTTCGGTTTCGACAGGAACCAGATCCGGCCCTGATATTGATCGGCCGAAATTACAATCACGCGCACTGTCATCGAACACTCCGGACCTGTCTGCTGTCAGCCTGACAGGTCGCGATCGCGCACGAACGGACAGACAGAGAGATCGAGGAGCGCTATGTCTCCGTTGGAATCACACATCACCAAACAGCAGAGCCGCTTTGCCCTCGATTGTTCACTTGATGAACTCAAGCGCATCTACCAAGCGCTGTTCTCCCAGTTGCGGACCGATTCAGGAGCCGACATCGACGAGTCTGACCTACTCCTTGACCTTCAGGTTGTCCTTCAGCGGGAAGCTCGAGCCGAGGGTGTCGATGTTTCCACCCATAGTGAGTGGTCACGGTTCCTGGGAGATCCCTCGGGTACTTCCTGTGAACAGCGATATGCAGATTATCGGGAAAAGAAACGCTCGTGATGGCTCTTCCTGCCGAATCATCCTGGGGATTCGTCATTCTGATGGGTCTACTCGGAAGCCTCGGGGCTCTGCTCCCCGCTGCCGTCGTCTTATTTATTCCCGACGGCTGGCGGCATCGGGCGATGCCGTATCTGCTGAGTTATGCCACGGGTACGATGTTGGCCACCGCGATCATTGGACTGATCCCCGAAGCGTTGGAACATATTCCAATCTACGAAGTGGGGTTGTCGATCTTGGCTGGTCTCATCCTGTTTTTTGTGCTGGAGTGGACGGTGATCTGGCGACATTCGCACGGGGAGTTTCCGGAAGACCACCATCACCCCCATGAACACGACCATGCCCACGGGATGGAGAAAAAGGCTGGCATGTTGATCTTGATCGGCGACGCCGTCCACAACATGGCGGACGGCGTCGCCATCGGCGCGGCCTGTGTGGCGTCCCCAGGACTTGGTCTCGTCACAACGCTCGCGGTATTGGGGCACGAAGTACCACAAGAATTGAGCGATTTCACGATTCTCCTGTCAAGTGGCTTCTCTCGCTGGAAAGCGTTTTTCTGGAATACGCTCTCGGGGATGGGGACATTGGTTGGTGTCGTCGCTGCTTACGGCGGCCTCGCCTATGCGGAGGCCATCGTCCCCTATGCCCTCAGTGTGGCGGCTGCGAGCTTTCTCTATATCGGCTTGGCCGACCTCGTGCCTGGTTTGCATGGGCGGATGGGGGCAGCCAAGGGGGTCTGGCAGTTTGCCATGATGATCGCGGGGATGGTGACTATCGCGATGTTGACCATGTTGCCGCATTAATCATGCTGTCAGCTGCATTTTCTGTCTTTGCCGGAGCGGCTATGCGCAGACCGATCGTGTCGCTCTCCTGCGCGTGAAGCGCTCGTCGATTGCGAAATACACGAGAGGCTCAACGAGACACACGATGAGCTTTGCGGGACGAAATTTTTGAACAGCCTGCAAGAGGAAACGGTTCAAAATAGGGAATGGAGTCGAGGGATGACAGGATGAGAACCGTGCAACTCGGCAGCGATCGGATTCACTTGCTGGGCCACGTGCCTCGTCGCGGAGAGCGATTGACCGCCGAGTTCGTCATTCCAGCCGCCAGGCTGGCCGACAAGCCGCTCACGGCCGACGAACTTCGTCGAGGTCTAGTCGTGGTCTCGACATTGCCAAACATTCAAAAACATGCCTACCTTGCGCAGATTGTGGAGCTTGAGGAGCGTGGCCATGAGCAGCTTCCGGAATGGAGGATCGTTCACGTCTCGGCGGACCACGAGGAGCATTGGCGGGAAGTCGATCGTTTCCATCCGAATGTTCCAGCCTCAGGCTACTCCCTCTGTTGTGCGGATCCGAATAGTCTCGAGGCCTTTGTGTTGGCGTTTGGAGTTGGCGTAGGTGACCATCACCGCATCGCGCATGAGCTCTTCGCGTTGCGGGACGGGGTTTTTCTCGAAGTCGAAATCCCGCACGATCAGATGCGACCGGCAGAGGTGGACGGGTTTCTGCTACGGCTGAGCGGAGTGCCCGGGACGCCGTTGAGTCAGGCGCCCCACACCGGTAGCGACGAGTAGTTTCTAGGCGAGTTGTAAGACCCCATGGTCATCACAATGCGCGCCATGGGCGAAATGCAGGTGCCCGCCGACGAAGTAGTCGACGTGATCGCCATGGGGCACGGCCTCATGGCCGCAGCCGGCACCGTGCCGGTGGCTGGAATCATGACTGCCGCAGGCGTGGGCCGGTGTGCAGGCAGCTGGGTTCGTTGAGCTGACGGCCAGGACATGTTCATCGACATGGTCGCCATGCAGATGGTGAAGATGGCCGTCATGGAGATAATCGGTGTGGTCGTCATGGGCGATAGCCGGATGCCCGCAGTTCGCTCCGTGCTGGTGGGCGTGATGCTCATGGATGGGGTGGGCATTCATCGCGGGACTCCTTTCGTGAGCAAGGATAGCTTTGATTTCATACTCCCAGTCTAGTGCTGATGGTGACGGATGGTCAATAAACAAAACACGGCGGATGAACCCGTCGTCCTTGTCCTAGCAGGCGGTTGGGTCTTCGATCCGGGTCGGTGGGACGGCGAAGCAGATGTGTGGATCAAAAATGGAGTAATCGATGCGGTGGTCTCACCGGATGTGTCTCCTCCCCGGGAGGCAGCGTGCCTGGATGTGACGGGGTTGCTGGTGTTGCCGGGACTCATCGATCTCCATGTCCATCTGCGCGAGCCAGGCTTTGAATATAAGGAAACGATCGCCACCGGCACGGCGGCGGCCGTGGCGGGGGGCTTCACCTCGATCTGCTGCATGCCGAACACGAAGCCGGTGAACGATGAGCCGACGGTCACGCAGTTGATCAAGCAGAAGTCCGGAGAAGCCGATCGTGCCAAGGTGTATCCCATCGGAGCCATTACCAAGGGGTCGGTTGGACGTGAGGTGACCGAATTCCGCGCCTTGAAAGAGGCGGGCTGTGTCGCGGTGTCAGACGACGGGCGACCGGTGATGGATGATGGGGTGATGCGACAGGCGATGGAGCGAGCGGCAGCGGTCGATCTACCGGTCATTGATCATTGTGAAGATCTCAGTCTGTCCGGTTGTGGCTGTATGAACGAAGGCCCGGTCTCACGCGCCCTGGGATGGCCGGCCATTCCTTCTCGGTCTGAAACCAGGATGGTCGAACGAGATATTCGTTTGGCTGGGGAGACCGGAGCCAGATTGCATGTGGCGCATGTGAGTTCGGTCGGCACGATCGAAGCGATTCGCCGTGCAAAGGCCGAGGGATGGTCGGTCACGGCGGAGGCCTGTCCACATCACTTTACGCTGACCGACGAAGCCGTGCGACGATCAGGACCGAATGCCAAGATGAATCCGCCGCTGCGGGGTGAGCGGGATCGTGCGGCGGTGATTGAGGGATTGGCGGATGGCACAATCGATATCATTGCCACGGATCATGCCCCGCACGCGGAGTATGAAAAACAGTGGGGCATGGAGCGTGCCCCGTTCGGGATCGTGGGATTGGAGACGGCGCTGGCGCTGACCCTACGGCTCGTCGAGCAGGGCCTCTTGTCTCTGGAGCGTGCCGTGCAATGTTTGACCAGCAAACCGGCCGGCTTGTTGGGATTGCCGGGTGGCACGCTAGCGCCAGGGGTATCAGCCGACATTATCCTCGTGGATCGTGCCTGTGAATGGGTGGTTGAGCCAGACCAGTTCTACTCGAAAGGGCGGAATACACCGTTTGCTGGATGGCGTTTGCGTGGGCGGGTGATGATGACCGTCGTCGGGGGACGGATTCGACATCGGTGGCCACGCGCCGCGTGAGCGGGATCCATGCGCACGGTCGCGTTTCTCCACCAAAAGGGCGGCACGGGAAAGACGACACTGGCGATTGCGACCGCGATGGCGTTGGCGGAGCAGGGAGCTCGCGTGCTGTTGCTGGATGCGGATGTGCAAGGCACGGCAAGCGAATGGGCGAGCCGCTGGGGAGAACAGTTCCGCGTCGTGGCCCGCTCTCAGATTCAGCCGATCGTGCACGACCAGGTTGCCAGATTTGCACCGAGATTCGAGTGGATGGTCGTCGATGGGCCACCGACGCTCTCCGACATGACGACGAGCATTCTGCGGGATGCCGATCGGGTGTTTGTGCCGGTTCGCCCATCCTTTCCCGACATTTGGGCGTTGGAGGGTATGGCGGCTTTGCACGCGATGCTTGGGGGTGAAGGGATCAATCCGGCCATGCGGGTGTTATGGAATCAAGTCGTTGAGTGGCCGACATCGGCTATGCGGGCTGCCGTGGAGAGTAAGGGATTGACGATTTCTCCGGCGGTCATTCGGTGGGAAGCAGTCTGGTCGAACGTGATGGAAGGCCAACCGCTCACGACCGGGGCAGTCGACTGTCTGATGCAGCTGGTGAAGGAGTCTTGGGGATGAGCCTTCACCCGATTCCACTAGCGCTCTGCGAATCCTCCCCGATCCATCGTACACGAGCGGCGCTCCGGGCAAGGCGATCAGCCGATAGGCTCGCTACACAGCATCTGATATGGCCTCTGTTTGTGCAAGAGGGAGTCGATCAGATGACGCCGATAGCCTCCATGCCGGGCTGCGCACGAGTCTCGGTCGACCGGGCGCTCGAGCAGGTTGCAGAAGCCGCGTGCGCCGGCCTCGCCGGTATCGCGTTGTTTCCGGTGGTGCCGGATCACCTCAAGGACCCGCGAGGGCAAGAGAGTCGCAACCGGGACGGGTTGATGGCGAGGGCGATCCGCGCCCTGAAGGCTGCGGCTCCGGATCTGCTGATCCTCAGTGATGTGGCGCTCGATCCCTATTCGTCGGATGGGCATGACGGGGTGGTGATTGATGGACGGATCGACAATGATGCGACCCTTCCGTTATTGGCGGAGATGGCCGTGGTCCAAGCGCAGGCCGGAGCGGATCTGGTGGCTCCCTCAGACATGATGGATGGGCGGGTTGGTGTGATCCGTCGTGCGTTGGATGGGGCCGGTTATCCACAGGTCGGCATCTGCAGCTATGCCGTGAAGTATGCCTCGGCATTTTATGGACCGTTTCGCGAAGCCTTGGAGAGCGCGCCGCGTATCGGTGATAAACGGACCTATCAGATGGACCCAGGAAATCACCGAGAAGCTCTGCGGGAAATCGCGCTCGATGAAGCAGAGGGTGTTGATTGGCTGATGGTAAAGCCTGGCTTGCCGTATCTGGACATTGTGTCTCTCGTTCGGAGCCATTCTGCTCTTCCGGTCGCGGTCTATCACGTGAGCGGGGAGCACGCCATGCTCAGGGCTGCCGCGGCAGTCGGTCTGTTCAGCTACGAAGAGGCGTTGTTGGAATCGCTCAGTGCCATACACCGAGCCGGTGCCGATTTGATTGTGACGTACGGTGCGCTCGATGCCGCGAGGCTGTTGGCTTCTGGTCCACCTGTTTTCGAACCAAAGGGGTAACCATGTCATGAAAGCCGGTCAAGAGGACATGCTGCCGTTTTTCGAACCGGAGGTGGTTCTCTACCATGCCGATTGTCCTGATGGATTTGGCGCAGCCTGGGCGGTCTGGAGGCGTTGCTCGACGGCTCGGTTTGTGACGGCTCGGCATGGTCAGCCCCCTCCTGATGGTCTGGCGGGAAAACGATTGGTGATTCTCGATTTCAGCTACGCTCGTCCGACCATCGAACAATTGGCTCGTACGGCGTCGGCATTGGCGATTCTCGATCATCACGTCTCGGCGAAACAGGCGCTCGGTGATTTGCCCTATACGCATTACGAACAAGACAAGTCCGGTGCCGTGCTCGCATGGGAATGGGCGCATCGGACGTCTGCTCCTTGGCTCTTGCAGTATGTGCAGGATAAAGATCTGCATCACTGGCAATTGCCAGAGAGTCGGGCCATCAATGCGGCGATCGAATCCTACTCGTTTGACTTTGATGTGTGGAGCGAGCTGCAGCAGGACTGTTTGGTCACGGAAGGACGGGCGATTCTCCGAGCACAGGAGCAGTTTATCGACAAACTGCTACGGACTGCTGTGATGGTGCGCTTCGAAGGCGAGACGGTCCCGGCTGTCCACAGTCCAATCCTCCGCAGCGAGTTGGGCGAACGCTTGGCTTTGGATTATCCTTTTTGTCTCGTGTGGTACGAGCGTGAGGGGCGGTGGTATGTCAGCCTCCGTTCTCGAGATGATGGCGCCGATGTTTCGCGGATTGCGCAGGCCCATGGAGGCGGCGGCCATCAACATGCCGCCAGTTTTTCCATGCCGATCGTTGAGGGGCAACCCATGCCATTCACCACAGTCGACTGCCGTAAGGAGTAGGGACCGGACATGCCCGGAATCGGCGTAACAGGTACCAGTCGATGGAACAGCGGATCTCAAGCGGTCGTACACGCCATGTGCCGTAAGCTGTAAACGAGACTTGCAACTGTCTGTAGGTCAGGGTATTATGCGATCCGTAAGTGCAAATCATTTGCGATTAGATAGCTGGAGAACAAGACCACATGAGATACGAAGTTCGCCCCGGTCCTGAGCATTTTTTGCCGCCGGCAGCCGCCAGTATGGGCATTCGATTGCCGAATCCAGGCGAAGCGATTGTGCATGGGTATATCGTGCCCGAAGAGCAGGCGATGGAGGAGGCGGCCCGCCGATTCTTGATCGCCAAGGTGCCGACGATCTTTCCGGGGCCGCTGGTGTTATGGGCATGGACGCCCACGGCCGAGAAAAAGGCGAAAGCGATTCGCCACCTCTTCAATACGTTGAAAGAGAGTGTGGGACCGAATCAGAAACCGATGTTGATTCCCATGCCCGATTATCGACCTAAGTATCCGAAGATCAATCCGGAGGTCGAAATCAATCCGAACCATCCGAACTTGACGATCTGGCACAACCGGATCGATGCGTGTCTCTTCATCGGCGTCCATTGTCATCAGGCGAATCTAACCTTGAAGATTGTTCGTGGCGGGACGAATTGCTATACGATGGCGATGTGCGCGCAGGCTGGCCATGAGGATGCGATGCTGTCCTTCCGCGACATTACGCCGCATCACATCATGCGCTTGGCAGAGAAGGTGCGTGAACTGAAGGGAACCGTCTCAGGTCCGTCGATGAATCAATAGGAGTCGAGATGTCTGAGGGTTCGACACCACCATCCGGCTTCATGGCCTTCCTTCCCAAGGAGTACCAAGGAGAGTTTTCGCGAGATTGGATCATGGGTCTATCGCCGTTCTATGACCAGACCTGTGCGCAATGTTTCACGGTTCAACAGGGGAAGTGGGTCGGCTTAGGATCACAAGCATTCGACGAGAGCGCGCTGAAATGCGAGGCGCGTTATGGATTGGTGTAGTGAAGTGGCAAGACGGATGCAGGTCCAATTGACTCGAGTGATGTTCATTGCCGCCGTCACGATGCTGTACGTGCTGGTGGCCCTGCCCCTGCCCTATCTCCTCATCGACCACTACTCCGCCATACAGGCAGGCGATACGAATCACTCCGATGTCGACATTCATGCGTGGTTGGAGTGGGCCGCCAGTTCAGGACTGTCTGGGACGGTGCCTGTCCTGCCGTCTGTGTTGGTCCCGTCACGTTCACGAACAATTTCATTGCCGCAAATCTTCTCGGTTTTCCTGGATTCCGCTCTGCAGTCTCGCGGTCCACCTGCTCTCGGTTGATCTCATTCCATCGTGCTGATTCCGTAGGTACGCGGACTCTTCAGTGTCCGGTGTCGTCACGTGGTACGCGTCACGATCAGGCGAAGAGTTTGGGCGCTACCGACAGAGCAGGTCTGAGTCAAGTCAACGAAGGAGCCAGGTATGTTTGAGGAGCGACGGCGTCGCGTGATCGACGTTACCACACCGGTGGATTGGAAGAATGTCGAATGGTTGTGCCGGTTCATCACGGAGAATGGGCGAATCTTGCCTCGTCGCATGACGGGGAATAGTCAGCAGCGGCAGCGGGAGATCGCGCGAGCGATTAAGCGCGCACGACACATGGCGCTGTTGCCGTTCGGTCGGCAGTCTGAATGGTGACGTAGCCAAGACAGACAACTCCATTTTTTGAAGTTAGGGAGGTGAGTGTATGGCGAAACTCAGCAGTCAATTGAGAAATGAAAAGCGCAAGCGCTTGGTCGCGCAGTATGCCGAACGGCGTGCGTCGTTGAAGGCGGTGATCAAGAGTGCAGCAAGCAGTGAAGAGGAGAAACACGAAGCGCAGCAGGCGCTGCAGAAGTTGCCGAGGAATTCTTCGCCGGTCCGGGTCCGCAATCGCTGCGCGATATCAGGTCGGGTCCGAGGCTACATGGGGAAGTTTGACCTGTCGCGGGTCGAGTTTCGTCTACTTGCGCTGACGGGGCAGATTCCCGGGGTGCGAAAGTCAAGCTGGTAGGAGGTCTGTGTGGCGAAGTGGAAGGAGGCGCGATGAAACCTGGTATCCATCCGACGGGCTATCGCCCGGTTATCTTTCACGATGTTGCGATCGACAAACGTTGGATGATGATGTCGACGGTGCAAACTGATCAGACGGCGGTATGGGAAGACGGCCGAACCTATCCGATCTACAAAGTCGAAACCTCGATGTACTCGCATCCGTTGTACACAGGGACGCAGCGCATCATCGACACCGAAGGGCGAGTCGAGAAATTCAATAAGAAATATCGAACACGAACCAGATCGGGAAGTGCTCGGACAAATTCAATCACGTAGGATTCGCCTAAGAGATTCGAGCGCAGCGGATTAGGAAGGATTGAGCATGGATACGATGGGCGATTTGCGGCCAGAGAGACTGCTTCGCGTGGACGAAGCCGCGAAGATTCTGAATGTGAGCCGCTGGACGGTGTATCGCTGGGTTGAGGCTGGACGTCTGGGCGGTACGCGCTTGGGCGCCGGCAGCTTGAGAATCTTTAGTCAGACGGTGGCGGCATTGATCGATCTCCACTGTGTGGGTGCGGGGCAGGCCACAAGCACCAATGGCTTGATCCCACTGCATCCGTTCAAGAGGCAATCGATCATCCTCCGATATGTGGATGCTGACAGAAGTCGGCTGTGATGGCCTGAGGTATTCCGCACGATGTATGGACTGGGGACTACAGGGGGGGTGGATGATGGCTAAGCTGAGCGTTATCGCGGTGTCGGGTTTCTTCGGGTCGGGCAAGACCACCGTTGTGAATCGCCTCGCGAGAGAATTGAATCCGGCCCGGACGGCGGTCATCACGAACGACCTGAGTGGATTAACGGCTGGGGTCGATCTGTTTGGCGGAAAGCACTATCTTCGAGGCGAAGCACTCGTCGAGTTAATGGCTGAGTGTCCCCGCTGTTCGTTGCGCCAGCATGTCGCGGAAGCCATCGTGCGCCTGTCCGGACTTGGGCGGTACGACACCATCGTGATTGAAAACTCCGGTAGTGCGGATCCGCTGTTGATCACCAATGTCTTCGATGCGGATGGGGCCGAAGGGGCTGCTGTGTCGGCCGTCGCGCGTCTCGACCATTTGGTGACGGTCGTCGATGCGGAGCGGTTCTGGGAGGATTACGAATCCGGAGACAATCTCCACGAGCGTGGCCTTGGGACGGGGCCAGACGATGCGCGAACCATCGCCGAACTGCTTGCGGATCAACTGGAATGCAGCACGACGCTCGTGCTGAACAAGTGCGATCGCGTGACGCCGGCGGAGCGGCAGCGTCTTGAGCGGTTTCTTCGGCGGGTCAACCCCGATGCGATGTGCGTGACGGCTGCTCAGGGCCGGCTCGATCCCTTGTCCCTGAAGGCCTCCTGTCCTCGCGTAGGTGCGGCACAAGACCTACAACCGGGGTGGATGCATCTGTTGAGCGGCGCCTGGCTGCCAGAAGACGAGCATGAAGATGGAACGTTCGTCTATCGGGCGAAACGACCGTTCCATCCGTTTCGCTTCTGGATGTTGATGCAAGAGGAATGGTCGGGTGTCCAGCGATCCAAAGGCTATTTCTGGGTCGCCTCACAACCGAAGACTTGTTACATGTGGTCGCAGGCCGGTGCCAACTGCCTCTATGAACGGTTGGGCCGGTGGTGGATGGCGATTGCAGATCACCATTGGCCGAAGGAGGAAGCCGCGCTCCAAGAACTGCGCAAGGTGTGGGACCTCGAGTTCGGGGATCGCCGGATTGAACTGGCTTTCATCGGCGAAGAGATCGATCGCGTCGACTTGAAATTGCGTCTGGATGCCTGCCTGTTGACCAGAGCGGAGCTTACTCTGGACGAAGAGCTGTGGCGTGCCTTTCGCGATCCATTCAAGAAGCTGACGTGGGAAAAGCGGCACATACGCTCAGAGCGGCACGACTTGTTGCCGGAGGAAGAGGGTTGAGCCGATGCTTGATCTCGAAGAGATTCACGCAGCGGATGGGCTGGGTTGTGAGCTCTGCAATCTGCGCGAACAAGGTGAAGGCCGTGACGTCATCGCCCGCATTCGAGTGATGGACGATTTGGAACGGCGCGCGGTGACGGGAGAGATCTGGCAACTCTGTCGATGCTGCCAGATCGCCTTGTCCCTCTGGGAGAGCGGCGGCGTGGACGACCTCCCCAGCGCCTAACGGACAACGGGTGGAACGGATCAACTGCAAGGAGGAAGGATGGGACACTATTGTCAGGTGACCGGGAAGAAGCCGGTATCGGGAAACAACGTGAGCCATGCCAACAACAAGACGAGACGGCGATTTCTGCCGAATCTGCAGCGGAAGCGCTACTTTCTCCCGGATGAAAACCGCTGGATCACGCTCTCGGTCTCTGCGCATGGCATGAAGATCATCGACAAACGAGGCCTGGCCCGAGTGCTTTCAGACATGCGGGCGGCCGGAGAAAAGATTTAGCGAGGAGCGAGGAGGTTGATCATGCGTGAAGTGATTGCCGTCGCCTGTATTGGCTGCGAATCGCCGGGCAAGTCGGTCTATTGGACGACGAAGAATAAGAAAAATGATCCGGATCGGATCGAAGTGAAGAAATATTGTTCTTTCTGCCGGAAGCATGCGGTGCACAAGGAAAAACGGTAACACATTTGTGATATCTGCACGCCTCCATCGCATCCTGTTCATCGGAGCCTTGCTCTCGTATCTGGCGCTGGCGCTCCCGCTGCCATTCGTGCTGCTCGATCACGAGTGGGGGATTCTGACCGGCGATCCTGCCCATACAACCTTCGATGACCATGCTTGGCTGGATCATGCGGCCGGAGCCGGGCTCGCTTCATGTGAGACCGAAGTCGTTCCTGTCGATGTTGCGGCTGCCTTCACTCTATCCCCTCCATTGTATTTCGAGTCATCAGCTGTTCTCACGCCCTCTGTCCGTGGTCCCCCAGATCCGTTCTTCTAGGTATCACAGCTGGTCGGAATCGGATGTTCGGCAGAGTGGTTTCTGCACTCTATCAGCAGCCGTTTACTGAGCGAAGCACAGGATCACTACTCGGAGTGTAAGGAGGATTGCTGTGGGTCAGTTGCGTCGTATTGGTCTGTGGGGCCTTGTTGTGGGAGTCATCGTTGCGAGCGCCCTTGTGGGGGCTGAAATATCAGAGGCTACTGAAATAGAGCAGGAAGTCGCGCAGGAAGTCGAAGTGCCGGTCGTTGAGGTTCGTGATCAGGCGATTAAGACTACTGGCACCGGCACGTTGCATTTAGAGCAAGCGAGTCCGTCGGCGAGTCGGCTGGGGTTGTCGATTCGAGAAATCCCCGCCAGCGTGGAAATCGTGGATCAGACGTTGTTGCAGGAGCGGGGCTTACGAACGATCTCCGAAGCGGTGGAGGGCGCCACCGGCGTGACCGTGGGGGATTCCCCGGGCAATCCGGCCAATTTCTCCATGCGAGGCTTCACCAATAATCAGCTCCGGTTGCTCTACGACGGACTAATGACCGGACCGGCGTCGATGACGTCTCGCCCTCGCGACACCTGGAATCTCGAGCGCATTGAGATTCTCAAAGGTCCTGCCTCGGTTCTCTACGGCGAAGGCGCGCTCGGCGGCGCGATCAACTTCGTGACCAAGCGACCGATGCGGAGTGATCAGGTCACGGTCGACGCGTTGTTGTCGTACGGCACGTTCAATACACTGCGCGCAGCGGCGGGCAGTGGCGGACCGCTGCGCTGGGACAACCTGCACTATCGCGTCGATCTGAGCTACCAGACTTCCGATAGCTTCAGTGGCATTCAACGCACGCCGTACACCTATTGGAATATGACCAGCGCCCTGCTGTATGACGTCACGCCACGCTTGAATTTCGAGGTGTCGTTCGACGTCAGTCATGACCGCAGCGTCCCCTATTGGGGCACGCCGCTGGTCCCCGGCAGCTTTGCCGGTGCTTCAGCCATTCCTGACGTAGTGAGCACGCGAACAGGCCAAACCACTGATGCGCGGTTCTTCCGTCAGAATTTCAATGTCGTCGATGCCAACATGAGTTCGACGACCTACTGGGCCAAGCTGAAAGCAAACTGGCAACCGACCGACACGATCCAGATCCGCAACCAGGGCTACTACTATTGGGCCGGGCGAGACTGGCAGAATGCCGAAACGTACCAATTCAATATCGGTACGCAGTTGATCGATCGGGATCGGTTCTTTGTCCAGCATGACCAGTATATTCTCGGCGATCGGCTGGAACTGCAAGTCAACGAGCCGATCCTCGATCACAAAAATCGGTTCGTCGTCGGGGTGGATTTCAGCCACCTGCATCTGAATCGCCCGAGTTTCTTCAGCTCAGGAGACAGTGTTGATCCGTTGGCGCTTCCGTCCGGCTCGTTTGGGTCGATCGTCTCGGCGGAACAGCGCTCCACCATCACCACGAGCGCCATCTTCGCCGAAAACCAGTTCAGTGTGACGGACTCGTTGAAACTGGTCGGTGGGATGCGGTTCGACCATATCGATCTCAATCGGAAGCTGTTCAACAACGCGGGGGTGTTCAACCAGGCGGCCAGTTTTGAGCGAGATTTCCAGCCGGTGACCTGGCGAGTCGGCGCTGTGTATGACCTGCTCCCGACGCTGACGTTGTACGGGCACTATGCGACGGCGGCGGATCCGGTCGGCACGAACCTCTTCATTGTACGAGCGGCGGAGAACTTCGATTTGGCCACCGGAGCACAGTGGGAGGTGGGCCTGAAGCAAAGTCTCTGGAACAATCGCGCCGAGTGGACCGTGGCCTACTTTGACATCTTCCGCAAGAATATCCTGACGCAAACGTCGTTGCTGGCTGCGGAGAATGTCGGGCGGCAAACCTCGAAAGGCTTCGAGTTGAGCGCCGCCGTGCGTCCGACCGACGCGTGGCGGATCCAGGGGAACCTGACGTTTCTGTCGGCCGAGTTTGAGGCCTTCTCCGAGCAGACCGGCGGCAATCTGGTCTCGCATGATGGCAATCGGCCGCCGAACGTCCCCCAGACGGTGGCAAATCTCTGGAGTCAGTACCGGATCCCGTTCGTGATCCCGTTCGACCTGGGGGCGGCGTTCCGCTATGTGGGCCCGCGTTTCGCAGACAACGCCAATGCGGTGCGTTTGCACAGCTACACCACCGCGGATGTGTGGGTCTCGATTCCCTATAAGAATTTCACCCTCACCATCCGTGGGCGGAATCTGGCGGACAAGATCTATGCGATTTGGGCGGATCCGTTCTACCCGAGTCAGGTGCTGCTCGGTGCGCCACGGACCATGGAAGTCATGCTGACCGCGCGCTTCTAGGCGATGGCAAAGGTTGGGGTAATTAGGATGGTGCATCGATGGCTCGGCCTCGTGTTGGGACCGGCGCTGCTGCTCTGGTTTCTCTCAGGAGCGGTCCTCCTATGGATGCCTTATCCGAGTTTGACAGAAGGGGAGTGGTTTTCCTCGGCCGGAGAGCTACCCACGAGAGAGTGCTGTGTCTCATTTACCTCCCTCGTCGAGAAATTAGAGCGGCCTGATGGGATCGAGTCTCTCAGGCTTCGGCTGGTTGGTGATCGGCCTGTCGTGGTCGCGCAGAGTCTCAATGGATTATTGACGGCATTCTCTGCCGACAGCGGTGACCTGCTCGCCCCGTTTACTCAGGAAGGGATCGAGCGCATCGTGCAGCCATTTTCCGGCGGACGCGTGATCGACGTGGTCGAGCTCATCGATCATGATGTCTGGACCGTGCATCAGCGATTCGATCCCTATCGCCCATTATGGAAAGTGCAGCTGTCCGGAGAACGCCGTGCTGTCCTGTATGTCTCAAGCGTGACCGGCGATGTCGTGCAAGACACGACAGCAGAGGAGCGGCGGTGGAATCTTATAGGAGCAGTTATTCATTGGTGGTATTGGCCATGGCTCAGGCGTCACTGGGCCTGGTGGGACCACGTCGTCTGGTGGGCGAGTGCGATCGGAACAGTGACGGTGGTGGCTGGAGGTCTGATCCTTGGTCGAGAGTGGGTGAAACAGGGTTGGTCTGGTCTCTTCACCGGCCGATGGAAGGTTCATCGAGTGCTGGGTGTGATCGCTGGCATTTCAGCTTGCTGCTGGATGGCGAGTGGGTGGTTGTCGATGGACCATGGGCGCTGGTTTTCTGATGGAAAGGTCGACGCAGAAGATCGTGAGCGATTCATGGGTGGGCGGTTCAGTCGGAGTGATATTGAGAGCATGGCGGATTTCTCCGCGAGGTTGGCGGACGAGACCGTCAAAGAGATTCGACTGATCAAGATGGACGGCATCGTCCACCTTGTGGCCCGCACGTCTCCCTCGCATCAAGCCATATTGTCGATGGCGGAGCCAGATGAGAGTCCGCGGGAAGCATTTCAGGATGAGGTGGTGAAGGCAGCGGCCAGCCCTCTACTCGGTGATGGGGTACTGAGAGTCACAAGGCCTGTCGAAATCGATTTCAATAGCTGTTCTAAGACTGATGATGAAGCCGCGTCACCGTTTCTGCAGGTAGAGACCAGTGGTCCTGAATCGAAAGGAGTGCTGGTCAACGTATGGACTGGTGCCGTTGTAGAACGCCTGGATTTCAGCCGCCGACTCTATCACCGACTCTTCGATGGGTTGCATCGATGGGATGTGGCCTGGTTCTCACAGCATTGCGATCTGCGTCGGGTGTTGATGTCTCTCTGGTGTCTGTTTGGAGCCGGATTGGCCGGATCCGGGGTGTGGATGGGGCTTGTCCGTTTGGATATGAAGGCTCGGTAGTGATGAACAGGGGAGTGGAGAGAATCGATTCAGGGGCCATAATACAGAGCTGGGGTTTCTCCATCGCACTGCATGCGGCTCTCTGGGGACTAAGTTTATGGCTGATTTCGCAGCCGGCGATCGTGTCGCAGCCGATCTTTCAGTGGGAGGTCTCCCTGGTCAGCCAATCTCAGCCATCAAAGAGCGACCTAACCTCGATCGATGCGTCGCCACAGCCCGATAATCAAATACGTTCAGCAATTACCACCTCGATAGGTACGTCTGCTGCAGTTGCACCGTCTGTTCAGTCGGTGACTCCCAGGACAGAAGCTGCCAGGGAGCCGGTTCTATCTGAAGCAGGACCCGGAACAACCCAATCTGAAGTTGTAGTGCCTGTGCCGAATCCGAGCGATGCAGAGGATCCCCCCGCAGCGTCTAAGAGTGACAGGGTGTCGCTTCCTCAGACCGTAGAAGAATCACAGAACGCTGTAGGTGATGAGGCTCAAGAACCTCAATCCTCCCATGTTCAATCAGCCGGTGCAGATGATCACCTTGTTGACGGTTCATCAGATCCGTTCACTCAAGCCAAGTTGCAATCCTCAATCGTCGCGAATGCAAGCACATTAGAGGCAAGGGCTGATTTTAACTGGTTGATGCGGATGCTCTGGAGTCGTGTGTCAGAAATGAAGCGCTATCCGCATGAGGCTCGAATGAATCAGTGGGAGGGACGCGTGATCGTGCGGGCTGTGATCAATGCACAGGGCCAATTGCTTGATGCCTCTGTGGCAATGGGGTCCGGATATGAGGTGCTGGATCTTGCCGCTCTTGAAGCCATAAAGGAATCCTGCCCTCTGACCCTCTCCCAGCCGCTAGGGCGGGAGCGAATCGTTCTGCGGATTCCGATTCAATACAAGTTGAGTTCGTAGAATGTCCTGAAGAGAGACAGGAGGATCTCAGTTTGGTGCCAAGGATGAGAAGGGACGCGAGTCATGCCCATCTATGAATATGTGGCCGAGTATTGCGTGGAGTCGCTGTACTGTCCGAAACGGTTTGCATTTCGGCAATCGATGAATGCTCCTCCGGTTGAGGCATGTCCTCGTTGTGGAACGGAACTGAGGCGGATTCTGTCGTCTTTTTCGGCGGGAGTTGACCTGGCCGCGCATATGGCGGGCCTATCGGATCTGCCTGCGGATTCACTGGCCCCACCGGCCACGTTAAAGAACATGTTCGGTGGCGGACTCGGTGATCTGGGGTGCGGGCATCATCATCCTGATGGTCCACCAATCGTGGAGTCATGTCGTCACCGCTGTGGAAATGAACAGGGATCTGATGGTCGGTGAGGATTAAGTTTAAGAGACGGGCTTGGGTGTGATGGCAGCGGCGAGTTCATTCAATAACTGTTCGGTTTCGTTCCAGCCGAGACAGGCATCGGTAATGGAGACACCATGCTGAAGGGCCACCCCTTCTTTCCACGCCTGTTTGCCGGGGTTCAGGTTGCTTTCAAGCATCAATCCCATGATGGTCTGACGGCCTTCGCGGAACTGTCGGAGAACCTCATGGGCGACCAAGCTTTGGCGGGTATGATCCTTACTAGAATTGTCGTGCGAACAGTCGACCATGATCGGTCGTGCGATGCCTTCGCAGGCGACGGCGGCCTCCGCTCGGGCCACGTGTTCGGCTTCGTAGTTGGTTCTCCCTCCTCCACCGCGAAGCACAATATGACGATCAGGATTCCCCATGGTCTTGATGATCGCCGTTTGGCCGTCGGCATTGATGCCGACAAAGTGATGGGGAGCACGGGCAGAAATCATGGCATTGACGGCCACCTGAAAGCTGCCTTCGGTCCCATTCTTGAACCCGACGGGCATGGAGACACCGCTGGCCATTTCTCGATGCGTCTGACTCTCAGTGGTTCGGGCACCGATTGCCGCCCAACTGATGAGGTCGGCGACGTATTGAGGACTGATGGGATCAAGCAACTCCGTTCCACAGGGAAGCCCCGATTGATTGATCTTGAGGAGAATTGCCCTCGCTAATTCGACCCCGGTCGCGATGTCACAGGTTCCATCAAGACGAGGGTCGTTGATGAGACCTTTCCACCCAACCGTGGTTCGCGGTTTTTCAAAGTAGGTCCTCATCACGATCAAAAAGCGGTCGCGCAAGGCATCAGCAACAGGCTTCAGCTTGGCGGCATATTCATAGGCGGCCTCGGGGTCATGGATAGAGCAAGGGCCCACGATGACAAGGAGTCGGTCTCGGTCTTGGCCATGGAGGATCCGGCGAATCGCTTCTCTGGTTTCAACAACGAGGGCACCGGCCTGATCCGTGATAGGCAGTTTCGTCTTGATGGCGCGAGGGGAGGGGAGCGCCTTAATCTCAATAACGTGTTGATTGTCGATCGGTCTATTCATGAACGGTCACGCAACGGATGGTTCTACAATGAACCGGCCCGAAGGGGGAGTTAATCTAACGAATCATAGCAGAAAAGTCCAGACCAGTTAACGTCATGGTTAATCAGGAGGAATTTAATACCAAGGCAGAGGGTTCTTGCAATTTTACACATGGGTTCTTATCCTAACGCCATGTGGTTGTTCGGGACCGATTCTAAGCGTGCGGCTTCATGGATCCGCTTGGGCGTGGTGAGTGGGCTCATCTCTGCCATGCTCGGCTTGGCACCGTTTGCCGTGGCTCAGGATGTCCATCACGAGTTAGCTGCAGCTGACTCGGACGGCCATGAACACTCCGATACGGATATCTGCCAATGGGTCCAGCATCATACGGCCGGTTCGGTTGATTATGATGTTCCTACATTGGTCGTTAGCGAGTCGGTCTGCGAACAGCAACTTCCTTGTGATTCCATCATATTGTCGGCAGCTCCTTCTCTGGTCGGTCCTTCCCGTGCCCCCCCTTCTCGATAGCTCGCACATCCACGCATCGATATAGGGGAATAGGCCGCTCTGTATGGGCGCGTCTAGTCCTTTCCGCCTTTTTTCTTCTTGCGGCCTTGTGAAGGAGGATGAGTATGAGGTACCCGTTTGTGAAGGGTCTGTTACGGAAGGCAATTGTCGTGATCGCCTGCGTCGCTGCTTGGGTGGCCTATTTGGACGCGCAGGCGCAAGCGAATGATCAGCCGCCAGTGATCACAGGGATTGTCCAAAATCAAGATCTTCGGCGAGTCCCGCAAGCCGTGATCGAAGTGAAAAATCAAGACGGTGACCTTGTGTCATCCGCGGTCTCAAATGAAGCCGGTGAATTCAAGCTCTCAGTGCCGGAGAGCGGGACATATTCAGTGAGCGCGGTGCAAGAGACCTATCGGAGTGAATACATTGTGTTGACCCTGGGGGAGGAGTCACCCAAGCCGGTGATACTGACGCTGTCATTGACGAAGGAGGTGTCGCTTGAAGTGGTGTCTCCCTTACCGCCTATTCAAACCAAGGCGTCCAGCGAGACCTACTCACTCAGCCGGAAGGACATCGATATTCTTCCGCGAGGCAACAATAATGACTTACACGACGTGCTACTGACGATCCCAGGTGCGGCCTATGGATCGTTGAAGCAGGTCCATGTCAGGCAGGACCATGCGAATCTCCAGCTCAGGATCGATGGGGTGCCGATTCCTGACACGGTCTCCTCGACGTTTTCTGATGTGATTTCGCCACGGGCGTGGGAGCGAGCCGACATTGTGTTGGGGGGGATGGAGGCCAATGTGGGAAATAAAACGGCTGCGCTCATCGACATCACGACGAAGAGCGGCACGAAGCCTGGATTTGGGTCGGTCCAAATGTTCGGCGGGTCGAATAAAACGATCAACCCGTCGTTCGAGTATGGAGGCACGATCGGCGAGAAGTTTCGCTATTATTTTTTCAACAGCCATACGGCGACGAATCGAGGGATTGAGCCGCCGACTCTTGGACATTCCATTTTTCACGGGCAGAGTGAGCGAAACCAGACGATGTTTCGTGGCGACTATCAGTACGACAATAACAATAACATTACCCTGTTGTTCTTGAACTCCATCGCAAAATATCAGATTCCGACGTCCCCTGGACTGGAAGTGAATCCGACGATTCTCGGCTTGTTACCCGGAGGATTTACGCCGGTGCCGTCGCAAATGGTAGATGAGAATCAGAAGGAAAATAACCAATATGGCCACCTGGTGTGGCGGCACGATATCAACACCCGAAACTTTTTCAGCTTGGCAGGGTATTTCCGTCACACCAGAGCGACATTTCGGACAGATCCGTTGAATGTTCTCGCCTATGTGCCGGAGGTAGAAGAACCCTTCTCGGCCGGGAGCCAAGATCGTATCGGCTATTCAGGTGGCGTGCGCATGGATTACACCTATGTCCACAGCAAGGAACACTTGATCAAGGCCGGGTTCCAGATCGATCGGACCCAGGCGATCAACAAGACGAGATTGTTTACCTTTCTCGATGATGGCATAGGAAACCCGACCGGAGGCGTCATCAACGCCGGCGGCGACAATCGGCTTATCGGGTGGCGACAGGAGTTCTGGATTCAGGATCAGTGGACGCCGAACGAACACTGGACTTTCAATCTCGGTGTTCGCGCCGATGTCGTCCAGTATCAGCGTAACGAGGGGCAGATCAGCCCACGAGTCGGTGTCACGTACCGCTATAATCCAGCCCATGCGTTCCACGCGTTTTATGGACGCATGTTTACCCCCCCGAATCTCGAGAGGCTTGCCTTGGCCGGCTTGAATACAGAGGGCACGAAAGCGCATCCGGAAGAGACCACCGACAATCTTCCGCGGGCTGAGCGGGCCCATTACTTTCAAATCGGCAGCGTTCATGCCCTCACGGATTGGGCGACCCTCCAGCTCACGGGGTATTATAAGCTTGCCAATTATCTCTCGGACGCACACCAGTTAGGCTCGACTCCCTTGCTGAACTATATTGCTTTTGAACGGGGGTGGACCAGGGGTGCCGACGCCGCCCTCAAAGTCTGGTTCATGGAAAATCTGACGGGTCGTGCCAATATTGCCTGGGGACAGTGCAAGGGGTATGGCTTGCAGTCCGGGCACAATCTGGTGCACGAAGAGGAACTTGTGGATATCAATTCCCGCAGCGGTGTCCATTGCGATCACCAGCAGACGCTGACGGCCTCAGGAATCCTGAGTTATCGGTTGCTCGAGCGGACCACCCTTACCGGGCAAGTGTTGTTTGCGTCAGGACTGCGGACGGCAGAAGAAGGCGCCAAGACCAACTCGAGTCATAGTCCGACCTACACGATCTATAACTTTTCGATCAGCCATGTCATCCCATTGCCATGGCATGGTCAGAAGTTCTTGATCGGGTTCGATATCGTGAATGCGTTGGACCAAAAGTATTTCATCAACCAGGGCGAAGGGAGTATTGGGCTCGGTGTGTCCCATGCCGGCATGCCGCGGTCCTTTTTCTTTCGCGGGCAATGGTTCTTCTGATATATACAGTGTCTTCATGAATCTATTGGACGGGACCATGCCTTTGAATATCAGACAGATGGTGTCGGTCTGTGCGCTGTGTGTGCTACTGAGCCCCGCCGCTGCATTCGCAGCGGCGGGGGATGAGGCCACGCATGAGAGCGATCACGAGGAGGATGTACTTGAGCTGCCTGAGGTACATGTTCACGGACTCACGCTCAATAAGGACCAGCAATTAGGCCCGGTTGCCAAGTCGACGCCTTGGCCCGGTATTCCTGCGTCCCTCAATGGTCAAGAGATCGATGATTGGATGAAGGTTCGTCTCTTGGTGTCCAAACAGGCGAAGGTCAGCGTGGTTGTGCTGGAGCCCTGCAAGCATCGTGAGTTGACCGCTGCTGGGGTTCATGCACTCGGCAAATGGACCTTCGATCCACAAATGAGCGGCGATGATCCGGTGGACGGCGAGCTGACCGTCAGAATTCATTTCCGCACGCGGTAACCCTGGCCGCGATCATCAAAGCCAGGGGAAGGCGATCCATTCGCCCAGTCATTCTTGCCTGTCACCAAGACCTCTAGACTGCGTATGCCTGGTCACGCATACGTTCCTTCACTGTTCCGGCGCCTCAGACGGACCTTTGTAATCTACTCGCACAACGATTATCATGAGCAAGGCTGTCTCATCGTTGAAGTGGTAAGGCGAGAACCATGCAGAGTGAGATAGATCTGTTCACACTCGAATCGTGGGCATTCTGGGCAGGAGTCGTTGCTGTAGGGATGACTGTGGCCGGTGCCTTGCTGGGGTGCTTGTTGCGTTGGCGCTCCTTCAAGGGCGATTCTTTGAACAATGAGATGGGATCGGCAGAGGAGCCAAAAGCCGAAACGTTCTCCGACGCGATCTCCCATCGAACACGATCTGTGGATTGGATCAGAAAGACGGCTGTCGCTTGTATCGCGGCTGGTGCGTTGTTTGGCTGCGTGTCTTGGTGGGTGTTGCTCACGGTCAGTGATGCGAAAGAAGAAGCCCGGATGCGGGTTGAATCGGACTATGCATCAGCACTGGCTGATTTGGCGGTAGCAAACGAGCGTACCGGTAAACTGGAAGTTGAAGCGGCAGGTTTTCGTGAACGAGCAGCTCGCGCAGAAGACTTGGTGAAAGTCGCAGAGGCTCAGTCGGAGGAAGCGAAGAAAGAGACTGCACTGGTGCGTAAGAATACAGCCAAGGCATTGACTGATATGAAGGCGGCGAACGAGCGTGCCGCTCAAGCGGAAATTGCACTGATGAAAGTCAAAGAGCGAAGGGCCATTTCGGACCAGCAGCGCACCCGGTTACACCAAGCGTTGAAACCAATTCACAAGGGGCCGGTAAAAATCATCGCCGTGCTGGGTGATGAGGAAGCTGGAAAGTTTGCAAAGGAAGTGTCGAGTGTTCTCAAAGACGCCGGATGGATCGATATCCATCTGAATCGTGGGGTGTTCAGCGGAGGCATCGATGGGTTCGAAATCCGAGTTCGAGACCGTGAGAAGGTTCCGGTGTTCGCTCTGCAAATGGCGAGAGCGTTCGATTCAATCGGATTTGATCCTTCGCTCGTGCATGATCCATCGGTAGCGGAAGGGACAATGGAAATCATCATCGGTACGGACGGGGACTCCGGATAGACTTGTAGGTTGCTTCTGTTTCCTCAGCGACACTCAGAGCTCTTGCTCAGTCGTTATAAAGTCTTGTGGGGGTAGGAGTAAGAGATCAGTTGACGCTTGACGCGTGCGGAGTAAGGCCGTATCGTCGCATGCATGAGTCTGGACGAAACGCTCTTCCTGGCGATTAACGGATTGGCAGGCCAGTCAGCGGCCGTGGACGACTTTTTCCTGCAACTGGGACATCGCAGCACGCTCTATCTTCCGGGTGCTTGTGCCATCGCCTATTGGATCTGGAGCAACCGACGAGAGGCGCTGTTGGGCGGTCCGGTTCTGGGAGCAGCCGTCGGGCTCACCGATTTCGTTGGTGGACAGCTCAAATGGATCTTTGAACGAGTTCGACCCTGTCGGGCGCTCACCGACGCGGTGAAGATCGAGGCGAGCGGCTGTGGGGGGTTGTTCAGTTTCCCATCGAACCACGCCGCCAATACCGCAGCGCTCGCAGCATTCCTCCACGTCTTATACCCCAGGTCGGGCTGGATCACCTGGCCCATTGTGGCATTCGTCGGTTTCTCCCGCGTGTTTATCGGCGCGCATTATGTGACGGACGTCCTCGGTGGGTGGATGCTCGGAGGAGTGATCGGCGGAGGAGCGGCGTGGGCCCTGCTGCAATGGCCGAGGTTCCGGAAGAAGTTGGAGTCGGTCGTCACGCCTATTGGAAAAGTTGAAGCCAGATCGTGAGATTTACTCCGGCGGTGATGGTTCCTCCAGTGTCGCTAACAGGCCGCCTCGCAATCGATCGACATCGTATCCCCGACCAATCAGCACGAGCGCAGACGTGGGCTCATCCAACAATGTTACCGGTGTAATCGTAGACTGTCCTGGTAAAGCGTATTGGAATTCCTGCAGCTCCGGTTCCTTACCGAATCGGAAATATCCTTTTGCCCGTTCCAGTTGTTTCGGGATCGTCTTCATCCATGCCAAGAAACGCCGGCGATTCAGCGGACCTGGCAACGGAACGGTGGTCGCGATGGGATGGTAGGCAGCCCGTTGCACGGAAGTTGGTCGCGTCGTCCCGAACATCACGTTCGTCGGAGCCGTCGGCTTTATCGAGGAGTGTGGAGCCAATAACGCAGCGGCATCGAGTCGCGCGTGGGAGGTTTCCCACAGCCGCGCATAGGGGTTTTGCTCGATGATCGATGAACGGAATCCCTCCCAGTGACCCGGGACGTACAGGTCTCGCTTATTCAGAATAAGTTCGTCGGCGCACCGGATGGCTTGTGTCGTCACATAGGCGCTGGAGTGGCTTTCTTCTGTCGAGACCGGATGCAAGAGCGCGATGACCCGTTCGAGAACCGCCAACCGCGCGGTGTATGCATCGGTTACCGCATCGACCACTTCAGCAGGGTCGGCCAGCCCTGAACATTCCAGAATCAAGACATCTGATCCATGATCACGCACCAGCTGGGCAATGCCCCACGAGAGATCTTCTTTGGTATCGCAACAGACGCAGCCACCGGCGAGGTTCATCACCTGCTCAGCGAGTGTCCCGGCGCGAGGACCATCAATACTGACCGATCCGGCCTCGTTCATCAGCACGCCGGCTCGTCGGCCTTGGGCTTTCCAATGTTCCAGCAGCCGCATCAACAATGTGGTCTTGCCGGCACCGAGGGAGCCGCAGAGAATATAGAAGGGAACAGGCGATGAAGTCATACGTCTCCTTAACCACGTACGAGGCATTGTACCGGGATCGTCTTGGAACATGAAGAGCAGGAGGATGTATCACGCCGCTTGGGAACTCGTGAACCTTATCCGCCGGCGAAGACGGGGCGAAATCCCGCATCGGTGAGAATACGAGCGACCGTCTCACGCTGATCGCCTTGGACCTCGATCCGTCCCTCCTTGACCGTTCCGCCTGCCCCACAGGCTTTCTGCATCCGTTGGGCAAGGGCTTCTTTTTCCGCCTGGCCGATTCCCACGAACCCCGTGACCACCGTAACCGTCTTGCCTCCACGGTGCGCCGTCTGGCGAAGGATATCCACGCGCCCGCGATTCTTCTTCGGTGTGGACGACACTGGAGTATTCGAAGCGGGAACAGGTGGCTTGGGCGAAGCCGCCGGCAGGGGCACGCGATTCAGCTCAGCGAATGGGCTGGCCCACTTGATTGGCCCACCGTCGGTGGGAAGGCGTTTCTTCTCTTTCATCCGTGAATCATTCCAAACAGAAGGCTACACCTGGGTTGGTCGCACGACAAGTGCCCTATGAGGCTGTTTGCTGATCCGGAGTATGATCATGTCCCTGCCCTCAGCTCACGTACTCCACGGCCGACCTTGCGCCGGATGAGTGTTCGCAGCGTGATCCCATTGGCGTAGCCGACCTGAACGGCAATTTGATCAACACTCTTGTTGCTTGTCTTCAAAAGATGAACCGCGCGTTCGACACGAAGATCTTGAAAGTATGCGAGCGGGGATTTCCCCATCACGGATTGCAGGCGGCGTGTCAGCGTCCGTGGGCTCGTGGCGACGGCACGAGCGGCATCATCGAGAGAAAACCCGTCGGCCAACCGACGACGTGCCCACCGCTCGAACCGCTCGACAAACGGATCGGCATGGGCGAGATGATCAGGGATGGCAAATGCTGCCTGCGATGGCCGTGGGTCAACGACGAGGTAGCGAGCCGTCAGTGTGGCCAGGGCCGGGCTGCGACGACGTATGATCCATAAGGCCAGGTCGAGGTGTGCCAGCGCAGCGCCGGCAGTGACTAAACGTGAGGCAGGAACGATCATCCGTGATTCGTCGAGCACGACACGCGGATACCGCTCACGGAAGAACGGGGCGAGCCACCAGGACGTCGTGGCATGATGGCCGTCGAGGAGGGACGACCCGGCAAGGATAAACGTGCTCGTGCAGGCCGCCCCGACGAGCGTGCCGGCGGCAGACCAATCGCGCAACAGGGCTTGTGCGTCTGCCGTGTCTCGCCGTTCCAATGCCACGCCTAATGTCTCCGGCATCTTCGCTCCGATGGCCGGGACAAGGACGACATCAGGGCGCGTAAGTCGTGTCACAGCCCGGACTGGTACGGCCAGCCCTTGACTTGTGCGCACGCGAGGTCGGACGCCGATGATCGTCACCTCGAAGCGCGTCGGCGATGTCCCGGTGGACTCCGCCAATGTGTTCGCCGTGCTGAAGGTGTCGAGCAGGGCGGCCAATCCGGTATCGAAGACGTCATGAAGCGTCAGGATACAAAGACGCATGGCGAGAACTGTATCATAATTGTCATTCCTGCCACTAGCTCATTACAGGATGGCGACGCTAGAATGCGCACGGTACGACTCACACATTCTGAACAGGAGGCATATCATGGTCAAAGTTGGACTGTTGGTGCGATTGCAGGCGAAACCGGGAAAGGAAGCCGAGGTTGCCGGCTTTCTTGAAAGTGGACTGGCATTAGCCAATCAGGAGACTGCGACGGTGGTCTGGTTCGCGTTGCGGTTGGGACCGGCGACATTCGGCATCTTCGATGCATTTGCCGATGAGGCAGGTCGAAAGGCTCATCTTGGTGGACAAATTGCGGCGGCTCTGATGGCGAAGGCTGCCGACCTGTTGGCCGAACCGCCGAAGATCGAACAGGTCGATGTGCTTGCCGCAAAGATCACGTCATGAAATCGTTGCGATGCATAGCTCGACAACGAGCAGGTCTGTGGGGAGTCCCTTCTGCGGTCAGAACCGTTTAAAAATGAGGTGTCATCATGAAGTGTAATGTGGGTGGAGTTGAACGGCCTATACGGATCGGAATCGGAATAGTGGCGATCTTGATCGGCCTCTTTGCGGGTCTTTCGACTGGTATGGCAGATGCGGCTCTTGCCGTCGGGGGCATCCTGCTGCTTACCGGAGCGGTGGGGTTTTGTCCGTTGTTCATGTTGTTCGGAATCAATACCTGCGCTCCGTCGTCCAAGGTTCCACCTCAGTCATAGCCATAGAGCCACTGTGTCGTAGAGGACGCGATATTCTTCACGGAGTGGCGGACGTTGTTCGGGATAAACACTTCGTCGCCTGGCTCGGCAACGATTTCTTCATCGCCGATGGTCAGCCGTAGCTTCCCAACCACGACGGTGACGAGTTCGTTCGTCGTGTGAACGAAATCATTCCACTCTCGGTCGGGAGGATCGGTGAAGAGATCGCAGGAGTAGCCGCGCTGTTTCCAGTCGCGAGCGATCCGCTCCTGGTCGGGAGGTGTCGAGAATTTATGCAGGGTAAGATAGGGCATGGGCACGTGACGGGGTCATATTCTCTTGCACATGTCTAACCGGAGACTTCCCGGTTTCCATCATGCCTCATGAATTCAGTTAGATTCACGGTAGTTGTATCAAAGAACACACCCTCCTTACCCCTCTCTCTGCATTTGCTCCGATACACTCTCTTGCATGCAGAATTCCAGGGGATCTGGAGTGTGGAGGATCGTGCCATAAAGCTTGGCATCTTGCCCTTCCGATCGTTCCACTGGACCGGTTGCCTGAATCAGTCAACGAGATCAGCTACTGTGATCTTCTTAAAAGGCATAAGGGGGAACTGTGTTGTGTACGAAAGTGATAACCAGGTAGCCGATAGCGGCCGCGCCAATGAGCATCCCTCCGATATACAGCCAAACCTTGTCCATCGTGTCCTCCTTGGTGGTGAAGACGGAATATCAACTCATATCCATTCTGTTTCTTTCATACTCATGATGAACCACGAAGGGGCATACATGAACTAGGAAGATACCTTGGTTCAGCAAAATGATTCCCCGGTGGCAAAAATCCCCTCTACAGCCGTGATCCGGAACAAGACTTGGATAGATTATGAGGACGTTGTCTCATTCGGTGACGGCCCTGCACGGGTCAATTTGTTGTATGCTCCAACGGGGCAAGCGCGAGTGAGTGGTCGGCGTTTCTTGATAGCAAACGCTTGGCTTGCACCTGAAAATATTTGAAGTTCCTGAAATTTTCGCGCGAAGAGCACGATGGGCAGTGAACGGCAAAACGTGGCGATGGTGAAACATGATCTTATCGGAGGCCAGAACCTCTTTTTCCGGCAATCGCTGATCACACAGGCGATCGTCATCGTCTTCGCCACAATCTGCATGTCGGCTTCGGTGTTGGCGCAGGACCATCGTGGCGAGGTTCACGGTCCAGAACCGTCTCCGCAACAGTTGGAGATAGAGGCATTGAAAGCCAAGGTCAAGCATCTGGAACAATCAGTCGAGGACATCAAGCAAAAAGAATCGAAGCCTGCGGAGCCGCTCTCATCGGGGACCAACACGGTCGTTCCTGCCATCGACCGGGAACGAGAGCTGGTAACGGAAGATGCATACGCAGATGCTCGACTGGACAATGCTCCATTTGATCCAGCTTTTCGAGGATTCTTCCGCATCCTCGGTTCTCACACCATGATGCGGATGGGAGGCTATCTCAGAACCGATGCAATATACGATTTCAGCCAACTCGGTAATGTCAACCAGTTTCGCCCCGAGTCGATACCGACGCCGAACCTGGACGTGTCAAATTACAATATGGCCGCACGGGCCTCTCGACTCAGTCTTGAATTTCGGACCGATACCCAATGGGATGTCTTGCGGACCTATGTTGAGATCGACTTCGTCGGCCCCGGCAATCGCACCGAGTTTCGTCTGCGTCATTTCTACGCCCAGCTGAGAAATATTCTGGTCGGGCAAGCGTGGACGACGTTCCACGATTCGGATGTCATCCCTGAGACCGTAGACTTCAACGGTCCGAACTCCTGGATCTTCCAGTTTAATCCGCAGGTGCGATATACGCACCGTCTGGCTACTGGTCACACCGTATCTGTGTCAGCCGAACAACCTTCGTCAGGCATTCCATCGGTGAATCCCGTAACAACTCAGCCTGTTTCTTCGACGAGCCCTCTCCCTGATTTTGTGGTGCGCTATCGGTATGAAACCGATGATTATCACTTCAATACGGCGGGACTGTTTCGTCGTGTCGGTGGTGTGACGAGTTCAGGGCAATCGGACCATGTGTTCGGATACGGGGTGATGGCATCAGGCTTGCTGAGAGTATGGGGCAGGGACAATATCGTCTTTCAGGCGGTCTATGGTGAGGGAATCTCACGGTATTTTATCGACCCCAAGAATCTCAACCTCGATGCAGGCTATGACTCGTCAGGAGTTCTCAACGCCCAGCCGGCGTACGGAGGCTACGCGGCCATTCAACACTTCTGGAATGATCAGTGGCGATCCACCGTGACCTATGGGTTTCTTCAGATCAATACGACGGAAGGGTCTCCAGCTGATACTTACAAGAGAACGCAGTATCTCGATTGTAATCTCATGTATAGCCCCGCAGAAGGAATCACGATCGGCGGAGGATTTCTGTGGGGGCAGCGAGTCAACAAGAACGATGTGTCGGGAGAGGGGTTCAGGATCAATTTTCTTCTGAAATATGATCTAGTCAGGTTGCAGCAGGACGTGAAAAACGTGTTGCCGTTCTAGAAGTGAAGATCACTCACTACCTGTACTCAAGTGAGCCACAGGCGATCGCATCTTCCCACGTTACGCATCTCGTGCTATCGCCATGCCAAGCCTTTCCTCAAAAACGGGTTACATCCGAACCGTGTTCTGTCTTGACACCGTGCTCTTCCTCCAGCATGATTCGCTACGCCTTCATGATTTCGAATCACGAGGAAGGTATGGCCGGTAGGTTGTAGGCCGAACATGCTGAATCAGATGGGACCTGATCGAGACAATTGAAGGAGCGCTGTATGCCCAGGAAGCCGTCACCACCTGAACTCATGAGGAATCTCGCCATTGGCTATTGGGCGTCTCGCCTCGTGCATGTTGCGGCAAAGCTTCGATTGGCTGATCTACTAAAAGGCGGTTCCCGGAGTATCGAAGATTTGGCATCGGCCGCCGGTGTGCAGCCGGGATCCCTCTATCGCCTTCTTCGTGCACTTGCCAGCCTCGGTATCTTTGCAGAAACGAAAGGTCGGCGATTCAAGCTTACGCCGCTTGCCGCTACGCTGCGAACCGGCGTGCCACATTCCATGCATGCCTGGGCCGTGATGATCAACGAATCCTGGATGTGGGATAGCTGGAAAGAGTTACTTTCGGGGGTCAAGACTGGTGACATGCCGTTTCAGAAAGCACATGGCATGCCGATCTTCCAGTATCTTGAGCGCCATCCTGAGGATCTTGAGGTGTTTGGTGAATCGATGTCCAGTCTTTCTCAGGCGGAAAATCCGGCGATCACGACCGCGTATAAATTCCCTAAAGGTCGGACTGTGGTCGACATCGGCGGCGGGCATGGCAGTCTCCTTGCGGCGATCTTGAAGGCGAATCCTTCGGTGAAGGGAATCTTGTTCGATCAAAGTGCTGTCATTGCCCGTGCCGAGAACGACAAGCACATCACCGCAAAAGGTATCGCCTCACGATGTCGACTTGAATCAGGGGACTTCTTTGAAGACGTCCCTAAAGGGGGAGACGCCTACATCATGAAGTACATTCTTCATGATTGGAGCGATGAAGAGTGCGTCAAGATTCTCGCCAATTGTCGAGCCGCGATGAATGAGAAGGGGAAAGTCCTGGTCGTCGACAACGTCGTATCAGCCGGGAACGACCCAAGCTGGGGCAAGTTGCTCGACATACAAATGCTGATTATCGGAGGCCGTGAGCGCACCAAACAAGAATTCGCGGCGTTGTTTGCGTCGGCTGGACTGAAACTCACCCGAATTGTCCCGACGAAATGTCCGCTGAGCATCGTGGAAGGCGTCAAAGCATGATGGTGTCGGCCTCTCGTGACATAAACGGATTCGGGGTGCGGTTCTTCTCTGTGAGCATGTTGCAGCATTGATCCGGTCCAATAGGCTCTATCCGTTCGGACAGGACGGTGTCACATCGATCTGGTGTATGGTAAGACCCCGTATCCGTGGATCATTGGGATGCGAGGGGTGCATTGAGCCTGAAACTTGAGGAGGGTGCATGATCGCATGGTGGGTAGCCAGCGGGATGGTGACGACGATGGTCGCGGCCTTCTTGTACAAGGGGTGGAGGCAGCGCCGTCGAGCCTCGTCAGGATCTCATACGGTAATGACCAAAACGACGGACGGTGAGCTGCTCCAATTTCTGGTCAGGCCGACCCGGAGGTCCGGAAAAGACCTGTGAATCAGCGTAGAGCGCATTCCAGTCGTCGCGTCGTGAAGTCTCTGTCCTCACGTCGGACCGTGTACCCAGACCAATTTGGTAGAGGAAAGAAGCGCCTGCCACTCTGATCCCCTCGGAAAGGTTCCTTCCAAGTTCAGCGTTCCGTTCCTGAGTTTGACGAACATTGTATCTACGGAAAGGAGGCGCGATGTGGAGTTTTGACACGGCCTCATTCGCTTCCTTGACGTTGTGCGCAACCGAGGTTTAGTCTAACCGATAGAGCAGACGTGCATGATGGGGCTTGTGGCTGCGAGCCTCCTCGTGCTGTGTCTTATTGTGTGCCAGGGCTCGTACCCGTTCAGTGCTAGACCGTGAGTGCTTTCCTATGGTGAGGTCAGTAGGTGATAGAGAGCATCTGACATCCCGTGTGAAAGTTGCCTCGTCTTCATTTGTTTGAGGCCACGGGAGGTAGGAGCTAGATCTCACTCCTTAGGTTTCTCTCAGCCATGAGGTAGACTTAGAGAGATCAGGGGATTTACTCTTGCAGGAAGAGGCAATGGTGGAGCGTCGATAATGACCAAAGGTGTCTGGGTGGTGTTCGCGACGGCAATGCTCGTCGTGATCGGAAATGTTGTGTTGCTCTGGTTCCTCCTGCAATCACATTTTAGTGCGAAAGAAGAACCGATGGAGCTGGAAGTGATGATCGCGCGACAGCTTAGACACCTGGCCATCCCTAACGATCAGAGGCAGATGGCGAACCCCGTTCCCGCTTCGGATGAGGTCCTCGCAGAAGCTCGGGTTCACTTCGCGGACCACTGTGCAATCTGTCATGGGAATGATGGAAGAGGCGTGACCCAGATCGGTCAGAATTTTTATCCAAGAACACCTGATTTGACTCAACCTGAAACGCAGTCCTTTTCCGATGGAGAATTGTTCTACATGATCCAAAACGGCATTCGATTTACCGGCATGCCTGCGTGGGGGAAGGATCGTCCCGAAGCGGATCTCGATAGTTGGAAACTGGTACACTTTATTCGTCATCTCCCACGTATTGCCGGCCAGGAACTTGAGGAGATGGAGAGGTATAATCCCGTGAGTCCAATGGCGCTGGAAGAACAGGAGCAGATCGATCGTTTTCTGCAAGGAGAAGAGCCTGATCCGCCATCTTCCGCACACCATCATTAACATTAACCGAGGTGGAACGTTGACCAACATCGTAAAGGGAATAGGAACACTGGTTCTGCTGCTGACCTTACTTGTGCCTGGGATCGCCGCTGCGCATGGGAAAGCGAAGCATGTCTTTGGTACGATTACGGCCTTCGACACGGCTGAGATTCAGGTGCTGACAAAAGAAGGACAAACAGTCTCAATCGGCACCGTCGCTGAGACAAAATATAAAAATAGAGGAAAGGAGGGTGAAGAGAACATCCCGAAGGTGGGCGATCGAGTTGCGGTCGATGTAACGGAGAAAGACGGCAAGTTCACAGCCACGGAAGTCCAATTCTCCTCCGCTGCAAAATCCGAGAAGCCAGTGAAGGAATGAGGCTCACGATGGGTTGTCGGCTTCTGGATTCGTGAATGCGTCGTTCTGATCATGTCGAAGTGGAAGATGTCATGGGAGCGAAAGCGGTGACTCCGCTTGATACGGTCAAGGAGATATACGCCTCATTTGGAGAGGGCCGAATCGAGGCGATCCTATCCAAGCTGTCCGAGGATGTGGAATGGGAGTATTCGAACTCCTCAACCTCTGTTCCCTGGCTGCAGCCAAGAACGGGACGCCAAAACGTCGCGGCGTTTTTTCAAAGTTTGGCCGCCATCGATATGAAGCGCTTCCTTCCGCACACCTTTCTCGACGGTGGACAGGTTGTCGTGGTGTTGCTCGATGTGGAGTTTACGGTTCGTGCGACGGGAGCACAGGTCGTTGAAACAGACGAGATCCACGTGTGGCGATTCAATGCGCAGGGGCTCGTGTCACGATTCAAGCACGGCGTCGATACCCACCGCCATCAATTGGCCATTTCCTCCGCTAACGCAATCTCGTGACGATATTCAGCCGACAGGAAAAATAAAGTCAGGTGAATCAGACGTCAGGAGTTCCGCTCCCGCATCACCTTGATGGAACAGTAGAGCGCATACCCTTGAGCCACCATACCGGTCACCAGTAACCCCAAGGCGGTTCGGAGCCAATGGGAATCGGGATGATCCAGCCCGTACATGCCGAGTACGAACCCGAGCGCGATAGCCACAATACCGACCGACCGCGCAATGATGGCGTTCAGACGCCAATTCTTAGGAGCGCTGGATCTGGAAGACGGCATGGATTCACTCTACATGCGCTTCAAACGAAAGATCAATTCATGCTTAGATAACAATAAGTTACCGCTGATAGCAATTCCTCGTCGGATCATCATCTGGTGAATTGGCCGCGCACTGAGGGCCCATAGGCCGCGGAGCCTTCACGTAGCCTTCTGTCGTATGGTTCTTTCGCAAGATCGTACCGTGCAACTCATGGCAGGAGCCCGAACATGCGGGACCTGGTGGTCGCGGATTCGTGAGCACCATGGAGGTCCCTCCGATGGGGATAAAGCGCGGATAGGTCATGGTAGTGGATCCGAACGTGAGTTGTCCTTGATGAGACGATTGCTCGACTCTGGTCGTAAAAGTCGGACGGGGTTGTTCCGGTCGCAGTACCGTCGCCCAAGTGGGATCGTCGGGTGCATAGAGAAACGCGTTATTGCCACGATGGCATTCGGTGCAGGCCACGGTGTCAGGAGCAAAGCCCTGAACCGGATCTCGGAGGGAAGCGATGGGAACCTCAGCCGTCTCAGGATTCCACCTCGTACTCGGCGAGCTCGGGTCGTTGCTCAAAAAACAGGCGTGTCCCGTCATGGCACTCTGACAGATGACCTGAAACGTCCCGCTACTTCTTCCCAAGGCAATGCAGGCCCCTCGCACATCCGGTGACGCATAGGACCAGACACGCGCGAACGAAGTGTCATCCACCGGAGTCTGATCGAGCGAGTTCGGCGTTAATAATATTGTGTGCAGGTTGCCATGGCCTTTCCATTCTGAGGAGGAGATGGTCCAATCGGGTGGAATTGGGACGCCTTTTTCTCGGCACGTTTCCAGGTAATTGCCCGTGCTCACAACCGCCGCACGTACCGATTCGGCAGGGGGAGCGGAGCCTGAAGGGAGTCCTTCTCTAGGCGACTCCACGAGTGAACAGTTGAGAAGAAGGAAACTTGTGACCACGAGGACAGATGGTCCGAACCATCTCACGGTTAGCTCAGCCTCCAACGGTTCATCCCTGACACCTCCGTGATTTCGTAGAAACTCAGGAGGCTGATTATACCGTGTCGGAGCAGATGTCAATGGCCACCATCCATCAAGCGAGGTCCCCAACCGCTGAAGGATGGTACAACCAGGTTCGGAACGGCTCGAGTGGGAAAATTTTCAGGACCTTCGGAGCAAGACGATTGACAATTGTCATCACCTAGGATACTGCTCCATTCAAACACGCAGGATGTCACAACTTTCCAAAACCTACTCGATGAGACACTCCATTCTACTCAAAGTTCGGTATCCACATTTTAGTATCTCAGCAGCAGAAAGGCGGACTCACGGGCTCGTGAAGAAGGAGAGGTGTTGATGAAGACGTTAGTGTTGGCAAATCAGAAGGGTGGCGTCGGGAAAACGGCGATCGCGTGCCAACTGGGGTACTTTCTCGTGGAGATGCTCAAGAAACGGGTCTTGATCATCGACTTGGACCATCAGGGCAACACATCGAAAAACATCGGCACCTCAAAGCTGGCCACCATCTCGGCCGTCACCGCAGATCAATTGTTGACCGAGCCGGTCACCACCATTGAAGGCGGGACCTTTGTGGTGATTCCGTCCCATGCTGATCTGCTCAAACTTGAGCGGCGGGAAGAAGATCACAACCAGTTTGCGAACAATCTCCAACACTTCCTTAACGAGATGGACGACCGATTTGATGTGGCCATCATCGATACGAATCCCAACCCGGATATCCGGGTGCTCGCCTCACTCGTGGTGGGGGACTTCGTGCTGTCGCCGATTCAACTGAATCAAGAAGCCGTCGACGGCATCGCCGCGCTGCGGGCGCAGGTCTTGAAGATCCAAAGTACGTTGAACAAGGATCTTCGATTCATCGGGCTCCTGCCGAATCTGGTGGAGCCGACTCCGTTTCAGCGAGCCAATTTCGATCAACTCTGCACGGCCTTTGCCTCGTTGTTCATTCGACTCGAGGATGGGCGGATGGCCGCCATTCCGTCGCGAACGGCCATGGCTGAAGCCCAGGCCATGGGAGCGCCGATCTGGACCCTACAAAAAACCAGCTCACGCGAGGCCTGGTTACATCTCAAACCGATCTTTCAAAAGGTCGCTCATACGATGGGGGTGATGGAATGAAAAAACCACTGATCGCGACGTTGGATCTCACCGCGCTTGATCGGACCGCACCAGCCCCAGATCCGGTTGCCAAAGAACGGACGGTGACGGCTGAGGTCTTAGGGCGGCCGCTTCAAATTCCAGTCAAGGACATTGAAGAGGATCCAGCTCAGCCTCGCCAAGAATTCGATGCGGCGAGCATGGACGAATTAGAGCAGAGCGTCAGAGTCCACGGCGTGAAAACGCCCATCTCGATCCGGCCCCATCCCACCGAGCAGAAGCGCTGGATTTTGAATTTTGGGGCGCGCCGGCTCAGAGCTTCAAAGGCCGTCGGCAAGACCACGATTCCTGCTTTCATCGATCGATCGCATACCGATTATCAGCAGGTCATCGAGAACTTGCAACGGGAAGATCTGAAGCCGCGTGAGCTGGCGATATTTATCAAGAAGAAGATGGACGAAGGGGAAAAACAAGCCAAGATTGCAGAAATTCTTGGAGTGAATCGATCCATGGTCACGAACCATTTGGCATTGATCGATATGCCGGCCTGCATGGAAGAGATTTATGCGACGGGGAAATGTGTCTCAGCCAAGACCCTCTACGACTTACGGAACCTGCACAAAGACTTTCCCAAAGAAGTTGAGCAGTGGAGCGGCAAGGCGCAGGACATCACCAGAGCCACCGTGTCGGCTTTAGCGTCGGAGCTCAAGGGTCTACAAAAAGAGAATGTCATCGATGCGCAAGGTGAGAGTGGAAACCAGGAGAGAAAGTCAAAACCGGTCACGGCGATGCCGTCGTTGATCGTCATCTTTCAGCAACGATCCGGAACGATTGATTTACGGCATGCACCACAACGGTCTAATCATGTGATCGTGCAATTTGCAGATGGCAAACAGGAAGAAGTGCCGGCACGGGAGTGCCAGATCGAGCAGATCATTTTTCAGTAATCTCCCGTCGTGACCCCCTCTCCAGACACAGATGGGGAGGGGGCAGCCTTATTTCATGGCCACACAGTAGGCGATCTCCAGCTCCAACATTCTCGAATCTCCCACGATCAAGATTCTTCCATTCTATCCTGTCCTAGTCGTAGCACAGTTCAGTTTGGCAGGTTGTTGGACATGTCCAACAACCTGCCAGGTAGATGGTGGTCAAATTACATAGCGTGACGATGCTCTGTTGGATATGTCGCAACAACTTGCGACTAGGGGACTGGCTCAGGCGCAGCCGGTGCCTGTCCCGGTACCCAGATGTGTTGGACATGTCCAACAAATCGTCTGATCGAGAAGGCATAGGCTCCGGCGATCGGGGCCCCGCCGCTAGTGACTTGGAACGTCGTGGGCGTGATTGTGTTCGGATTCACCGATTCACTGAAGGTCGCCGTGATCGTGGCCCTCGCGCTGATCCCAGTCGCTGCATTGACCGTGTTCGGATTGATCGGATCGGAGAAGGTCAGGACGATCGAGGTATTGAACGGCAGGTTGTTCGCGCCGTTGACTGGGGTGATCATCACCGTCAGCGAGACTGTATCGCTCCCGCTGCCGGTCGTAAATGAGCCGGTGAAGGGGCCATCGAGCGGCACGCCGGAGAGATAGATATAGCCGTTCTGAATGACCACATCGCCGTTGGGATTTGTCACTGCCGCATCGGTCGGACCTGGTACCGAGGCCGGCACCTGGACGATCATGGTCGTCGCGGAGACCAGTGTCAGCACGCTGGCTGATTTGTTCCCGATCTTCACCGTGGTCCCGGACACGAAGTTCATGCCGGTCAAGATCGATTGTTGGCCTCCCTGGACGGAGCCGACATTCGGTGAGACTGAAGTCAATGTGGGTGGTGGACCAGCAGCGGCCGCGGTGAAATTCACGCCATTCGAGACCAACCCACCCACTGTCACGGTCACTGGGCCAGTCGTGGCTCAACTCGGTACTTGGGTCGTCAGCGTGGTGGCCGTGGCTGATAAGGTCGTGGCAGTCACGCTGTTGAAGCGGATTTGATTTAAGCCTGCGGTCGTGCTGAAGCCATTGCCGGTCATCGTCACCATGCGGGTGACCGGGTCGAGAGGACCGGTGCCGAGGCATTGACGGAGAACAAAGTCGTGGCCGAACCGGTCGTCGTCACGGTGGCGGCTGCAGCACCGGACGCAGCACTATACGAAATCTGGAACATCGCGGTGAGTGAAGTCGGTGTGGCCACACATTGCGGACGAGGATGCCAGGATTACTCGTGGCGAGCGAGGCGCCAGTGAGATTCGTGCCAGTCAGTGAGACGTTGACGGATGTTCCCGCGTTGCCGGTTTTCGGCGTGAAGGCCGTGATGGTCGGAGCGCCTACGCCAC
The DNA here is from genome assembly GCA_016715825.1 of Nitrospira sp. NCBI lineage: Bacteria > Pseudomonadati > Nitrospirota > Nitrospiria > Nitrospirales > Nitrospiraceae > Nitrospira > Nitrospira sp. Next base: position 74,121 of record JADJXO010000013.1, on the reverse strand, counting down.
CCGTGTTGCGGGTGATGGAGAGCAGATTCCAGACAGCGTCATATCGGGTATGACAACAGGACGACGGAGTCACCCACTTGCCACGCACCGTGGTCGCGCGTACAGACGTAGGATCGGGTTTGGGGCACGCGAGGTGGCGACGCGAGCGCGGGGACCACGTCGCGTGGGGCCGGTCGTGTATGCCTATGAGCTGCGAGCTCGCGATCGTATCTGACCGCCCCTGCGGCCCACCCGAGTGGCCTGCGAGGCCGGAGAGGTAGTTGCCGAGTGGACCCCTATGCTGTCGCCTGCGCTCATACCGGAAGGAGGACCGATGCCACAGTTTATTGGGTTGGATATTCATAAGACGGTCGTGGTGGGGTGTACGGTGGATGCCCACGGGACCGTTTGTCGCCGCCAGCGCTTTCCGTTGACCCGCACCACCCTCACGGCTTGGGCCAGCCAGCTCACCGCCGAGGATGCCGTCGCGGTCGAAGCGACCACCAATACCTGGGCGGTCATCGCGATCCTGCAACAGACCCCAGCGCGGCTGGTGGTGAGTAACCCCCTTCGCACGCGGGCGATCGCTACGGCCAAGATCAAGACGGATCGGGTCGATGCCGAAGTCTTGGCCCAGTTGCTGCGCTGTGCCTATCTGCCCCCGGTGTGGATTCCGGATCCGGCCACGTTGGCCGCCCGCCGACTGACCACCCGTCGCACGGTGCTGGTGGCCGAACGGACGCGCCTGAAGAATCGCCTGCACAGTGTGCTCCATCAGCTGTTGCTGCCCTGTCCCGTCACCGATCTCTTTTCCCGCGCCGGCGTGGCCTGGTTGGCGGCGGTGGAGCTCCCCGCTGCCGAGCGCGCCGCGGTGGACGCCGATTGTCGCCTGCTCGCCGCCGTCGACCAGGAACTCACCGCGCTGGAGCAGACCCAAGTCGAAGCGGCAGGAGAAGATCCTCGCGTCCGGCTCTTGCTCACGCTGCCCGGAATCGATGTCGCGGTCGCCACCGCGCTGCTGGCGGCGATCGGGGAGGTGAGCCGCTTTCCCACTCCGGCACAGTTGGCCGCTTATCTGGGCCTGGTTCCGTCCGTGCGGCAGTCGGCGCACCACTGTTATACCGGCCACATCACGAAACAGGGGGCTAGCCATGTCCGGTGGCTCCTGGTCCAAGCGGCCCAACATCTTGACCGACATCCCGGCCCCCTTGGGGCCTTTGTCCGCAAACTTCAGCGCCGCAAGAATCGGAGTATTGCGATCGTGGCGGCCGCCCGTAAGCTCGTCACGCTCGCCTGGCACGTGCTCCGCACCGGGGCCCCCTATCGCTATGCGCTCCCGCGCGCGACCCAAGAAAAACTCGCCCGCCTCCGGCGGCGCGCCACGGGCGAACGGCGCCGCAGTGGCCCAGCCCCGGGTACTCCCCGCGCCCCAGCCTATGGCACCGGGCAGCGATCTCGGGGCATCCCGGCGCTCGCGACGGTCTATCGGCAGGAAGGGCTGCCAGTGCTCAGCCCGATTCCGATGGCGGAAGCACGTGTCCTGGCGATCGACCCAGCCGTCCATCAGTTTGTCACCAGTCTCGATGTCGCGCACCGTCACCCACGACGCGCCCGCCGTGCGTCCGACTCTGAACCGGAGACTCGTGACAGACAACGCGTTCAACCAGGTTGACATTGTCAGAGGTAGGCGTAGATGGCGGTATCACTCGCGGGATCGATGACGGCGCGTAGGCGGCCCGCGTCGTCGTAGATGTATTGCGCCTGGTCGGCAACGGCCTGCGTCGGCACAACAGCACCGAGCATCAGCACACAGACCACAGCCGTCAGAAGTTTGGATAGTATCATCGGCTTCATCACCAATCTTTCATCGCCACTCACCACTCACTCGCACATCCCGCTATGGCCACATTGCACTCAAACTCTCACGGAAAAGTAGCCTGTCCCCTTTTCATTCCGCTCGCCATACTTCTTCCATTGATTGGCATTCGGATCGGGCGTCGGCGACTCGTCGAAGTACCAGAACTCGGCCCGCTCGCCCGGCAGGCCGCCCAGGTCGTTCGGGGCGAGGACGGGAATCGGTCGGCTGGGATAGCCCCCGCCCGGCTTACCGAAGTTGAACATGTAGGTTTGCGTGACATGATGATGGGCCGGCGGTGGGGTCACGGGGATGCGATCCACCGGGACCGGGGTAATCGAGACTTTTGTATTGGGCTGGCCGTCCCACCCCATGATGGTCGTCCCGGCCGGGATGATCATGGTCAAATCCGGAATCTCCGGTGGCGAAATGACGGTCTGCGCGCCGGGCGTAATCGGGAAATAGTTCTGACTCACTTCGTGGAGATACACCTGATAGGGCACCACGTTCGCCACGCCGGGCTGAATCGTCATCTGCACCGGCATGTCGGCGGGATAGAGCGCCGAAGGCCCATCGATGAGCAGAACTTGCGATCCCGTGGGCGGATTGGTGAACACAAAATTGCCGCTGGCATCCGTGGTCACACTCTGCTCGGTCGTATGCGACCTTCCCACCACACCCACCATTTCTCTTTCATCCATGACCGTCATCGACAACTCAGCTGTCCCTACTTTCTTTTGAACTCGACTCTTGACATCAAAGACGGTTGCTGTCCCCATTTCCTCTTCTTGAACACAGAATCACTCCGTTTGTTCTCCTTTGATTGACACAACTTTCTGCGCATCCGTGGTGACATATGCTTCAGTAACATTCCATGAGTTAGCCTTGCGTTTCATCCGTACATCCAACACTGCGTCACTTTTTCTGCCTTTCAGCTCAAACACAAAACTAGCTTCACCACCACTTCCTGCATAGTTAACATCAAATCCGCTCCAAAACTTCCAGTTCACTTCCGAAACCGGCCCAACAAGTTCGAGAACGTCCGAGTTAGACTTCGCAAACTGCTCAGCTTTCTGGTATGCGTTGCTTTGGATGGTAAAGAAGCGTAATCCTGAGAAAAGCGCAGTGATCAAAACCACAATAATAATTACGTCTCGCTTTTTAATGCTAAAGAAACTCAAGCTAGCAATCTCCTTGCTGGGAGAAGAAAAGGGGACAGGCTACTTTTAATTGCCTCCCGCATCCCGTTTGCCATACCATGTTGCGACCATGCCTCGCATTCCTCGCGGCTACAGTATCGGCTATGCCTATCACATCTTGAACCGGGGAAACGGGGGCGCCACCGTATTTCATAAGGATGCCGATTATGCCGCCTTCATTGAGCTGCTCGGCACCGCTAAGGCGAGACACTCCATCGACCTATTTGGCTTTTGCCTCATGCCGAATCATTTTCATGTGGTTGTGGCACCCACGACCGTTGATGGTCTCAGTTCCTTTATGCAGTGGTGGATGACCAGTCACGTCCGCCGCTATCATCGGCATTACAAGAGTCTTGGGCATGTGTGGCAAGGCCGCTTCAAGAGTTTTCCCATTCAGCAGGATGGGCATCTGTTGACGGTGCTGCGCTATGTGCTCAACAATCCGGTACGGGCCAAACTGGTCGAGCAAGCAGGGGAGTGGCTGTGGTCCAGTCTCCGGTATCCGAAACTCCTAGCCCCATTGCCGGATTCAGAACGTGCCGACCTCCCACAGTGGCTGGGGCATCCTCTGCACCATGACGAGCTGGACCTGCTCCGTACCTGCGTCAACCGTCAACGACCATTTGGCACGGCTGATTGGATCGCCAGGATAGCGGCGTCAATGGGGCTTGAGTCCACGCTGCGATCGCGCGGTCGGCCACGCCATCATCAACAAAAGTAGCCTGTCCCCTTTTTACGTGCCATTTTTGCGATTGTGTGTGATCTTAGGTGATCGGATTTGGTGGACGCTGCTTCTCCGACGCGTTATTTCTTTTGGCGCGAAAAAACTCCTGCAAGAGGGCTCGGCTCTCCTGTTCGAATAACCCTCCGGCTACCTGTACGCGATGGTTGAATCGACGTTCAGCCGGAATATTCAGGATCGATCCGCATGCCCCGGCTTTGGGATCCCAAGCGCCGAACACGAGCCGAGTGATGCGAGCTTGTATGATCGCTCCGGCGCACATAGGACAAGGCTCCAGCGTTACATAGAGAGTCGTGTCGGTGAGACGCCATGTCCTTAATTGCTCCGCAGCCTTGCGGATGACGATCATCTCCGCATGGGCGGTTGGGTCTTGTGATAGCTCCCGGTAATTGTGAGCAGCGGCGATCACTTCGTTCTGGTGCACCAGTACCGCGCCGATCGGGACTTCTCCTAGCAGCGGAGCGAGCCTAGCCTGTTGGAGGGCCAGCTCCATATAAGGAGCATCCTGGTTGTTCTGTGGCAGTGAATCAGATGGTGTGGAGTCTGTAACGATCACACCGTATGCTAGCACAGGAGCTGGAGGCAGGGACAGGAGGAGCCATGGCCAAGGCGCATGAGTTGTCGGGAAAGATGTCGTTGGAAGCCAAGCTGGCTACGAGCTTATGGCAGCTGGGATGAACGCCCACTGGGTTGAGCCAGCTGAGCCTTTAAATCATCCACTTCCGCTTCACGTTGAATCAGCTGGTCTTTGACCTCTGCCAACTCTTCCGTTCGGCGCTGAAGCTCTTCCCGAGTCTGCGTCAGTAATTCTTCTCGCTCGCCGAGTTGTTGTTGGAGCGTGGTGACCTGGGCATTGGCCGTATCCACCTGAATCTGCAGTTCCGTCAATGTCCTTGTATCTTCGGTCACGCGCGGGGGTGAATTCCAACCCTGAAACATCAGCAGACCAAGAATTCCAGCAAAAACCAGCCCCAGCGCCAAGCCGAACGAGGTCGTGGCGGTGGAGGTGGGAGGAAAGAGGTGTTTCATCCATTCGCCAGGTTCCAGGCTGGGTGTGGCGGATGGGTGAGTAGCCGTCTCGGTCGGAGGCGCCTGAGTGCGTGCTCCCATGATCTTGGTCTTCAACGCGCGGGGAGGCGGGACGAGGTTCAGCGCAAATGGGAGAGAGATTGTGACCGTTTGAACCTCCTTGAGCGCGGTACGGCAAGGCATACATCCAGACAACAGATGAGCTTCCAGGGCTTGCCGTTCAGCTTTTTCTAATGCGCCGATCGCATAGAGCGGAACAGTTTCCTCTAGATCTTCATGCGTCATGCCGACTTGTCCTGTTCCCAGTATGTGTGTAATGACTCGCGTAGCTTCGACATACCCAGTCTAATACGGGCCGAGACGGCGTCTAGTGGCTGACCGAGTCTCGTGGCAATCTCTACCGGCGTGAGGCCTTCGTAGTACGACAATTCAATGGCGTGCCGTTGCGCCAGCGGCAGGTCCGCCAAGGTTGTGCTGATCACGGTTCGTAGCGCCTGATCGGCTGGCGATTCGAACTGCCCGGTCGTTATCTCACTCTGTGCCTCATCAGTGGAGCCGACCTGACGACGAACACGGGATGGAGATGTCCGCAATCGCTCGATGGCTCGACTACGCGTCAGGGTCAACAGCCAGGCGATCGGTGTTCCTCGTCCGACGTCATACCGAACGGTTTTTCTCCATACATCGAGGTACACGCTTTGGAAGACTTCTGCCGCATCTTCTCCGTTCCCCAGGATTCGCACAGCCAGGCTAAAGAGCACGGTGCTCGATTGGTCGTAGAGCCGGCTGAAGGCGAGGTGATCGCCTTTGCCGGCTCGAGCGGCGATTTTCGGATCGATAGCAGATGCGGCGTGCGAAAGAGTTGAGTCCATGGCAATGGTAGTGGTGACGATCGACCCGGTTGTTCAATGACAGGTCACAACTATAGCACCCTCAATGCGCGCCACGAAGAAATCGCGAAAAAGAAGGCGTGTTCGTACGAGTACGAAAAAAGAATTGTTATTGATTTTCAGCGGCCGTTGTTGCGCGTCGGATCGAGTGAGGTGAGAGCTGGACCGGATGGCACGATGCAATCGTTTCCACGACAAGCGCAGTGGTGAATGGGTGCAGGAATGGGCGGATCTGCATACGCCAGGGATCCAACGTACAGATTCCAATATAGGCTGGACCGATATGAATCACAAGTAGGGTGTCGCTGCCAATGGGATGCAACAAGTGGTGTCTAAGTTGATCGAGATGAACGCGGGCTCCTGCCACATATCCGTCGAGGGACTGCAGCGCCACTCGCTCCATAATGGTGATGGTCATCAGCCTGCGTAGGATGAAACGGAACAGGCCATTGATGCCAGGAACTCCAGCGATCCGATTGATGGACAACAAGATGGGAGCTCTTGCCCGTTGTGAACTCCATGTCCATGCCACACTCCATACAGAATCATTCTGGTTTCCCATGGGTGAGAAACGAGACCGGCGAACATCCAGACGCTTCCCATTGCGGACGACACAATCAACCCGTCCGACGACCTGCTGAACGTCGATCTCTTCGTCAGCGCCGGTAACGGCGTCTCCTCGCAGAAAAAGCCGATGGCCTTCGATGCCATGGATGCGGTGGCAAATAAATAGCCGGTCATGGCGGTACACGACAACATCGCCGATCTGCAGGTCGGTCGCATCTTCAAGTTCAAGGCCGTCGCCCGTTTGAATCGTCGGAGCCATACTTTCCGATTGTATGATCGGTGCCATCACTTCCCGCAGGACAAGTCTGTGTACGGCTTCAGGTAACCGCTCTGCTGAGAAACGGGTGGAGGTTGGTGATGGGCTGAGGAGGCGAGAGATCATCGTGAACCGCGGGTTGGTGTGGTGGTGAGCCGATGAAGCACCCGTCGAATCAGATCAAGCGCAGCGGTTGTTAGGTGATAGAAGTGCGAGAGCCTCGTCTTCCAGGGTAGGATTTGTCCTGCCGGACCATACCGGTAGGAGAGGAAAGTTGCTGAAGGGAATAGCCGACGCTTGAGCCAAGCCATCTTATTGCTGTGGGGTTGTGTAAGAAATAACAGAAGGTGACCGACCTCAGGCAGTGGCTCCGTCGTCACCAGCCTCCGAAGCAGCCAGGCCAGTATCCGCTCCTGTCTCTTTGTGGGACCCAGCATCGTCAGAACGCTATCAGGAATGGGGAGTGCGGGGAAGATTTTTACGACATGCGACAGCCCATGAAAGAGAGATACATGCAGTGTGGCCTGCCTGGTTCGTGCCACGATCACCGGCCAATCAGGCCTCTCCTTCTCGATGAGCAGTTTCATGTCATGCACGAAGGAGGCGGACAGATGCCCCCGATGGATGACGCTGTACGCAGTCAGATAGATCAGCAGATCGGCAGTATCGAGGCAGGAAATAGTCGTGGCGTCGAGGGATCTCACCTGCGCACGCCTCCAGACTGAATCGAGTTCTTGCTGATCGAGGTACCACAGGGTTGTGATCAGATCGAGGGAAAGCGCTCCGTCCGCTGACGCATAGGCTGGATTACCATCGATCTGTTGGGTGAAGCCGAGATGACGAAGTGCTCGGTCGATGGCGGGCAAATCAGATTCGTGGACCAGTAGGTCGACATCTGAGAGGGGGCGAGCCCCTCGGACTCCGTAGAGACGTGAAAGAACATCCGCGCCTTTCAGGACGATGAAGGCGATTTCTTGTTGATGAAACCGTTGAGCGATCAGCGTGAATTCTTCCAGGATCGCCCGATTTCTGATGCTGACCTGAGTATAGGCCTCAAGCAGGTCGTCGAGGGTCGAGGAGGGCATGGGTACGCTGCTCCAGTTTCGCCCATTCCTGATAGTGGGGCAGGCAGACGCTCATATCGCCGGTTTCCAGCCACGCATCGTTCCGTCCCTGCCGGCAGTAGGATCTGACATCACAGGTCGGACATTCGTACCGATCATTCGGGTGAGCCTCGTCGACGGTTCGTTTGAGGTATTCCCATCCTTCCTTGACCGTACCGGTTTTCAGATCGTACTGAGGGATTGGAAAGGCTGTGCACAGATTCATCTCGCCGTAGGGTGTAATGGCAAACCGAGTGTGGCCACAGGCGCATTCGATGAATCCGTCGGCAGCCAGGCAGGATTCTTCGACAGGCGCTGATCCCCACTGAGGGAGCATGGCTTGATCAAGCCGGATCTTTGTTTCGGCGGAAAGCCGGTATTGGAGTGGCGTGAGGTCTCCGGTTACGGTCGGCGTCAGATCAAACGTATACTGAAATTTGCATCTCAATTCTTCGGCGATGGATCGGCACAGGTGAATCTCCTCGTAGTTGAGGGAGGTGACCGGCATGCGCACGACGATTGGGACAGCGCTTGAGGCTAGAAGAGCGAGCCCACGACGAAACGCGGCATACGATCCCACAACGGCCGTCATCCGTTCATACGTGGCGGCCGTCGCGCCGTATATCGATACGCAGGCCTGTTCGGTGCCGACGTCATGGAGTAAGCGCACGAACTCGGACGTCACCCGTGTGGCATTGGTGAGTATTTGAATCACCAGCCCTAGCTGTCGGGTGTGGCCGAAAATCTCCTGAAAGTCCGGACGAGTGCCAAGCTCGCCACCGGTAAACGTTACGGTGAGTATGCCGAGTTCAGCCAATTGATCAAGGATTGTTCGGATCTCTCGGGTGGTGAGTTCATGCGACAGGGCGCGATGGGTCGGGTTGAAGCAATGAACGCAGCGCAAATTGCAGCCGTAGGTGAGTTCAAAGGTCACGCTGTCCGGATGGCGTCGTTGTTGCGCCTTCCAGGATAACTCGGCCAAGAATGTGTCGGCGTCGAGCTGTTTCATGTGGTGGCCGTGTGAAGCTCCGATGAGCAACTGAGCAAGAAGTCGACGATGTCGAGCTGGTTCAGAAAGGCCAGGCTTCGGCAGGGCATGGCCGTGGTCAACGAGGTCAGTACATCCAGCGTGGTCTCTACACCGGAGCGATCCCAGTGGGGAAGGAACGCTTGTTGGAGCATTCGGGTCACCACCGTGGACGGTGTCAGTGGCTCGATCCGGTGTCGCTCCTGCCCATGCTGAATACAATAGAGCGCCGTCATCGGCGCCGATGCGTTCGTGGCGTACTGCCCTGACCCAACCCACGGCGTGCCAAACAGGACAAAACCGTCGTCCCGCATCCGTACAATAACTCGCTCATCGCTCAGGACCGTGGCGCCTCGGTCGGCGAACAGTTCCGCAATGGTTGATTTGCCGGCCCCTGACGGGCCGGTGAACACATAGCCCTGCCCGCACAATGAGAGGCCCGATGCATGCAAGAGAAATCCTCCTTCACGAGCGAGGCGCGACAATAAACAGACTTCGATGAGTGGGTTAAAGAGCTGCATAGGGCTCCATCCGACCTGCCCATCCGAGAGATTGGGGAGAATCCATGCTTGCACTGAACGGTAGTCGTCTGAAATACAGGCCCGCACCCGTGGTTGGAGAATTTTAGGGTCAAGGGATTCGAACAGCAGTCCAGTCTTCGATTCAAAGAGCGTCCAACAGCCGTGCGACGAATCGAATTGAAGCTCTCCTGCCGGAAGATCGGGGAGCGGAGAGACCACCGTCACGTCGACCTGCATATCCGGGGACGGAATCGAAGGGGTAAGAAATCTATCGAATGGGCGAAGCGGCCAAGTGAGGCAGGGATGATTGTCCGGTTCGTGAACATGCACCGTGTAGCCGCCAATCTGAACAGTCAGATCCATGGTGCTCCTACGACGCCCGAGGACCGGAGTCGTGGCATGTCCTTCCCATGAACATGACCGGCAGACGTGAACGCTTGCAGCCGGCCGGAGTTGCACCAGGGAAGTTGCTACATCCGGTTGGAGGGCGGCAGCCCGTCATTGCTGCGGCCGATATGGACATGGTGGCTAGGCTACAGGTGGCCAAAATAGCTTGCTCTTGGTCCAGCACGACTTCGTAGAGCTGTGGTGGCGTATAGGGTTTCTTGCCGTTCATATCGAGATTCCTCCTGAAGAAAGAGCAGCTAGATGTTCAACCACGAGAGACACCAAGGGGGTGAAGCAGCGTCTGTTGTGTTGCCATTTCTGCACGGGCTAAGGCGACGTCGCAATTGTAAGGAACCGGTGACTCGGGATTTCCGCATTCCCAACGTGCCTCTGTCGGCTTCTTGTCGCAGAAAGACTGAAGCTCGCAGGTTTTGCAGGGAACGTCCTGGTGATAGCGTAAGGATGCAATATCCGTAAAGAGCCGTTCGATCGCGTCGCGAAGGGAATAGGTCCGCAGCGAATAGCGTCGTTCATACTGCATGGTGCAGGTGCCGAGTTCTCCTCGCGCATTAATATGAATCGTGTTCGTGCCGCAGCCGCAGCGGTAGAGTCGATCCGGGGGCCGTTGTAATAGTTCCGTGGCTACCCGGCATTCCTCTTCGGAGGGCTCCCCTCCCATCAATTCCACCTGCACCATGGCTACATCGGAGGGAGTCAATCGGTGCGACAAGGAAGACAGATCCCCGTCGAGCCGGGGTGACAGCGCTGTGGTGAGACTGAACGGTTGCCCGAAAGACTCGACAAAATCTTTGATCGCCGGTAACTCCTGTCGGTTCCAATTCATTCCTTTCGTCTTTAGGGTAAAGGGGAGATCGGCTGTTCGAAGGAGTTCCAGCCCGCGCCGAAACGCTCGAAAGGAGCCAGGTACTTGCGTGAACCAATCGAAGGAGGATTCGTCGATGGAATGGCAGGAAATGTCGATCGTAAACGGAGGCCGATTCTGAAGTCGTGCCACCATCGCCTCGGTAAACAGGGTACCGTTGGTATAGAGTTGGAGCAGGAACCCGCGGTGATAGGCGTGGTCATAGATGTCCCAAAACCGAGGGTGCTGAAACACCTCACCTCCCGTCAAGTTCAACCAGAGAATTCCGAGTTGAGCCATGTCATCGATCAGTCGAGTGATTTCGGAGAGGGACAGCTCTTGAGCGATCCAGTCCTTGTTGTTGTAGGGATCGGTATAGCAGTGGCGGCAATGGAGGTTGCATCGGTATGTCAATTCGAGCTGCGCGTTCGTGACGTGATGGGCGTCTGTGGCGTGAGTATGTATCCGTCGGCTGAATTCGCCGTAGGCCATAGCGGGGAGCTTACGTGCATCAGACATGCGTGACCTCGGGGCGGAGGAGATCGGTCGTGGCTTCGTGTTTCCATCGACAGCCGAAGGAAGGTAGGTGGCCGTAAAATCCTTCCTGGAACGATCCCTTCCGCAGATCATAGCCCTGAGCACGGTTTCCTGAGCATAGTTGGAGAACGCCGTACGCGTCGATGTGAAATCGTCGCACCCCGCTGCGGCAGGGGCGTGTGTCCGGGACTTGTTTTTGGCAGGCCTCGCGTAAGAGCTGCGTATCCTGACGATGGAGTTCGTCGAGAGCCTCCGGTGCAAGCGCAAACTGAAAGGGAGCACCGGACCCATCAAGTGCCGGTCGAATCTCTTCACCAAGTTTGTAGCCTACGGATTCGATGGTGTCGACATAGCGCTTGATGGGGAGAATCTCGTGTTGGTTCAACGTCAAGGCTGTCGACTTGAGCGTCAGAGGAATTCGCCGCTCGGTCAACCAGCCGATTGCTTGCCGACACCGCTGGAACGATCCTCGCCCCAACGTGACTTGTTCGAAGGTGGTTTCCGTTATCCCGTGTAAGCTGATTTCGACTCGGTGAGGAGGGAGCGCCGCCAAGCGGTCGGCGATCGACTCGGTGATCAAGGTCCCATTGGTAAACAGCGTCACCAGAAATCCTCGTGTGATCGCTCGTTCATAGATCTGGAAAAAGTCGGGACGTGCGAGCGGTTCACCGCCGGTCAGGCAAAGTTCCAGGCAGCCGGCTTCGGCGAGTTCCTCCATAATGCGAAGCACCTCGACGGTCGACAGCTCTTGTCGGATCCGCTCCGGTTCATTGAAGCAGTCCGTGTAGCACATGATGCAATGCAGATTACAACGACAGGTGACTTCCCATTGACAGGCGAGGGGGAAGCGATCAGGCAGGTGATCCAGCTTACGTCGCTGAACCATCGTGGGTGGGTACCTCCTGAATAGCCCCGATCATGCGCAGATCTGCCAATAAGGTCTCGAAGTCGTGATGCAGCTGTTCCATAGCGACATCGTAGATGTCACCGATTTCCTGTTCAATGGACAGCGTTGAGCGTATCCCATCGATGGAATTCCAGAAGGCGGCACCGGTCTCGTTCAGGACGTAGATGCTGTTGGCCTCTGCCAGCTTCCGGCGGATTGGAACGAGGATACATTCGCCTGCGACCTCTCGCTGGACGAAATCGGAGTGCTTCGTGTAGACCGGAGAAGACGACATCGTCGGGAGGATACCAAATATATCGCCTACCTTCCAGGGGTTTTCTTCGTGCTCGTGGTCGCACCCCGGAACGGGATCAGGATTGGGGATCGATAGACGTGGGCCAACTCAAAATGACGAAACCATTGGCCCAGTTGAGTGCATGAATGGTGGCGCCGGTCTCGGTCGCTTCCGAACGGAGCTCTTCTTCGGTTCTGAAGATATGAAGGAAATGACTTTGATGGCAGGTATCACCCGGCTGGTAACTCTTGTTGGCTCCGGGCAGCTTCATGATCTGTCTGGCCAGCGCGAGCGTCGCTCGGTAGGTCGTCGTTTCGGGCTCCCGATCAACCATGAAGTTCAAAATGGCCCGTCCCTGTGGCTTGAGGGAAGTGCGTATGTTTTGTAGCCAGGTTTGTCGTTGACGTTTTCCAGGGATCGCGCTGTACATGACACTTGGCAACAGGACGTAGTCGACACTGCCGGCTCTCACCGGTATAGCCAAGAAACTGGCCTGAACAAACCAGACAGACGCACTCCGCGCAGTTGCTCGCTGGATGGCCCAGTGCAAGGCCTCGAAATGCAGTTCGAGGCCCACCACACGATAGCCTTGTTGCGCAATGGCGATGGATTCGCGTCCCACACCGGTCCCTAGAACTAAGACCATGCCAGGCCTGCCCATATGGTGGGCCAATACGTCTTCTTCCCATGGTTCGAGTGCCCAGATAGGGGAGTACTCTGGGTATTGAGCCGGCGCATTGTGATAGGTGTGCCCATAGTGGGCCTGAAGATAACGAGTGAGCTCGTCGGGGGACGCGACGGCCGGGAGCACACCGGTCAGCAGCTGCTGAATACGAAACAGAAATGTGATGATGCGGGTACTGATGCCGTCAAAGATTCTGATGCAGAGAATTAGGATACGCACATCTTATTTCCTACCATCCAGAAAGTATGGTGCGATACGGCCTGCGGCTTCTGTTGCCCCAGTGGGCGGAGGTGGATCGGTCTGAAGCGCAGGCATCTCGATGGCCTTGATAAGTGTCAGATCCCATTGGCCTGATTCGAAATTGGGCATCGACAGTTCTACTCCTCGTCCATACTGGCGCAGATAATCCACCAGCGGTTGTTCATCGGCAAAGTTGTACCGTCGCACATAGACCAGAGGTGTCTGCAGTGCCACCGCTTCCACCAATGTCCCGTAGCCCGGTTTGGTCATGACGATATCGACGGAGGCCAGCAAGGTTTTAAACGAAAACGGCAAGGACTTGGTAGAGACGAATCGCCTGCTTGTCGATGGGATGGAGCCGTCGAAGAGGAAGCGGTAGCCGGGAAGTGATTCCACTGTTTCAAATGGGAGCGCATCAAGGGGAATTCCTCCGAATCCGATGAGGACCGCGCGTTCTCCGGGCCTCAGCTTCAGCAGCTCGGTGAGTTGTTCACGCGCTGAAGGAGCCGGCTCGGCGATCGGGCCAATGTCGATCAACTTGTTGAAGACCGTCATGGTAGGAGCCGGCGTAATTCGTAGTGCGAGATCAGCCTCACGATAGGCTTGTCGGATCGACTGGATGAGTGCCCGTCCGTCGATCGATGGAGGAGGCTCGTACTCGGATAGGACCAGGTCCCACGTCAGACTGACGAGTGCGACGGTGGCAATGCCGGCGGTCTTTCCCGCTGCCAGAGCCAAGTACGGAGTATCGGCCAAGACAAGATCCGGAGCGGCGGCCCGCATGGCGTCAACCTCAGTTTGAAGGCGACCGTTCCAGGTCTTGTGGAATCGCTCATGTTCGTGCCAGGTCGCTTCCACGTCGATCGTCATGGGGCCGTTTTGAATGCAACCGATGTCCTGCTGCGCAGCACTCATTTCCCAGGGCATCGTGAGACGATCCGTGAAGAATGAGGCAGGGACAGTGGTCCGAAGGAGAACGCGAAGATTCGGAACGAGACGGCCTAATGCATTGAGTACCGGTACGACTTGTGCGGCGTGGCCGAATCCATGTCCTGAGACGGCAGCCCAGATCAACGGCATAGTGAGAAGTGTGTGGAGGCCACGAATGACAACGGGTGCAGAGAAAATCTACTCAACTAGTGGAGTGGTCTGATTCCATGGGGGCGATGTTATACATCAACTCAAGATCAAACTCATCCACCAGTTCGTTGAAGGCGCCGGCCCCCATATCAGAACGAACTTCGGCCATGACGAGGTCAATGGCTGGAGCCGCATGTTGCCCATATTGCGTGACGGCTGATTCAATACGTTTTCTGGCATCGTCGAGGTTCACGTGGTCACTCCTTACTCTCCATAGTGAATTCTTCACCCAAGGGAGCGCAACAGCTCCTGCATGTCCGGCACGAGATCCTTCCCTCCATTGGATCGTCCCGAAAGGACGGCATCGATCCCGGCGGTCAGAACCGGTTTGGCATCGGCGTTTCGTCCTAGTTGGACCAATGCCCGTCCCAGGGCCAGATGAGAAGCCGCATGGGTCGGATCCAGTTGCGTGGCGACCGTCAGATGCTCAATGGCCTCTTCCACACTCCCATTCTCTTGAAGGATCTTGTTGCCAAGCCCATAGCGCCCCAGGAAACCTTTCGGATTTTTGGCAACCATCTGGCGAAAAGCGTCAATGTTCATGATGCATGACTCCGATGTTTGAACGGTACTATAGCATTGGAGCAGCGGGATCGGCCAGATGGGAGAGTCGGATCGGGGGTGTAAGATTGTCTAGGGTCTTGGCGTGGTCGTGGGAACAATGGACAGAGTAGGCTGTGTGGTCGATGGCCTCCGCGATTTCACGGTTACTGTGCGGATGCCGGACTGTGGGGCTGGGGCGCTGCTGGCCATGTATTGCGTGGTGTCCCGAACGAGTTGGCTGGTTAAGTCAGTGAGACAGGCCTCGATGACATGTCCCTTCAGCTCATCGATCATAACCGGGGTGGCGCCGAACAAATTATACCGGACTGTACCGGAAGAGTTGGCTTCATACCGTGTGACCTGGCCGTCCCACCGCGCAAGCTCAAGACCGACAGTGGCTGCATAATCATATTCAAGATCGATGAAAGGTGAAAGGAGAAACATGGAGCCGCCGATGATGATGCCTTTGAACGCGGCCATCCAGGGGTGCGGCTCGATGGCTTCGTTCATCGTGATGCGCGCAGAGACGGTTTTCTCGCCGAGCGAATCAGACTGTCCGCCGAGTGGAATCAGTGTCGAAAAGAGACTGGTATCCTGCATTCTGTTGAGAATGCGACGCTCTGCTTCGGTCGAGGGATCTTGCGGTGCTCCGTTTCGCGAGAGGTGAAACGAATTCATGACCAAGGGAACCCGCTCGTTGCTGGGGAGGGAGTGGGTGATAGCGGCTTGTGATTCCATAGAGGCGGGCGCCACCTCGATTGATCGAGCGCATCCGATCGACAGACCCAAGACGACTCCCATGAAGCCTATGATCGCCCAGCGAAAGGTGTATCTCGTCATGATTGTTGTCTCCTCAGAAATAAAATGAGAAGCCACCAAATGGCAGGCTTGCATTCAGCCCAAGATTCGGGAATGCCGTCCCGGCGTTGGAGATATGATGGAAGCGGTAGCCGGCGTTGACGGCAAGTTGCGGGGTCAGAAACCATGATACGCCGACTCCCCCGAGGAGCACGAAGTTGAACTCATTGGCTTGTTCACGAATGCGCCCGCCAAGATCCGTCCAGAACGGCCCACCGGCGAATTCCATATAGGGTCGAAGACGCCCCAAAGCGACGAACGTATATTTGATCCTCGGTGTGAATCCGATGCCATGCGTCACCAGCGGCTCTCGAAACTCTAAGTACACCATCTCCGCTCCGAGCGAGACTTGTCCACGATACCAGCTGTCGCCGATGGGATCGGTGATCGTCATCATCCACGACGGCATGACGGCCGGTCCGTGCTGTTTGGTCTTATGCAGTTCTGTGAGCCGGTGCGAGAACATATAGCCGGCCGTGATGCCAACCTCTTGTGTCCCGACCGTAATGGTCGGGACGACATCCCCGGCCTGGACGCTGGATACTGTCAGAACGGTGCCGAGCGCTATGGCAGCGAAGATGCGAACGCAATAGTCCATGCTGTCTCCACGTCACTACCTTGTCGGCTCATGTCGGGTGAAACTTGATCAAGAGCTGTCCAGACGCGATGCTTCAAAGCGTAGCAGAGGACGAAATTCTGTCCAGGAGTTCGCGGAGATTCTAGGAAATGCCTGTGGGAGAAGGATCGGGGGCAATTGAAGGCCAGGCTATTTGCTGGACTTGAGGTGTGAGAGATGGTCTGAATCAGCCTGCAACTCAGGCAACGCATAGCGCTGATCGAGCGCAACCACACGCTCGAGACATCGTAGCGCAGAAGTGTAATCCTGACGTGTCTCGTAGATTGTTGTGAGGAGGCGGAGGACTGCGGCTTCAGCCGGTTCGTTGCCGAGCTTGATGTAGTGTTCAGAGGCGTTGTTGAGGCAACGCTCGGCTCTGAGGAGATCTTCTTGATCGAGATAGCACTTGCCGAGTTGGCTATATGTGACGGCCAGTCCTTCTTCGTTGCCCACCGTGCGATGATGATCGAGGGCCTGTTTAAATGATGCCACAGCCTGGTCCCATTGGCCGTCTCGGGCCTCTTGAAGTGCGAGGTTATTGTAAAGAATCCCGAGTCCTCGGTTGTCTTGGAGCTGGCGCAAAAGATCCATGGCTTCAAGATAGTAGGGATGCGCTTTTTCGGGATGATCGGACGCGATATGAAGATTGCCGAGGTTGACCAGGGTGTGGGCTACGGCCGTGAGGTTGTGCTCAGTCCGTTGGATCTGGAGCACTTCTCGATAGCAGTCTTCCGCACGGGAAAACTCATTCATGAGCGCGTAGGTATTGCCGAGGTTTCCAAGGGAAGCCGAAAGCGCATGCTGATTGACGACTGTTCGATCATCGGCCACCGCCGCTTCCCAGGCAGCGCGGGCCTGAACGAGGTCTCCGCGATGAAGAAAAATCCTGGCCCGATGTTTATCGTCGTCCGACATGGGATTTGTTGTCCGTGAAGCCCGCTTCGCCTCAGCGAGGCGAGCGTGAAGCGTATCGGTCAGCGGTTTCAAGTTTCATGTTTGAGATTTTGGGTTTCTGCACAACTTGAAACGTTGAACGTGAAACTTGGAACTCATGAGCGAGAGACGAACGACGCATCACGAGATATGGCTTGGGTCAGTCGCCGCCCTTTGGCGTGTCACGCTTAAATTCAATCTGTAGCTCATCTTGTTCTTCCAGGCCTAACCCAGCCCGAAAAGATCCGTACAGCTCTTCGATCTGTCCAACATCTCGCTCGGTTCGCGCTTCACGATTCACGAGATAGGCCTCACACAGCTTCAGGCCTGTCTCAAAGTGCCGTGCGATCGTCTCCTCCGTCACCTGCTGCCAGGTAATGTAGATGCAGAAAGCCTGGAAGGAATGGGCGTTGGGATACTGTTGGGCAAGGGCAAGCAGACCTTCGTAGGCTTCACGCGCGGTCGCACCGGCATTGGAAGAAAATGTTTCTTCGAGCTCAACGGCGTGGTCCCAGTCCGAGCCGAGTTCAGCCTCAGCTTGGTAAAACGCTTCTTGAGCAGCAAGGGCAGGATCAAAGCGCATAAGAGGTATCAACTTCGGTCAAGCATCTTGTCGTAGTCGGCATGGGTTCCGATCCAGATCCACTGTATCCCATCCGGAGCGTCCAAGCCTAGGGCTCGATAGTGGTCGCCGACTCGTACCGACCACAATTCGCCGATGCGTTTATAGGTGTAGAGAAGGATGCCGAGAATTTTCTTTTAGGAGCGCGAAGTTCTTATCTGCCAAGGCGCGAGCATCTTGAGGAAGAGCATGGTATGCGGTCCAGAACCGTGACGAGGCGTAATGTTTCACAAAGTCTGGGAGTTGCCTCGCTTGAATTCAGCACGGCCTTCGGCAATTAGTGCGTCCAGCTTGCCGGCTTTGAGATCAGCCTCGATTTGCTCGTCCCACATGTGGGCATCGAACTCCAGGAACCACGCCCGGAATTGCGCCAAATCTTTGGGACGAAGATTAGAAACCCGCTGTTCAAGTTGCTCGACTTCACTCATGGGGTGCCTCCATCAATAGGTCAAATTGTACATCAGTTGAGCAGGTTTCGCCCAAGGCTTCTTTTACTGGTACGTAATGTGGCTTTGGCTTCTTGCGCGGCAAGGGTGGGGTCAAAGCGCATAAGCTGTTTAATATAATCCCAACAAGGCAATCGAGCGACTTCCATCAAATAAATAATCCAGTAGGAATGACCCGATTCCCGCCGAGTGAAACATCGTACTGTACAACTACCATGTCTCCCTCCATTAGCGTCAAAGAGAGAAGTTTGGGCCATCTTTTATAGTTGAATCTCCTCCTGCAGTAGTACTTCCCGTCTCGTAGTCTCTTGCTCCTAATAGAAATAATTCCTGATGGAGGATATGGCTCTTTTCGGAACCCACCAGCTTTCTTTATCGCATCACGCACTGTCGAGCCCAAAAGAAGCTTGCGAGGCAGTTTTTGATGTTTTCGTACGCAGCCGCTTACGTGAATGTCTATGAATCGTTTCTTGCTGGAGGTCGTTGAGGCCATAGGCAGACAGTATCTAGTTGCTCGAATTTAAACAATAGTTACCGTATTCACCGCATTTACTTTCCTCTCCGCTGATCTGTAGACTGCGGCTCTTGTTATGGAAAACAAAACACCAGCCTCAGATGTCCCTGCTCAAACAGCTTCCATCGATCCGGTTGACAAAGTCATCCACTACCATATGAGGACCAAGCATCATTTCAATCGTTATGCCCGTTCACTGGGGTATCTTGATTGGGCGAATCAACCTGATCCGTTTCGGCGGTTTGAGGGAGCTGAGCTTTTCCCACTTCCACTACTCAAGTTGGATGAAGCGCCGCTGACCCCCGCTTACGACGAGATTTATGAACGAGGAGCCGTTCCCTGTCAGCCTGTCAGCTTGAGCACGTTGTCCCGTTTCTTCGAATTCGCCCTTGCCTTATCAGCCTGGAAGAAGGCGGGTGAATCGGAATGGGCACTCAGGAGTAATCCGTCGTCCGGCAATCTCCATCCGACGGAAGGCTACATTGTTGTGCCAAAGATCGATGGACTCAACCTGGCAACAGGTCTCTATCATTATGCGCCGAAAGAACATGGGTTGGAATTGCGTGCCGAGTTTTCAGAAGAAGCAGTTGCTCATTTGCTGGCTCCATTTCCTCCTGGGGCCTTTCTCTTCGGACTCACCTCGGTTCATTGGCGCGAAGCCTGGAAATATGGTGAGCGAGCGTTTCGCTACTGCAACCACGATGTCGGTCATGCAATCGGATCATCTCGATTCGCAGCCGCCACGCTGGGTTGGAACATGGCGTTGTTGGATGGAGTGGATCAAGACACGGTGGCGATGTTACTTGGGACCGATCGCAAGGAAGACTTTGGAGAAGCTGAGTTGGAGCATCCGGACTGTTTGGCGGTGGTCTGGCCATCTGACAACGTGAAGTGTGAAGCGTCGTTCGTGAAGCGCGAATATTCAAAGATGCCGTTGTTCATTGATTCGGCCATTGTCAAAGAATTGGCCTGCGGAACCTGGCATGGGAAGGCGAATCAATTAAGTCAGGAGCATGGCGTGCATTGGAACATCATCGATGCGGCGGCCGAGGCTTCATGGAAACGACAGGCTGATACAGGAATGATTTTCCTTCCCCCACAGGCCTTTTCTGAACCCGATACGCTTCACGCTTCACGAGCGACAATCGATGCCGGCCCATCGGCCGGCCAGATTATTCGCCAGCGCCGAAGCGCTGTGGCGTTTGACGGCAAGACATCAATTTCTGCAGCCACCTTTTTTCACATGATGGAGCGGGTCATGCCACGAGCCGACCTGCCACAGCCGGAACGTCCGATGCCGTGGGATGTCTGGCCCTATGATCCAGCGATTCATCTCCTGATTTTCGTTCACCGTGTGGATGGGTTGACGCCCGGGTTGTACTGCTTTGTGCGAAATTATAAGAAAGTTGCGTTCGTTCAGCAGGCCATGAATCCAGAACTCAATTGGACGATCGCACCTGGTTGCCCGGAAGGGCTTCCCCTCTATTGGCTGCTCGAAGGCGATGCGAGAAAAATAGCGGCACAGGTGAGTTGCCATCAAGACATTGCCGGTGACAGTGCGTTTTCGCTCGGGATGTTGGCTGAGTTTGAGGGCACCTTGCGGGAACAAGGTGCTTGGTGGTATCCACGCATGTTTTGGGAAGCGGGCTTGCTCGGACAGGTGTTGTACTTGGAGGCCGAGGAAGCGCGGGTTCGAGCAACGGGGATCGGTTGTTTCTTCGACGATCCAGTCCACGAAATCGTTGGTATTACGAATAGCGCTCTTCAATCGCTCTATCATTTCACGATCGGCGGACCGGTCGAAGATCAAAGACTGCAACTGTTGCCGCCGTATCACCACGTGAAGCGCCCTTCATGAAGCATGAAGCGGAAGAGGTTTTTGGCTGAACGTTTCCTGCGACGGGATACGAACGACGGATTGCGCGTATGTTTAAGATTAAAAAGAAGAACGACAAGCCCAAGCGAACGGTGCTCTACAACATCGTCGAAGATTATTCTGAGTTTGATGCTCCAGGGAATGTGACGGTCTGTGCGATGACGGAGCCGGAGGATCTCCCGGCCCACGCCAAGATTCTTTCAGAAAGTTATGAGGTGCCGCTCGAGACGATGACGGCGTTGCTGACCGAGGGTGGGACGTATGTGTATCCAGAGGTCGGAGGGCTGCTCACTCGGGGATTGTTTGCTTGCTGGATGGATTCCTCCGGCCAAGCGCCTAAACAAACATGGACGTTAGATCTCATACAATTTGCAGAGGCTGAACAAGTGGTACGAACCAAAGTCGTTCCTTTTCTTGATGCCGCGCTGGAGGTCTTTCGCAAAACATTGCCCGGTGAGCTGAAGGCTAAGCTTGAGCAGAAGAATTTGGGGTTGGACTATCGGACGTTAGATCACGCCGTCGCCAAGGGTGGCGACATCAAGTACATCGATTTTCGCAAGGACTGGTCCCCGCATTTTAAACGACTTTGTATCATGCCGGATGGCCGGCTGGTCGAAACCGGAGGGTTACAGGAGTTCGCTGAGCTCCATGGCATCACAGTCACGCAGGCCAAGATGTTGATCGAACAGGGTGGTACCCTCGATGTCAACGGAGAGCTGTTGGCGTGCCAGATCGTGAATAGTCAGCCGGCTGTTGCACGATTCAGTGTGAAGAACTCTGCAAAGGCGAAGGAATTGGTGGCGTCAAAAGGGATTCACCTCATGGATGCGCTGAGTGAGGTGGGGTATGCTGACCCAACCATGATGCGGGGGCTGGCTCGAAAAACACTGAACACAAGACCGGGAACGGGAGAGAGGCGCTCCTGAACGAACCAGATTTCCGATGTGTCCAGTGGTTGGAGTTGATCGAACGGTTAGGAGAGCTCTGAACGGCTCGTGAAATAGCTGCTCACGGCTCCGTAGCACTTCTCATACGGCCATTTCACGGCACAGTAGCTACCAAGACCCGCGCCAGCCACATTACACGCGACATCCGTCATCGATGGGTAGCGACTGTGGCAGAAGACTTGGAAGAGTTCGTTGGAAAGTGAGACGCCGCCTGCGATGGTGATAATTGCAGCAATAGTCCAACGAGAGCGTGAATTCCAATTCAGTTGGTTGTGGAGCAGGTACCCGAACGGCATGAACCACAGGGTGTTGGTGATAATGTCCTTGAGCATGTTTTTGGACCAGGAGAAACCCTGAAAGGGAATCCACCGGACGTGCTCCCAGTGCGCGTGTCCGACGAAATTACTCACAGGGAACATGGGTGCGAGCGCGAGGACGAAAATCCCAAACCAGATCAGTATGCGCTTGTCTTGTTTTAGTCCTGTGAAGAGTGCGATCCTTTGTGGTGAATTACGGTCCATGTACGATCATCGCACAGAGAGCGTGATCGAGCCAATATATCCTGGATCACATCCGGGATCGGTGTTGGTATCAAGTCGGCCGCCGAGAGTCACGGCAGGATGTTTCAGCGGATACAATCTGGCCTAAGCTGGCGTCGATGAATAGGCTGAGACAGGGGAGTGAACGACTTCCAGGTGTCTAAGCAGCGAGTTCTTCTTCTACTGCTTCAAGCAGCTTGTTGATGTCGAACGGCTTTTCAAACGCGCGTCGAGCGCCGAAGAGTTTGGCGACATCCAAGAAGTTCTGGTCGCCTTGAGCGCCTGTAATCGCAATCACTTTGGCGTCGAGATATTCCCGGGTGAGCTGCAGGGTGGCTTCCAGGCCGTCGGTCTCAGGCATCAACAAATCCATGATGACAAGATCGACCGGTTCCTGCTGATAGAGCGTCAATCCTTTGCGCCCATCCTCAGCCTGAAGCACGCGGTGCCCCGCCTTTTCTAGGACCTCTTTGAGAAGTCCTCGGATGGATGGTTCATCATCAATGACTAGAATAGTTGCCATAGTTCTTCTAAGGATACGCGTTGATCATACCGATGGGGCTCGATACTGTCTAGCAATAAAGGATATCTAGTGGTACGTACAAACGATGAATGCAGGATGGGGCCGATCAGCTCCATCCATGACGTAGTACCTCGGAGTCTTTTTTGTCTTGAGTCCAGGCAACGGAAGCCGTCTCGACATCTTTTGGGAATGCGACGGGGGCTGTGAACGCCGGATGGAAGAAAGAATTTTGGGTTGACCCCATAATTGTTTTTTTGTTACAAGCGTCAGACCGACACCACCCACCGTGGTGAACTTTCTCCACCCAAGTAAGGAGTGTTCCTGTGAATAGTGCCGATAGGTCCAAATGGGTCTGGACTCGCCGCGCATTTCTGCAGGCGTCTGTGGTAGGAAGCTTGCTGCTCAGCGGACGGTTCATTGGTCCACCGCCGGTTCAGGCACGTGAGCTTCCCGAGGGACGGCTGACATTGGTGAATGCGTGGACGGACGAATGGTTGGACGTGACCTATCGCGACGAGGCGGGTAACTACGACCTTGAGGCGCTGGACGATGTGAATTATCTGATGCGCTGTCATCACTCGGGCGAGGTCGGGGCTATCGACGTCCGTGTGTTGGAGCATGTGAATTTGGTGCAGAAACAACTTGGGACTAAAAGGGACATCCATTTTATTTCAGGTTTCCGGTCTCCCGAATACAATGCCATCCTCGTGCGGAAAGGTGGGCATGCTGCCAGAAACAGCCTCCATATGCAGGGGCAGGCTATTGATCTGATGATCGAAGGTGTGCACCCGAAGCAGCTTCGTCAGGCAGCATTGGAATTACGATACGGAGGGGTTGGCTTTTATAAGCGTTCGAGGTTCGTGCATTTAGACTCCGGTCCTTTCCGGTTCTGGTAATCCTTCCTCAGACGCTGTCCATCAGTAAACGCTTCGAATTGAACCCTGCCTCGGTTCTCTTTTGCGAAACATTGTCGTGCCACATCGGTCGGACGGCGACACTCCTCGGCGGTCCGCCGAAGGTGTCTATCTCCGTCCTTTGCGATCACCAATCGAAATCAGAAGAGGCTAGTGATGGTGTACGAGGGAATGAGCGTCCTTGTGCTGTTCTGTCAGTTTCCGCAGGTCGCAGTGTATGTCGTCGGTCTCACTGCATTCGGTTTCCAGTTGAATGGTCATGTGTTTGATGCCGAAGTCTGTGGTGATCCGGTTTTGGATCAGTTGCAGTAGCTCGAGTGGAGTGCAATGCGGTTCGATCATGACATGGCTGGTCAACATGACGAGGCGAGGCTCGACAGCCCAGATGTGGAGATCATGTACGTTCTTGACGCCGGGAATCGACTCCATGGTCGTTGCGATGTGAGAGACGCTGATACCTGGAGGAGTCGATTCCAACAGGACATCCATCGATTCTTTAAAGATCGGCCAAGCTCCTCGGAGAATGACCCCGACGATCAGCAAGCTGATGAGCGGGTCCAGAATAGTCCAGCCTGTGAGGAGAATCGCCCCGCCGCTGATGATGACTCCGAGCGACACCCAGGCGTCTCCCAGCATGTGCCAGAATGCACCTCGGATATTCAGATCGTCCTTCGCTCCATGCTGGAGCAGCAGGGCGATGCCGAGATTGGCCACAAAACTGACGGCGGCCACGGCCATAACCCATGTGCCGTCGACAGGAACCGGGTGCAGAAGTCGCTTCATGCCGACGATGGCAATCCCAACCGCGGTTAACAACAGGATGAAGCTGTTGAGAAATGCGGCAAGGATGCCGGCGCGGTGATAGCCGAAGGTTCGGGTTTCAGAAGCAGGGCGCGCCGTCAGGAGATGAGCATAAAGGGCGAGGAACAGCGAACCCTGGTCGACGAGATTGTGACTCGCATCGCTCATGAGGCTGATACTGTCAAGCAGCCAACCTCCGAAAAATTCGGCCGTGATGATCACGGCATTGATGGCGAGGGCAAGTTGAAGCCGTGATCGGAGATGTGAATATGAGGGCAAGGCCGTCATGGCTGACAGTTTCGCATGGGCCATGCGACGCGGCAAGCCTTGCCGAATGTTTATATTCTGGGAAGTCCGCATGGCGAGTGGAGAGAGAGGAGGAAAAACCAGGGTATGCTAGTTCACTATCTCAACGCAGGGTGTGGTCAGGAGCTTATCTTGGTGGGTAGGGAGATCAATCAGGTGACAGCGTCGAGATCGCACAGTGGCGGCTAGGCTGCTGTGTGATCGTGTTGCCAGTGTTCGACACAATACTGACACAGTGCGTCATCGATGCGGAAATCGGAATGGGTCTTCACAAACTCTTCAAGGGTTTCCCATTTTCCCCCTGGACCCTGAATGCGTTTGCATGAAGCGCAGATGGGCGCACAGCCGCGCAACGCTTTGATCTCTTGCATGGCTGCTGCCAGGTCCCGCTCCCGGCGTTTCCGCATGGTCATCTCGGTTTGCATCGTCAGAATCGTGAAGACGCGCGCAACCAGTTCAACGGCCAGGATCGGCTTTCTGATGTAGTCGATTGCACCTGCGGCAAATGCCTGTCGCAGACTCTCCTCGTCCGTGTTGGCGGTCACCATGACCAAAGGGATATCCGCCAGTCGTGGATCAGCCTTGATCGATCGACAAGCTGCAAGCCCGTTGATTCTCGGCATCATGATGTCCATGAGAATCAGGTCGACCGTGGGCGACTCCGGATGACGCGATTCCTGCTCCAAGTACGCGTATGCAGCATGTGCGGAATCCATGGTGATCGTATCAGGATATCCGGACTTGTGGAGAATCCCTTCCGTCAAGCTTCGATCGATCAATGAGTCATCGACGATGAGAATGCTCATGGCTGAAGTCCTCCCACATTCGTCCTTGTGGATATTCGAGCATTGTGACTAATGCATCAAGTAGTGTGATGACATCGGATTTGTTTCGTGGATCAACGGAGAATACCGGCCATGGCTTGTGGAAGGCTTTAAGACGCCATTCATACCGATCTAATCCGGGTTCCGGGGCTTGGTCGCGATGGGTTACACCAACCACCATCGCTGATTGATCGACCAAGTCGGAGAATAGAGCCGAGTAGTAATCTAGCTCAGCCAGTGGAGCTTTTACACGATTATCGATCAACACGACGAGGCCTAATGCTCCGCGGCAGAGGATCTTGCTCATGAAATCAAACCGCCGTTGGCCGGGTGTGCCGTACAGTCGAAGCGTTCTCCCTCCCCCGATGGACAGCTCACCATAATCCATTGCTACCGTTGTCCTGGGCTTCAAGATCGAGACCGAGTCTGAAGCGGACACGTCGGTATTGACCGGCCGAATGTCACTGATCGTGCGTATGGCGGTAGATTTTCCTGCGGCCACATTGCCGACAATGATGAGTTTCAAGTCGTGGAGATTGCCTCCTTGAGAGAAGCGGGAAGAAACAACCTGTACCAGGCGTTTCTTCAGCGAGCTGAATGTGTCATCTTGAGGCGGAGATGTAGACGATGCCTCAGACTGCTGGATACCCTGGCTGTCCATCCATTCAGATAGCTGGTTGAGGAACGGAACAAGACTTTGCGTTCGAAGGGGCTTTTGGAGAACCCACTGCAGATTCGGGATGGGGTCTTCTGAAAGTACCACAGGAATGGGATGTGTCGAGGCTCGGTTTCGTTCCCAAGCTAACCGAGCCCGAGGATTGGTGAAATCGTAAATCACGACATGGCTGTCACTACCTTGCCGTATGGTCCAATCTCGTGTCAGCCGGTCGCTGGCAAATGAGAAAATCATAGAGAGCAACATCTGTTCTGCATCCGGCATTCCTTCTGTGGACAAATAGAGTGGCCCCATCACAGTCCTTTCCCATCATGTGCGAATGACCTGGTGAGGATCCTGTCGGCTCATGTGGACTCTCCATGAAGACGTAAGGAAATGAGAACGGGTATCCACTGTCCGGACGCGATGGTATCCCGTTCAGTTTCGTCCCATCCGGTCGACCAGTAACGATAACCAATGAGCCACAGTGCCTCGATACAGCTGAGAATGCACCAGAGTCGATAAAGCTGGACTCACTGTCGAGAGCCATTTATGGACGTCATGCTAAATCCGTTCCATAAATCGGTTTCCTGGTGGAATCGATCACTGAATCGAGGACATAGGATGATAATGTGAGGATATTGCTCACCGCGACGGCGTTGAAGAAACGCGTTCGCTCAACACGGGATAGTTGGCCTGGTCCATTCCTGAATTGCCGGTTGAGAGGTCGGCTGCGATGACGCGCAGCGTGAGGCTGCCGGGAGCGTCTCCTGATGGTGGCACAAAGAAGGGTGCTTCAAACGTTCGACTCCTCTCATCGTAGAACATCTGCAGTCGTTCTATGACTCGGTCACCGATCAACACCTCTCCATAAATTCGTATCTTCCTGGAGTCCCAATCGCCATAGGGACGGATGAGGGAACCGGACAGAGTTCTGATCGATACCCGCAGCTTGACATCGTCTTTGGCAATCAATGGCTTGTGTGGGGTAGGGTGTTCAATATGGACGAGATAGCCATAGAGGTGGAGGACAATACCGTCGTTGGCGAGGTCCTCACCTGGTACCAAGAGGAGGGTCTTGCTGGTGCGTTGCGATGAGGCGGGGTAAGCCAAGGGCCCTTCGGCCGCAATTTCCACCACTGTCGGTTTTTGTAGCTGCAAGGTGGTGGTAAAAGCGGCGGAGGGACGAGAGCTATAGATGGGTTCTTCCATCACGCGAGGAGTACGCATGACTTGATTCTGATCACCAGCCTCCCCCTGTTGCAAACCAGTTGCTAAAATTGAGCCAGTTTCTACATCGGTGATGGTGATACGTGCTCCGCCGACCTCTTGTCCCAACACCATGGCTCCGTGAGCGACGACGCGGACAACGACTGTCGTTGGTTGAGGCCCGTTGAGGGGTATGTGGGGAAGTATTTGGCTGTTGGCTGGAGTCAGAAGGCTGGAAAACTGAAAGAGTGAGAGGATGAGTGTACGTGAGAGGGGGGATAATCGCGTCATTTCACCTTCGTGCCTGGATCGACTTCTTCCAAGACGGTGAGCAGCCCTCGGACGTCAGCGTCTCCTGCTGCAAGTACCATCCCCTGTGATTCGATACCCATGAGCTTGGCCGGCCTCAGATTCGCCACAATCACGATTGTCTTGCCGATCAGCGCATCCAGCTCGTACTTCTTTCCGATTCCGGCGACGATCTGGCGTTGCTCTGTGCCGACGGAGACCTGCAACTTAATCAACTTCTCCGACTTCGGCACCCGTTCGGCGGAGAGTACCTTTGCCGTCTTGAGCTGAATCTTTATGAATTCGTCGATGGTGATCTGTGGTGTAGCGGACGGTACTTGGGGTGCTGAGGGCGTAGGAGTAGCAGCCGTCGGCTGTGAAGGAACAGATAGTTCGGTCACGGGTCTCGCTCCTGGTTGTTTTTCAATACGTGGGAAAAGTGACTGGCCTTTGTGGATGGTGGTGCCTGGTTTCAGGCCGCCCCATTCAATCTTGTGTTTTAGTAACGGGTTGGCGAAATCAACGGAGAGGCCAAGTTGGGTACAGAGTGATTGCACGCTCTTGGGGATAATGGGATAGGCTGCCAAGCTGAGGCAGCGGAGTGTCTCTGCCATGGTGTAGAGGACGGTTTTGAGTTGTGCGGCATCGCGATCAGTCTTTGCCAACGTCCATGGTGCGGTCTTGTCGACGTACTGATTCGCCAGCTGGACAACTTGCCAAATCGATTCGAGGGCTCGATTGAACTCCAGCTGTTCGAAATAGTGCGGGAGTGTTTCGTTCAAGAGTCCCACTGCAGCCCCCTGCAACTCTTGCTCTAGTGGCCCGATTGTCTCAGGGGCTGGTACTTGTCCTGCCTGGGTTCGTTCAATCAGCGTCAGCGTCCGGCTGAGGAGATTACCCAACCCATTGGCAAGGTCGCTATTGACGCGGGTGATCATGGCGCCCTGTGAGAAATCCCCATCTTGGCCAAACGGCACTTCGCGCAATAAGAAATATCGAAATGCATCCGCGCCGAATTCGTCGACTATTTTGTTCGGATCGACAACGTTGCCGCGGCTTTTCGACATCTTCTCGCCGTCGACCGTCCACCAGCCGTGGGCAAAGATCTTCTCCGGAAGTGGGAGCTTGAGTGCCATTAGCATGGCAGACCAATAGACAGCATGGGTTGTGAGAATGTCTTTGCCGACGAGATGGACGGAAGCAGGCCAATACTGTTCAACGGATGGAGTGGCCAATTTGTACTCGAGGGCAGAGATGTAGTTCGCGAGCGCGTCGAACCAAACATAGGTCACATAGTTGGTATCAAATGGTAGTTCGATACCCCAGGAGAGTCGCGATTTCGGTCTCGAGATCGAAAGGTCACCGAGTTTCTGAGTTTGCAGAAATCCTAGGACTTCATTTCGGCGTGATTCAGGCCTGATGAACGATGGGTTTTTCTTAATATGGTCGAGCAGTTGGTCTTGGTATTGCCCCATCTTGAAGAAGTAATTGTGTTCGCTGAGCTGCTCGACGGGGCGTTTGCAGTCGGGACAGACTCCGTTCTCGACATCTTTTTCAGTCCAGAACCGTTCGTCGAATGTGCAGTACCAGCCGGTATAGGAATCTTTGTAGATCAGGTTCTGGTCATAGAGTTGTTTTAGGTATCGCTGAACAACGGATTCGTGTTGCGGGTCTGTTGTTCGGATAAAGGCACTATTCGAGATAGTCAGCTTCTTCCAGAGGTTCTCAAATTGCGGTGCCAATTTGTCGCAGTGTGTCTGCGGATCGATACCGGCCTTGGTTGCCGCTTGCTGGACCTTTTGGCCATGTTCATCAAGGCCGGTGAGAAAGAATACCTCGCGTCCGCGCAGCCGCCAATAACGAGCCAGCACGTCGGCTGCCACTGTGGTGTAGGCGTGGCCGATATGCGGAACGTCGTTCACATAGTAGATCGGCGTCGTGATGTAAAAATTGTTGTCCTTCGCCATTGCGAGGGCAAGATATCAGGTTGAGTACGTCGATTTCTAGGCGGAGACACCGGTTGAGACGAGGCCGAGCGCTTCACGCAAACGAAGAAGGGTCGTTTCGAGAGCCATCTGCATATTCAGATGCCGCGTGGCTTGCTGCCGGGTTCGCTCGATGTCACTCAAAAGAGTCACAAGCTGGTCGATGTCCGCCCGCTGGGCGTAGTGCTGCAAGTCGGCGAGCTGGTCGAGATGAAGAATCTGGTCTCGGTCTCCACCGATGATGAGGATGGCAAGATCGCGGATCCATCGCGTGAGCCAGATGAGCGTTTCCTCTCCGCGGTCGGACTTGGCTAGACTCTCGGCTGCTAAGAGGATAGCCGTGCTTGATGCCAAAGACTGTGGCTTCACCAATGTGAGCCATTCGTGTTGTCGTGTCCGAACCTCGGCAACGTTGGTTTTGAGCGCTTCTCCTATGCGTCCATCAGCAAGGACGGCCAGGAAATGGGCATCACTCGGCGGAAGCTCACGTGTGAGTATCACTGCCGCTTCGACTTGTGTCAGGGCCGGGGCGGTAAAGCGGAGTGCGTGACAGCGTGATCGGATGGTGATCGGAAGTGCATGTGGTCGGCTGGTCACAAGGATAAAAAGTCCATGCCCAGGTGGTTCTTCCAAAGTCTTGAGCAGTGCATTGGCTGCACCGATGGTCAAACGATCGGCTTCGTCGATCAGACAGATCTTCCGTTCCCCGAGGAGTGGTCGATAGATGAATTGCTGTTCGATCTCTCGGACCTGCTCAATTTTGATTTGCGGTGTTGATGATTCGGGGTCCGGTTCGATCACGAAACAGTCAGGGTGAGTCCGAGTCGCGATTTGCAAGCAGGATCGACAGTGGCCACAGCTGTCGGAATTGTCCAGGGTGCTCGGTTCTTCACAGTTCAAGGCCTGGGCTAGCCGTAGGGCAGTCATCCACTTTCCGATCCGGGCCTCGCCGTGGAAGAGATAGGCATGGGCCAGGCGCCCATTACGCATACTTGCCTGGAGTATGCTGATGGGGTGTTCGTGTCCTATGATCTCAGCGAAGGGCATGTATCCTAAGGGCGATGTGGTTTTGGGAAACGATGGGTTTTTAGCCAGTTGGTAACGAGATCTTCGACTGTACGTTCGACCGATTCAATCGAGGAGGATGCGTCAATCAGTCTGATCCGCCGATGCTCTTTTTTCGCGAGCGTCTGAAATCCTGCGCGGACCTTCCTGTGGAACCGTTCGGCTTCTCGATCCAATCGATTTTGCGTGGAGCTTTGGCCTCGCCTTCTCCGCAGTCCCACGGGAACGGAAACGTCGAAGAGCAAGGTGAGATGGGGGACCAACCCTCCGGTCGCCCAATGATTCATCGTGCGGAGGATTCGTAGGTCCAACCCACGCCCGTACCCCTGGTAGGCCATCGTTGAGTCGGAGAATCGATCGCACACCACGGTCTTTCCTTGTGCGAGGGCAGGCTTGATGACATGATCGACATGCTGACGCCTGGCTGCCAGAATGAGCAACGCTTCTGTTTCCGAAGCGATGGATTCCTTGTGCTGGTCGAGGAGGATGGTGCGAACTTGTTCAGCGAGAAAGGTTCCTCCTGGTTCGCGTGTACGGAGCACCGTGTATCCATGGTTGGTGAGGCACGCACAGAGCCTGCGGGCCTGTGTCGTCTTCCCGCTTCCCTCACCCCCTTCCAGAGTAATGAACATGCCCGGTGATTGTCGGGCGGCACTCGGCATACGAATACCTCGTCGCGTCCTTCAAAAATGACGACGATCCTATGTCAGCCCATTGTGAATAGCAAGACCAATACCGTTTTGAAACATGGCCGAACTGACCTCCTAACCCATTGAAAATTACAATAAAACGCTTGCGAGGTCTGTCCGGAACTCTGTAAGATGAAACATCCAATCTCTTCCCATTGGCTGGGTGTCGGTGATTCATGCTTAAGACCGCTCTACGACGGTACTTTCTGACGGGACTGCTCGTTGTCATTCCCATCTGGGGTACGATTCTGATCCTGAAGACGCTCTTTACCGCGCTTGATGGCATTTTAGGTGATGCCATGGCGGAATTAGTCCCGGACCACTACATCCCGGGATTAGGCATCGTGACCCTCATTCTGCTCATCTTTTTTGTCGGGTTGTTTGCGGCGAATTTTATTGGGCGCCAGATTGTCGGGCATTGGGAGGATTGGCTTACCAAGCTGCCTCTCGTCCGCGGGATTTATTCTACTCTCAAGTCTATGATGGATATTCTTTCTTTTTCGGAGCGAGGGTCCTATCGCCGTGTGGTTTTGATCCAATTCCCTAAGAACGGTCATTATTGCTTCGCATTCGTGACGGGGATGACGAAGGGCGAAACCACGGCGCTGGGGCAAGATGCGTTGGTCCATGTCTATGTACCGACGTCGCCTAATCCGACGTCCGGTTATTTTTTGCTCGTGCCGGAACGGGAAGTAACGTCCGTTGATATCAGCATTGAGGAAGCGATGAAGCTGATCGTCTCAGGCGGCCTGTATACGCCCTCTGGCACCATCGCATCGGCGCTCAACCCTGAAGCAAAGTGGAGTCAGATTAAACAGCCGGATGTCGGTGTGCCGATCGGCTGATTGAGTCGCCCCCTGTTCTTGCGAAGATATTCTCACGTAGGGAGCGTGACATGAAACACGCAACAAATCACCAGAAGCCTTCCCAATCTATTCCTGGCCTTGGGGTTATTGTGATGGCGGCTGGTCTGGGCAAGCGGATGAACTCCAATTACGCTAAAGTTCTCCATCGTGTCGCGGGGCAGGCGATGGTACTTTATGCGGTCGATGTGGCATTACGACTGGCAGGGCATCGCATTGCGGTGGTGGTCGGGCATCAGGCGGACCGGGTTCAGCAGGTCATTGAAGCGGGTGTGGTTGGGAGACCGGGGGCCGAGCGGCTACATATTGTCGAACAGGCGAAGCAGCGTGGGACTGGGCATGCCGTGATGCAAAGCCGCCCTGTGTTCGTGGATGAGAAAGCCACAAGGCCGACGCAGTACCTCATTCTTAACGGTGATACACCGTTGTTAACGGAACAGACTGCACGCGAGCTCTTGCGGGCTCATCAGTCACAGAATGCGACGGTCACCCTCCTGACGGCGAAACTTGACGATCCCACCGGATATGGCCGAGTCATTCGTCGGGAGTCCAATGGCCCTCATGGCTCGGTCGCCCCTCCCGATGTGCTCAAGATTGTCGAAGATCGAGATGCCACTCCAGATGAGCAAGCCACACATGAAATTAACGTGGGCACGTATGTCGTATCCGGAGAGTTTCTTTTCGATGCTCTGGACAAACTCGAGCCTGATAATGCACAGGGGGAGTTCTACTTGACCGACATCGTGCACATGGCGGAGGCGCAAGGTCGGCGTGTCGCCGCAGTGACCCTTCAAGACCCGGATGAAGGTTTGGGGGTCAACACGCGACAACAGTTGGCGGCTGCCGAACGGGTTGTCCGGCAGCAGATTTGCGAGCGCTGGCTTGATGCCGGCGTGACAATGCGAGATCCTCGTTCAGTATGGCTTGATGCCGGCGTGACCATCGGGAAGGATTCGGTGCTCTATCCGAACGTGACACTGGAAGGAAAGACGGTGATTGGGGAGGGAACGACCATTCGTTCCGGTGTCCGTATTTCGGATTGTGTAATTGGAAATGACGTAGAGATTCTCGACCATTGTGTGCTGTGTGAATCCCATGTCGACGATGAGGCTCATCTCGGGCCATTCGTCCATCTCCGTCCGGGTGTCGTGGTGCGACGGAAAGCGAAGGTGGGCAATTTTGTTGAGATGAAGAAGACTGAATTAGGGGAAGGGTCAAAGGCTAACCACCTGAGTTATTTGGGTGATGCCACGATCGCTGAAGGTGTCAATATCGGGGCCGGTACCATTACGTGTAACTATGACGGCATGCGCAAGCATAAAACGGTGATCGGCAAGAATGTATTCCTGGGCAGCGATACGCAGCTCATTGCGCCCGTCACGGTCGGAGAGGGATCGGTGGTGGCGGCGGGAACGACAGTCACCCAGGACGTACCACCTGATTCCTTGGCGATCGCCCGTGTGGCGCAAGTGAATAGAGTCGGATGGGTGGCTAAACGGCGTGCCGTGCTGGCTATCGGGGCATCGAATGGAAAGTCTGCACGTATTGATGAGATCTCGAAGGCGACAGCTAAGAAGGTAGTACCTCGGACGAAGAAGGGACGAGCGAAGTCAGCGAAAAGGTGAGTAGGAGGGGTGTTGGAACCACCCGTCCGCCTATCCGTTCAATCTGATCTCGGAGAGACGACCTATGTGTGGAATCATCGGATACGTTGGGAATCAAGAGGCTGTGCCGATCCTGATCGGTGGTCTGTCGAAATTGGAATACCGCGGGTACGATTCATCGGGTGTCGCGGTTCTGCAGGGCCGGAAGATTGCCGTCAGGCGGAGTGTAGGGAAGCTGGTGAACCTCCAGAATTCGCTCAAGACCAACGAGTTGAAGGGAACGGTCGGTATCGGTCACACCCGATGGGCAACGCATGGAAAGCCGTCGGAACAGAATGCCCATCCCCATCGGTCGAAAGGCTGTGTGCTGGTTCACAATGGAATTATTGAGAACTATCAGCAGTTGAAGCAGCAGCTGGAAAAAGATGGATACAAGTTCGTGTCGGAAACGGATACCGAGGTCGTGGCGCATCTGATCGATAAGTACCTTCAGCGAGGAGGCTCGTTGGCCGAGGCGGTTCGATTAGCCACGAAAGATGTCCGAGGGAGTTACGCGTTGGCCGTCATTTCGGAACGAGAACCTGGCACATTGATCGCTGCGCGGTCGGGTTGTCCTCTGGTGGTCGGTCGAACAAAAGACGCGTCCTACGTTGCATCGGATGTCATGGCCATGCTCGCCCATACAAGAGACGTGACCTATCTTGAAGAAGGGGATGTCGCGGTTGTGACTCAGTATGGCGTAGACCTCAGCGATGCCGACGGTCACGCGGTTGCGCGCAAGTCGTCGACCATCACGTGGGATGCGTCGGCGGCAGAGAAGAGCGGCTATCCCCACTTCATGCTGAAAGAAATTCACGAAC
This sequence comes from Nitrospira sp., assembly GCA_016715825.1. Classification (NCBI taxonomy): domain Bacteria; kingdom Pseudomonadati; phylum Nitrospirota; class Nitrospiria; order Nitrospirales; family Nitrospiraceae; genus Nitrospira; species Nitrospira sp. The sequence goes on along the minus strand of JADJXO010000013.1, from coordinate 39,441 downwards.
AACCTCAGACGATTCTTGATACGATGCGTGGACGGTACTCCTATGAAACCGGTGAAGCGGATTTACCTGATATCGGGTTGACTCCTGCTGAGTTCGCTTCGATGGAGCGGATTTGGATCGTCGCCTGCGGGACATCCTGGCATGCGGGGCAGGTGGGTAAGTATTTGTTTGAGGAAATGGTCCGCACTCCCGTGCAGGTCGACATCGGCAGTGAGTTTCGGTACCGCGATCCGCTGGTTGGGAAGAATGATTTATTCATCACGATTTCTCAGTCCGGTGAGACGGCCGACACCTTGGCCGCTGCGCGGGAGGCGAAGGGAAAGGGGGCGCGCGTCGTCTCCATCGTCAACGTGGTAGGGAGCACATTGGCGCGTGAGTCGGACGGAGTGCTGTACACCCATTGCGGCCCTGAAATCGGAGTCGCGTCCACCAAAGCCTTCACGGCGCAATTGACCGCACTCTATTTATTAGCCTTGCATTTTGCCCGAGTTCGTAATGTGATGAAGGAGGCTGATGGCAAGGCCTGGTTGGACCGGTTGGTCCGCCTTCCGGTATTGGTGGAGAGCGTGCTCCAGCGAGAGGCGGAGATTGTGGCGATCGCCAAGCGCTATTACAAGAAGCGGAACTTTCTATTTTTGGGGCGTGGCATCAACTACCCCATTGCGCTGGAAGGTTCACTGAAGCTGAAAGAAATCTCGTATATTCATGCTGAAGGCTATGCGGCTGGAGAAATGAAACATGGGCCGATCGCGCTGATCGACAGAGATATGCCGGTTGTGGTGTTGGTGCCACGGGATCGGCTCTACGACAAGACGGTCAGTAATCTGATGGAAGTCAAAGCGCGCCATGCGCCGGTCATCGCGCTGGTAGCCGAGGGGGAGCGAGAGCTGGGCAAGATTGCGGATGCGATCTTCACTGTGCCGGATACCCATCCACTGATTTCCCCGATTTTGTTTACGATTCCGCTTCAGCTCTTGGCCTATCATATCGCAGTGCTTCGAGGAGCGGATGTGGATCAACCGCGCAACCTCGCGAAGAGTGTTACCGTCGAGTAGGGGCGAGGTGAGGTAAGAAAGTCCGACGATGGAGATCACGCAACAGGACGTTGAGAAGGTGGCGCAATTGGCACGATTGGCCGTGACGTCTGCGGAGAAGGACACCTTTGCCCAACAATTGAGTCAGATTCTGACGCATGTCGACAAGTTGAATCAGTGTGATACGACGGGAGTCGAGCCGACCGTAACCGTCATGGGGCAAGTGAATATTTTTCGCGAAGATGTCATACGCCCGTCTCTGCCTTCGGATAAAGCTCTGGCGAATGCGCCGGAATCTGAGGCAGATGGGTTCGTTGTACCTAAAATTTTAGAGGAGCGTTAACCGTCAAACGACTGTTTTTCCGAATGGAAGCCTCGAAAGGCCAAGCGAAGTTTGACGAATGACGAGAGGGATCGATGTTTCGACAAATGCTGCGTTCAAAAATTCACCGTGCGACTGTCACGGGTGCGCATCTCGAATATGAAGGAAGCTTGACGATCGACCAAGATTTGATGGAAGCGGCCGGCATCCTCCCGTACGAAGCGATTGTCTGCTCTAATTTGAATAACGGTGAGCGCTTCATGACGTATGCGATCAACGGGGCACGAGGAAAGGGAGAGATCATTCTAAACGGACCAACGGCAAGAAAAGCGGCAGTGGGAGACCAAATCATCATCTTCTGTTACGAGTATTATGGGGAAGAAGAAATTAAGAAACACGCACCAAAAATCGTCAGAGTGAATGAGAAAAACCGAATTGTGACCGTGAACTGATAGACCGAACCAGGCAAGGTTGTTTGACCGTCCGTCTTGCCCCCACTCACCATCTGTGTTGAGAGCGAACGATTCATGTCTCTTCATAAACTAACCCTCATTGACCTTCAGCGAAAATTTGCAGCGGGAGAAGTCACGGCGACGGAGATCGTACGGGCCTATTCTCTTCGTATCAGCCAGGTAGAGCCGAAGGTGAAGGCCTTCGTGACGCAAACACGAGAAGCGGCGTCTGAACAAGCTGAGGCCTTAGATCGGAAGCTCAAGGGTTGGAGAAGGACCGTGCCGCTCAGCGGGATGCCTTTGGCTGTCAAGGACAACATTTGCACGGACGGAGTTCCCACGACGTGCAGCTCTCGCATGCTGCAGAACTTTGTGCCGCCGTACGACGCCACGGTCATCAACAGGTTACGGGCACAGGACTACGTGCTATTGGGAAAGACGAATCTCGATGAGTTTGCGATGGGATCCTCGACGGAAAATTCTGCATTTGGTCCTAGTCGGAATCCTTGGAATCTCCAGTGCGTCCCAGGTGGATCAAGTGGGGGCTCCGCGGCGGCCGTTGCGGCAGAGGAATGCGTGGCCGCGCTTGGTTCGGATACCGGAGGTTCCATTAGACAGCCTGCAGCTTTCTGTGGGGTCGTAGGATTGAAACCAACCTATGGACGGGTGTCTCGATATGGGTTGGTGGCGTTTGCCTCCTCATTGGATCAAATCGGACCGATCACGAAAAATGTATCCGATGCGGCATTCCTGCTTGGAGCCATCGCCGGGCATGATCCACTAGATTCTACGTCGATTAATCGGCCTGTGCCGGACTATCTGAAGGCGCTGCAGAAACGGGATCTCAAACGCCTGAGAGTCGGCGTGCCGGTGGAGTTTTTCGCCGAAGGGCTTGATCCGGAGGTCGATCGTGCGGTCCGGTCTGCGATCGAGGAGTTGAGCCACCTTGGTGCAGAGGTGAAGGAGATTCGGTTGCCAAGGACTGATGCTGCTGTGGCGGTCTACTACGTGGTGGCGACGGCGGAAGCCAGCTCCAATCTTGCCCGTTTCGACGGCGTCAAATTCGGGTTTCGTGCGAAGGAAACCAAAGACCTGCTCGATCTGTACATCAAGACGAGGCAGGAGGGGTTTGGGCCGGAAGTGAAGCGGCGGATTATGCTGGGAACCTATGTGCTCAGTGCCGGGTATTACGATGCGTACTATGGGAAGGCCCAAGCCGTCCGAACGTTAGTCTGTCAGGATTTTGAAGCCGCGTTCAAGGAAGTCGATGTCATCGTCACCCCGACAGCACCAACGCCGGCATTCAAGCTGGGAGAAAAGAGCGAAGATCCATTGCAGATGTATCTCTCTGATATTTTCACAATTTCCGTCAATTTAGCAGGGCTGCCGGCAATTTCACTACCCTGCGGGTTCAGTAGAGCAGGACTGCCGATCGGGTTACAACTGATCGGGCGGGCCTTTGAGGAAGAGACTGTGCTCCGGGCGGCACATGCCTATGAACAATAGGCACAATGGTATCAGAAGAAGCCTACAATACGGTAGGAAACGGAGCGAGTGAGGATACGCAAGAATGGCACTGAAGAAAGAAGAGAGCAGGAGGAATGCCAACTATGACCACTGTTGAGATCGCCGTGCTGCTCGTGGCCGTGGCTTTTGCCGTACTGGTCGGGTGTTTGGTGCCGGTGTTGATGCAAGTCCGGAAAACCGTCGCTGAGTCCGAACAGCTGCTTGCAAAGTTGAACGTCGAAGTGCCGGGTCTCGTGGCGGAACTCCGGTCGATGACCCAGAACTTGAACGAGGTGACGAATCAGGCTCGTGATGGAATCGACCATGCCGCAGTTCTCCTGCATGCAGTGGGCGAGGTCGGTGAATCGGTCCAACAGGTTCATAATGTCGTTCGTGGATCGAGCGGGACGCTGCTCAACAATGTCGCGAGCATGGTGGCTGGTTTCAAGGCGGCAACTCACGTCGTGCGTGAACGCATGAAACATGAAGGAGGGACTCATAATGGCGGATGATCGAGGAACATCAGCGGCAGTGTTATTGGCATTTCTAAGCGGGGCGGCGATGGGTGCGGTGGCTGCATTGCTGTTGGCCCCGCAGTCCGGGGATGAATCACGTGATCAGCTTCGGAGGTATGCGCGCCGTGCAGAGCATGATCTTCGTGACCTCGCGGGTCGAGCCGGTGAGGCGTTTGAAGACGTTGTCGATCAGGGCAAAGACTTTGTTGAGACGAAACGATCAGTCCTTCGGGAGGCATTCGATGCCGGGCGAGAGGCGATGAGGCGGGAGCGGGGACATGCCCAGGATGAAGGAGCAGAACGAGGGTGACCTACGAAACGGTAATCGGGGTCGAAGTGCATGCACAGCTGCGGACTAAGTCAAAAATGTTCTGTGGGTGTGCGACGACGTTCGGCTTATCAGCCAACAGTCAGACATGCCCGGTGTGTCTCGGTTTACCTGGGAGTCTACCGGTTATCAATCGAATGGCAGTGGAAATGGCGGTTCGAGCAGGGCTGGCGTTGAACTGCACGATTACCGCGAACAACCAGTTCGCCAGGAAGAACTACTTCTATCCTGATTTGCCGAAGGGGTACCAAATCTCCCAGTACGAGTCCCCCATCTGCCAACATGGTTGGATTGAAATTACTGGTGCCGAAGGGACTAAACGCGTTCGCATCCGCCGGGCCCATCTCGAGGAGGATGCCGGGAAAAATGTCCATGAGACGGGTGCTGGAGGGAGCCGAGTGGATTTGAATCGTGCCGGCACCCCATTGTTGGAGATCGTGACAGAACCCGATATGCGGTCGGCTGACGAGGTGGTCTCGTATCTCAAAGGTCTGAGGGACATCTTGATGTACCTTGAGGTCTGTGACGGCAATATGGAAGAGGGAAATTTTCGGTGCGAGCCCAACGTCTCGCTCCGTCCGGTTGGACAAAAAGAGTTTGGCACAAAAGTCGAGCTGAAGAACATCAACTCGTTCAAGTATGTGAAGGATGCCGTGGAGTATGAGATCAAACGGCAGACCAAGGTCTTACGTGGTGGTGGGAAAATCTACCAGGAAACCAGGTTATGGAATATCGAGCGGGGTGAAACTGCGGTCATGCGATCCAAGGAAGAAGCCCATGACTATCGGTATTTTCCGGACCCAGATCTCGTACCGCTGAAGTTGGAACCGGCATGGGTTGATGGGTGTCGATCATCGTTGCCGGAATTGCCGGTTGTACGCATGCGCCGATTCGTCGAGCAGTATGGACTCCCGGAGTACGATGGAGGGGTGTTGACGGCCTCGAGGGCGATGGCGGACTATTTTGAAACGTGCGTGTCGCAGTTCAATCAGCCCAAAACCGTGAGCAACTGGGTGATGGGGGAGCTGACGAGAGAGTTGAATAACTCTGGGACAGATATTGCCGCTTCGCCTGTGAGCCCTGAACGACTTGTCGATCTCCTACAACTGGTAGACAAGGGTACGATCAGTTTAAAAGTTGCCCGGGACCTATTTCCGGAACTCTATACAAGTGAAATGTCGCCGGAGCAGATTGTGCAAGAGAAAGGCCTGACGCAGGTTTCCGACGAAGGGGCACTGGGGAAGGTGATCGACGAAGTGTTGGCAAAGAGTCCGGCACAAGTCGCCCAGTTCAAGGAAGGGAAACACCAAGTTCTTGGTTTTCTGGTAGGGCAGGTGATGAAGGCGAGCGGAGGGAAGGCGAATCCAGGGAAGGTGAATGAGTTGCTCAGGAAGAAGCTCGTAGACGAAAGCACTGGGTTGGATGCGTAGCCAAATGAATGCAGGGGGAGAAGAGGTATGAGCGTAATCAGAGAAATTCGAGGCAGACAAATCATCGATTCGCGGGGTAATCCAACCATTGAAGCGGAGGTCACGCTTGAAAGCGGCGCGAAGGGGCGAGCTGCAGTGCCGTCCGGTGCTTCAACTGGTGAAAAGGAAGCGATTGAACTCCGTGACGGTGATAAGAAGCGTTGGATGGGAAAGGGCGTCTCTAAGGCGGTGGCCAATATCAGCAAGGTCATTGCACCGAAACTGTTGGGAAAAGAAGCGTTTGATCAAGCCGGCATCGATCGGGCCATGATTGCGCTGGATGGAACGAAGACAAAGGGGAAGCTGGGAGCAAATGCAATTTTAGGGGTATCGTTGGCTGTGGCAAAGGCTTCGGCGAATGAAACAGGGCAGCCGCTGTATCGCTACTTAGGTGGGACCAACGCGCGAGTACTTCCGGTCCCGCTGATGAACATCATCAATGGCGGAGCCCATGCCGACAATCGGTTGGATCTCCAAGAGTTCATGATCATGCCCGTGGGGGCGAGTCGATTTAGCGATGCTCTCCGCATGGCGACCGAAGTCTTTCACTCGTTGAAGGCACTCTTAAAGAAGAAAGGGCTCAACACGGCCGTAGGAGATGAGGGTGGATTTGCCCCGGATCTCCAGTCCAATGAAGAGGCGCTGAGTTTGATCTCTCAGGCGATCGAGGAGGTCGGCTACAAGCCAGGTCGTGATATCGCACTCGCATTGGACTGCGCAGCAAGCGAGTTTTATGACAAGGGGCGGTATGTCCTTGAAGCAGAGGAAAACTCAGAGCGTTCGTCGGATGAAATGATCAGTTACTACAGTGCGTTACTGGATCGCTATCCGATCCTCTCGATTGAGGATGGGTTAAGCGAACTGGATTGGAAGGGATGGAAGATGCTCACCGAAAAGTTGGGCAAGCGGGTACAGCTGGTCGGTGACGACATCTTTGTGACTAACGTAGAGATTTTTTCCAAAGGCATCAAGGAAGGAATCGGAAACTCGATTCTGATTAAGCTCAATCAGATCGGGACACTGACTGAAACCTTGGACGCCATCGAACTTGCCAAACGGTCCGGGTACACGGCGATCATTTCACACCGGTCTGGTGAAACAGAGGATACGACGATCGCGGACATCGCGGTCGCGACGAACAGCGGATTGATTAAGACTGGATCGTTATCTCGAACGGATCGTGTGGCAAAGTATAACCAGTTGCTTCGAATCGAAGAAGAGCTAGGAACAACCTCTCTGTATCGGGGGCGAGAGGCCGTACCTGTCAGAGCGTAGTTGCTGCTCAATCGGTGGATCACCAGATGACTATCAAGCGGAATCGTGGCCGTCAATGGCTGGAGTGGCAGCGTCGTGTCCTCACCATCGTTCAGGTGGGCGGTGTTGCCGGTTGCGTCTGGCTGTTGGTGGCGTTGTTTTCAGGAGAAATGGGCCTCACGCGGTACCTATCTATGCGCGAACAGGCTAGGGGTTTGGAGCAAGAGCTTTCGACCTTGCGTAGAGAAAACGTCGAGCTGCAAAGCGATATCCACCGTTTGCAGCATGACCCGGCTAAGATTGAGCAGCTGGCTCGGGAGCAATTGGGGTATGTGCGGAAGGGTGAGACAGTGTATCAGCTCGTGCCAGGTTCAGAAAAGAAATCGGGAGCTTATCCTAAACCATGAAGTTCGGAACAGTTGCCATCATTGGACGGTCCAATGTGGGGAAGTCGACCCTGCTCAATCATTTGTTGGGTGAGAAAATATCGATCGTCTCGAGTAAGCCTCAAACCACGAGGACCAGAATTATGGGGCTCGTGCATGTTGAGGGGGCACAAATCGCCTTTCTGGATACGCCGGGTCTGCATAAGCCGGAGCACTTGCTCAACCGGCGGATGGTGCGAACCACCGTCGAGACATTGGAGGAGGCCGATCTCCTCTACATGCTCATGGAAGCGACAAGTCTGCCGGGGCCAGGAGATATGGCGGCCATCAAGTATATGAAAGAGGCTCTGGCCAAACGGTCCAAGCCGGTGATCCTAGTCGTGACAAAAGTTGATCTCGTGAATCGGCACAAGCTGCTTCCGGTTCTCGATCGTTACGGCAAGCTCTACGCCTGGACTGAGGTTGTGCCGGTTTCGGCAATGAAAGATGACAATATTGATCGGTTACTTGCTGTCACCGTGCCCTATCTTCCTTCGGGAGACGGTGCGTATGACGACGATGTCGTGACCGACCAGACCATGAGGACGCTGGCAGCTGAAATGATTCGGGAGAAGGTGTTGCAAGAAACTGAGGAAGAGGTTCCGCATGCCGTAGCCGTCGAGATCGACTCGTTTGTTGAGGAGGGGAAGCTGGCCAAGATACAAGCTTCGATCCTGGTGGAGCGTGAAACGCAGAAGGGAATCTTGATCGGAAAACAAGGAGAGCGACTGAAGGCGATCGGGACTCAGGCACGAATCGATATGGAGCGAGTATTCGGCATGAAAGTGTTTCTTGAGTTGTGGGTGAAAGTCCGAAAATCCTGGCGCGAGAATGAACAGACGCTGGTGCAGTTGGGGTATTAAGGGAGTATGCAGCCGACGGAACAACCGATACAGCCACGCACGCCGGAACAACGCACTCGCGTGTCTGAGCGCGATGTGTTGCGGGAAGTCTTGCGTGATCAGTCTGATCGTGGGCAGACGAAGTCAGACATTGTGATTCAATCGGTCCAGAAGTTGTTGCGCCGGGGAGCGATCACGAATCTTTCCAGGATGTTGGGGCGCATGCACCCCGCTGATATCGCAAAAGCCGTCACGCATCTCTCATCGCCCAAGGAAAAGCGAGAGGTCTTTGAGCTGGTTCGAGGCGAAGGTAAGCGGGGCCAAGTGTTGAGTGAGCTCGACGGTGAAAGCATTCAGCAGGTGGTTGCCGATCTGCTCCATTCTGATATCGCGTGGTTATTGAAGGATCTTGGCCCTGACGATGTGGCGTATATCCTTGGGTTTCTCCCAGAAGACCGTAGTAATGAAATCCTCGCTTTGATGAAGGCTGAGGATTCGACCGAAGTCGCCGACATCCTTAAATATCCGAAAGATACGGCCGGCGCCATCATGACCACGGAATTTTTTTCCTTGGCGGAGGATACGACGGCGCAGGAAGCTATTCGCCGGTTGCAACAGGCGACCGATGCGGAAATGGTCTTCTATATCTATGTGACGGATAAGGATGATCATCTAGTCGGTGTCCTTTCGCTCCGGCAGCTTCTCACGGTTCCTCCGACGACACCGCTCAAGAATATTATGACCCGTGAGGTCATGAGCGTTGCGATCGATATGGACCAAGAGGAGGTGGCCCGCCAAGTCGCCAGCTATAACTTGCTGGCCATTCCCGTCGTCGAGCGGGACAGCAAGCTCGTGGGCATCATTACCGTCGACGACGTCGTCGACGTTATTCGGGAAGAAGCGACTGAGGATATGTTGAAGATGGCCGGCGCGATCGAAGAGGATCCGACGTCGAAGCCGTCGAGTTTTGGCTCCGCGAAGCTCCGACTTCCATGGCTTTTCACGAATCTCATCGGCAGCCTCTTGTCCGGCGCCATTCTCTGGTATTTCCGGTATACGATCCAGGAAGTTGTGGCGATCGTGAGTTTTATTCCTGTCATTGCCGCGATGGGTGGCAATGTTGGCTTGCAGTCCTCGACTCTGATTATTCGGGGGTTGGCCACCGGTACGGTTGAACTTAGCCATGTGTGGCCGGTCTTCTTTCGTGAAGCGAAGATTGGTTTGGTCATGGGTCTGGCTTGCGGAGTCACCTTGACGCTGGTTGGGTGGGTCTTGCAGCAAGGCTTTTTGGGTATGGTTGTCGGAACGTCCCTGATCATTGCCTTTTTGGTATCGACGAGTATGGCGACGATTATGCCGATTGCCTTGAAACGGATGGGGGTCGATCCTGCAATAGCGGCCGGCCCTTTTGTCACGACGGCCAATGATATTACCGGAATTACGATCTATCTAACCTTGGCCACACTTTTCTTGGAGCATCTCCGGTAAAGACGGCATGCACGTGGTCAGGCTGTTTCCGTATTGGAGCGTAGGGGAACCAGTGTGGCTCTCGTAAAAACGACGGCGATCATCTTGAAGAGTCAAAGGTGGGGAGATGCCGACAGGATCGTTACATGCTATTCCAAGAACATGGGAAAGATACGAGGGGTCGCTCGTGGTGCCCGCCGTCAGAAGAGCCGCTTCGGCGCTGCCCTTGAACCATTCAGCCTGTGTCGTTTGAATCTGTTTGTAAAGAATGGCGACTCACTGTTCAGAATCTCACATGTCGACCTTGTCAGGTCCTCGCAGGGCTTGCGAGAGGATCTTCGCTTAATGGATTCAGCAGCACGAATGGTCAACGTCGTTTCGGCTATTACTCCAGATGGAGATCCGGACCCTCCTCTCTTTGATACGCTGGAGCAGGGGCTCGTATCGCTTCAGAAAAGCGATGACCCTTCCTTTACGGCCTTGCTCTTTCAAATACGGTTGCTGGGATTAACTGGGTTTCGACCTCAGACTGAGCGTTGTGCCACCTGTGGGAAGAGCTATCTGGTCGGCGAGCCTCAATTTTCACCTAGTGCTGGAGGGCTTGTATGTCAGATCTGTGCGGCACACCAACGTGTGCGATGTGTCGCGCTTTCTCGAGGAGGCCTATCGTTTCTTCAACAAGCCATTCGGCTAACACCTGCTATCCTCACTCGGTTGCGGGCTACGGGGCAGGTGAGGCGTGAGGTTGAGGAGGCGATTGAGGGGTACATGACGGTCGTAGTTGGTAAACGGCTGCCACCTGTGAACTTTTTGTCCGTTGCCTTGCCGGGATGAGCTTGAGAGGATAATCGAAGAGGGAAGTATGACCGTTCACGCAGTAGAGCCGCGAGATATGGAATGGCACGACAAAGGAGTCCTGGGGATTCGGTGGAGTGACGGGCACCAGGGGATTTACCCGGTTCGCTATTTGCGCCAGCGTTGCCCCTGTGCTGCTTGTGTCGATGAATGGACCGGAGCACGCCGTCTGACACCTGAAGATGTCCCGCTCTTGATCATGCTTCAGGACATTCAGCCGGTCGGCCGGTATGCATTCCAATTTAAGTGGAGTGACGGCCATGATACGGGTATTTATTCCTATGATTTGCTGAGGACGCTGTGCCAGTGCGATGTCTGTCAACCGATTAAACCGGTGGAAGCAAAATCCAAACGGCTTATGTGAGGATATACGGCATGGGAACTATAGATATCAGCTGGAGAAAGAGGTTGAGACTCTGTGGTTCCTTGGTGCTCGTGCTCTTCGTCGGATGTACAGGTATGCCCACGTTGGAGGAGCAACAGCGTTTCGTGCAGGCTGAGAACCTGGTGCTGGATCAAATCACGACGGAAGCGGTCGTCAGCACGTGGGGCACTCCTCCTCTCTATCATAATGAATTCTCCTACTTTTTTGTGATGCCTGATTTCAGCGTAATTCCTCAGTCGCGTGTAGCTCATGGAGAAGCGCCAAAGGGGTGGAAAGCTGGTGTCCATGCTGGCGAAGGTGTCTATTTCGCCTATCCCGATCGTGGATGGCTGCTGGTATTTCTCGATGAGCGTCTTGTCTACAAGGAAAAACTCAAGCCTGAGGAGTTACACGCTCTTGCTAAGGCCTGGTCCTATGAAGACCGGTTTAAGACCAGGCTTGATGAAACGTTCAAGCCCTAGTTCTTCCGATTAAAATTCTACCCGGACTCACTATCACTTGATAGTCCAAAGAAATCGTAAGGCGGAAGAGGCGGCATATCGTGATGGCAACCTCAGAAGCTGTTCCGTATGCAAAGACCGGTGGCCTGGCCGATATTGTTACAGTATTGGCAATGGAGCTGTCTGCGTTGAGGCATCGTGTGACATTGGTATAGCCTAGATACCGAAGCCAAACGACACAAAATCCTTGCCGAGAGGTCATGCGATTCTCAATTTTAGTGATGGAGACGAAGATCGAGATAACGGTCGAAGAGGAGCTTGTATCGGTTACGGAAACCTCACACCCGCTGGGGGTATTTGTCGTACGGTATGATCAGTATTTTGATCGCCTAGGAATTCATCAAGATGATCTTCATGACTATCCGGACAACCTCCTAGTGAGTGTTAAATGAAACATTAACCCCATGGCCAAGTTTCCCAAGTAGAGTCTTGGCCTTTAGCACGTAATAAGAATTTTCTTCTTTGTGCAAGGTGATAACCGAAACAAAGAAGTCACGCGCACTATCGATATCTCCTTGATCCAGGGCAAGCTCTCCAGCGTGTAGAGCACAGGCAGAAACCATAGCCTCGACATCAACAGCGACCCGACTGGCTGGATTGGACACTAAGCGTTCAAGACGGGTGGGCAGAGGAAGGACGAATCCTTCATGAGCCACCGGGCCCTCCCCACTGGCTGAACGAAGCTGTTCCAAGTCTGAGACCGCTTGGCCAAAATCTGAAGTTGACCTGCAATCGGCATAGGTGTTCCACAATGACATAAACCCACTATTAGCTGATTCCGTAACTTGGGTTGAGAGGCCGCTCGTACAACCAGCGACAAGTATTGCCATTCCCACACCAAGTAGCCCGTGTACGAGACATTCTCTGGCATTAACTGTAGGTTTTATCATCACGATCTCCCTAATATGAGGGCGTATTAAAGCAAGTAATGGGCCAGATATGTATCTGCACAAATTAAAAGAAAAAAATTGATATACTGATCAGCTTACTGCTTGAAAAATGTGGTAATCGTGACTCACTGTCGTGTTATTGACACAGTCAGCGTAAGTGGAGAAGTGTGGTAGGAAAGCGTGTTTGTGTTAAGGACTACGAGTTAAAGATTTGGACAAGAATCCCTGTTCGAGTTGTGGCGTTGGTTTTTCGCATGATATGTTTGATGTGTTCCTTTACGGTTTGTTCTGTGATTTGGAGGGCATTAGCAATCTCTTTATTAGTCCACCCTTTCGCTAAATGTTCAACGACAGACTGCTCACGATTTGTTAACTGGAACCGTTCTCGCGCATGTTCCGTGTTCAAGTTTTGTTTTCGCCCCAACTCTTCCATCGTAACTACCAACCTGGCGTACTGAACGCCTCCTCGATCGGGCAAGCCGAACCCTCTTAGGAGGATTGGCTGATTAGGATCGCCCGTTACGCGTTTGAGTTCGAATTGTTCCCAATCTTTGGCCTCTGTTCGTATATGAAGGGCCTTGATGATTTCTGCGCAGAGTTCAGTCATAGCTGTTGGGAGAACTCCTCGTGCTGAGACCGCAGTGTTACCGCCATGCTCGGCAGCGTTGATCTTCTTCGCAAGCTCTGCAGCTTGCCGATTCATATGCAGAAGTTGCATGGACGCTGAAAGCACTACAATACCCGACCCTGCTCTCTGATCAGCAAGCGCATCCGTTTGGTCGATACCTTTAGGCAAGTCGGTCATATCTAAGCCTACCCCATAATCTTGCTGCAGAATCAGGAGTGAATATCGATCAGCAACTTGAATCAGGACAACCAGGATCTTTTCTCATAGGATACCGTGATAGTACCTAACCCTTTCGAGGGAGTCAACATAATACCTTTGAGAGAGCGTCCTACATCATCGGTATTGTTGATTCCAATAGCGACTCATATTATTCACCACGGAATCTGAATTTGTTGTCCAAGCTGGCAAAGCGTAGGTTTGAGTTGTGCTTATGTGGCAATCGAACCAGATGAACCATGGAAAATGCAAAGCTATTTTATGTTAGGAGGATCGACGTGACGTCAACGGATTGGGAATGGGCAATAGGGGATAGTCATAAAAATCACAATGAACGGGTGGCGCTACTGAGGCCGATCCCGTATGAAATGATATCTTCCGAGCAGGGTGGTAATAGTTGTAGGGCAAAGGGCGGGAGAGCATTGTCACTGAATATTAGTAGCGGTGGTATGTTGATCCTGATGGATCAGACCCCAGCCATCGAGCAGGTGCTGAAAATCCACGTGCCAACACCTGTAGCAATTGCTGAGACACCAACGCTTGCAGAGGTTCGGTGGATCAGAAGACTGCCGTTCGGAAAGTCAAATGGTAATGTAATGCACTTCGTCGGTCTGAGGTTCATGTTTTGATTTTGTAATGTTATAGGTATCTACTTTATTTCCGCGCCGATGTTGGTTCGCAATAGGTGTAGAAGGATTCAATGAATTTTATACCTAACCAATATACCATTCGCTGATTGGTGAGACCTTCCTGAGTCCTATTATTTTTAATATCAAGTCAGTATCAAACGGAGAATGTAAAGTTGAAGGGGTACTTATAAAACTGAAAAGCAGGTGGCGCTGAGAATCATGAAGCCTCTTAGGATTAAGCGCGTATCCAAAGATGAGATACTCGTCATGGGTATCAGGCCTTACGAAGAGAAGCAAACTCCACGCCAGAGTATCTCCTAAGCGTCAGTCCGAGTGTGGAGACAGCATTGTCGTAGCCGAGACAATGACGCTGTATAGATATAGTCTCTTGGTTAAGTGAGTATGAAATTTTTCAAGAGGAGAACCTGGTATGTACCAGGATGGCGGTAGCCTGTGAGAGCGTTTCACTCCGTTATATTATATAATGAGGAGCTCTAGCATGTACGATGCCATCTCAGGAAAATTGAGTAGCTGCGAGATGCATTGGTATGTAGTTTGTACGAAGCCAAACCAGGAAAAGCAAGCTTCGCTAAATATTGGCCGCTTAGGTGTGGGATGTTTCTTGCCGTTGTTACAAGAACGAAAGATTATCCGCCGCAAATCAAGAATGGTCGTTACGCCTCTCTTTCCTGGATACTTGTTCGTTAGAATCAATATGTCAGAACACTATCGTATGGTGACTTATGCTAGGGGAGTCCAAAAAATAGTGGAGTTCGGCTCAGGTCCGGTGGAGGTTAGTCCTGCGGTAATCGATGCCATTAGAAGTAGAATCACAGACTCGAGCGTTTATGCCATTGATGAAGCGAAGGAACTAAAATTAAATAGTGGTCAGCCTGTTCAGATCAAAGAGGGGCCGCTAGCAGGGCTTGAAGCCGTTTTCATGCGCGAATTGCCAGGGCGCCAAAGAGCTATGGTTCTTCTCCATGCTCTCGCCCTCCAGGCGAGAGCTGTGGTAGACATTGACCAGCTTGTCCCGTACTTAGCAGCATGAGCCAAGTTTTCTCGAATATTTAGCGGCTCGCCCTACATTAGATAGCCGATGGTATTGAAAGAGTAGCTTCTGTCAGATATTTTGACCTGAGGTGGGAGAAAGCGGCATGAAAGCAGTAATTCTTGCAGGAGGAATGGGAACTCGGCTATCCGAAGAGACCTCACTGCGGCCTAAACCCATGGTCGAAATCGGAGGGAAGCCGATTCTGTGGCATATCATGAAGATCTATGCAGCCCAGGGCGTGAAGGAGTTCATTATTGCCCTCGGTTACAAGGGAGAAATGATTAAGGAATACTTCCTTAACTTTTACGCCTTCAATAAAGATATTTCGGTCGATCTTGGAAGCGGGAAGACGACAATTCATGATGGGAAACAGCATGAAGATTGGACGGTCCATCTCGTGGATACCGGTCTACATACTCAGACAGGGGGCCGTCTTAAGCAGCTCAAGAAATGGCTTGAGCACGATAAGACCTTCTTGTTTACATACGGAGACGGGGTCTCAGATGTGGACATCAAGGCTACGATCAAGTTCCATGAGTCACAGGGTAGATTGGCTACGGTGACAACGGTTTTGCCTCCTGCGAGGTTTGGACGGCTGGAGTTCGATCATGATCGCATTGTCGCTTTTCGTGAAAAACCTCATGGCGATGAAGGCTGGATCAACGGAGGGTTCTATGTCCTCGATCGTAAGACTCTTGAATATATCAAAGGTGATGAAACGGTGTGGGAGAAAGAGCCGCTCGAACGACTTACGAAAGAAAATCAACTGACGGGCTATCGGCATGAGCGATTTTGGTCCTGTATGGATACTTTGAAGGAAAAAGTCTATTTAGAGGATCTCTGGCAGTCAGGAAAGGCGCCATGGAAAGTGTGGTAGTGGTGCTATCGTCTCAGGTTTTGTCACCACCGGCGGTGGTGTAAATTGGGGTAAATATTGAGAGAGGACCTCGACGGACGTGTCGTAACGCCTCCGTAACTCCTCGTTGAAAAGCAGTAGAATGCGGCATGTCTGCAGGTGCCCGCAAGAGCGGTATCTCGTGCGCAGGTTCTGTTATTCCTCCGGTAGTCTCAAGGTAAAGTTCGCATGGAGTGGAAACCGTCTACTGACCTAAGTATTGCAACAGGAGAATCATTTCTTCTGTCGACAAATGGCGGGAAATTGGTAGTGGGAAAGGATAAGCCCGATAATGCTGGATCCAATGAGCTTCTCAGGAAAGGCCGTGCACCTGCGCGCGCGTGCACCTGCGCGCGCGTTGTCTTCGCCAGCAATTCCAACGGGCAATCTTTATGTTAATGTTGGAGGCAATGAAGAACGATGCAGTCGTCGAAGGTGTTCCAATGCATTGCGGGGTCCGATATCTTCGATCATCCATTAGGTGTGTAACGACGGCCCAAAGCGCGTATCACGCCGGCTATGTCGTTAACGCATTTGGACTCTAGGCGGAGGGTATTGCCCTCGACTATGGATTTACCGACCGGCATAGGATTCTCCTAATCCAAGAGATTGTACTTTTATTCGAGTGAGCCGTTCGGGTCGATTCGAATGAGCATCAATCCTGTTCCGGATTTGAAGAATCCATTCTTGGGCGGTCAACTCACTGTGGCGGAAACCTGGAAGTCGAGCCAAACTTGTCGATGTCAGAAATCGGAAGCTTGAAATGGATTTCGTGCCGAGGAGTAATAAATGATCAATGCATAGGCTGTACGGGATATCGCGAGGCTTTAACTCTAGGATTACATTCTCCGGCTATGGGTGCTAGCGAATCAAGGATATCTTGAGCTAAAGGAGCCATCATGAAGGTTCTCATCACAGGGAATATGGGGTATGTCGGGCCGGTGGTGTTGCGCCACCTGCGGCATTCACATCGGGCTGCAGAGTTAGTCGGATACGACGCAGGGTTTTTTGCGCATTGCCTGACGGGTGCCTCGCACTTCCCTGAGAGCCGAGCCGATGTGCAATTTTTCGGGGATATCCGATCCGTGCCTGATGAAGTTCTGCGTGGCGTCGATGCGGTGGTCCACCTCTGTGCGATCTCCAATGATCCCATGGGGGCAAGCTTCGAGGATGTCACGATCGATATCAATTACAAGGCCAGCATCGAGTTGGCTCGAAAGGCTAAGCGGGCAGGGGCTTCCAAATTCGTGTTTGCATCTAGCTGTAGCGTATACGGATTTGCCGAGGGCGGGGCACGACGTGAAGAGGACATGCTGAATCCGCTCACCGCGTATGCGAAATCGAAGGTGAAAACCGAGCAAGACCTTGCCGAACTTGCCTCAGAGACCTTCACGACCACTTGTCTTCGGTTCTCCACGGCGTGCGGGATGAGTGACCGGTTGCGATTGGACCTTGTCCTGAACGATTTCGTGGCGAGCGCCATCGTGTCGAAACGTATCAATATCTTGAGCGATGGGACACCGTGGCGTCCGTTGATTCACGTCAAGGACATGGCTCGCGCGATTGATTGGGCCGTACAGCGCGACCATCGGGATGGAGGGGCCTATCTGACGATCAATGTGGGAAGTGATGGGTGGAACTATCAGGTCAGGGATCTGGCCCAGGCAGTGGCCAAAGTTGTTCCGGATGTCGCGGTGTCGATCAATAAAGATGCGCAGCCAGATAAACGGTCCTATCGGGTGAGTTTTGACAAGTTCTCGAAGCTGGCCCAAGGTTTTCTGCCTGAGGTAGATCTTGAGTCCGCCGTGCAGGATCTTCGCACTGGGCTCACGGCCATGAAATTTAATGATCCCGAATTTCGGACAGGTGAATATATACGGCTTGTCACCTTGAAAAGGTTGCGGGAAAGCGGGCAACTGACAAATAGTCTTGTATGGGAAGACCGGACGGGTTTGTAAAAGGGGCGCCGGTGGTCATATTGGAACGAAATCGGGACGTTGGAGATTAATGATGAGAAAAGACGGCATGTACATGGGACGGTCGCGCTGTCGGTCATGTGGTTCAACGCTTGAACAAACCTTCGTTGATCTCGGCATGTCTCCGTTGGCAAACTCCTATATCAAGTCTGAGCAACGCAATCGCATGGAACCGTTCTATCCTCTGCACGTGTACGTCTGTGGACAGTGCCTTCTGGTGCAACTGGAAGAGTTCTCGACCCCACACGATATTTTTTCAGACTATGCATACTTCTCCTCTTTTTCGGACTCATGGCTGGCTCATGCGAAGCTGTATGTCGACATGATCGTCGAACGCTTCTCGTTGGGGCGAGACTCCAGAGTAGTTGAGATCGCCAGCAACGATGGATATCTGTTGCAGAACTTTGTGGCTCGGGGTATTCCGGCTCTTGGAGTCGAGCCCGCGGCGAACGTGGCCGAAGTGGCGAAAACCAATGGAATTACTACCAAAGTGGCGTTCTTTGGGGAGAAAGCAGCGCGTGATATCGTTGCAGAAGGATGGGCAGCGGATCTGATCATCGGGAACAATGTGTTGGCTCATGTCCCTGATCTCAATGATTTTGTCGGAGGCCTCAAGCTTTTGTTGAAGACTCGTGGATTGATCACGATGGAATTTCCGCATCTGCTTCAGTTGATGGAACAGAATCAATTCGACACGATTTATCACGAGCATTTCTCCTATTTTTCGTTCCTGGCGGTTGAGCAGGTTTTCGCTCGACATGGGATGAAACTATTTGACGTGGAGGAGTTGTCAACACATGGTGGGTCACTACGTATCTATGCGGCGCATCAGGACGATGCCTCGAAGCCAATCGGACAGCGTGCGAAGGAGTTGAAATCCCGAGAAGAGGCGTTAGGGTTCGGACGTTTCGACCATTATCTCTCGTTTGGTCCTCAGGTTGAGGCAACGAAACGAAAACTTCTGTCATTCTTGATCTCTGCGAAGCAGGAGGGAAAGCAGGTTGTCGGTTACGGGGCGCCGGCGAAAGGGAACACGCTGCTGAACTACTGTGGTGTGCGGACGGATCTTATCAATTGCACCGTCGATCGCAGCCCGCACAAGCAAGGACACTTTCTCCCTGGTGTGCGCATTCCAATCTATGGTCCCGAACGGATTCGAGAAGCACAGCCGGATTATTTACTGATTTTACCGTGGAATATCCGGGAGGAGATTATGGAGCAAATGAGCCATATTCGCGAGTGGGGCGGAAAGTTCGTCGTCCCGATACCCGAAGTCAAAGTGTACACATGATATTCGCCGAAACCTCGCTGAAGGGGGCCTTTCTCATCGACCTGGAGCCGATACGAGACGAGCGCGGATTGTTTGCGAGGACATGGTGCCAGGAGGAGTTTGAAGCTAACGGACTTGAGGGAACCTGGGTGCAATCGAGCATTTCTGTGAACAGGCGAAGAGGCACGTTCCGGGGGATGCATTACCAAGCGTTCCCGAGCGAAGAAATCAAATTGGTCCGGTGTACGATGGGTGCGATTTACGATGTGATCGTGGACTTACGACCGCACTCACCGACGTATCGTCAGCATGTGGGCGTTACCCTGTCGGCGGACAATCATAGGACAATCTATATCCCAAAACAGTTTGCCCATGGGTTTCTCACGCTCGCAGACAATAGCGAAGTGTCATACCATATGTCGGAGTTTCATAATCCTGCTAGTGCTCGAGGATTTCGATGGGATGATCCCGCGTTCCAGATCGTCTGGCCTGAACCCATTCTGGTCATGTCGGAGAAGGATCGAGCATGGCCAGCATTTACCGTAGATGTTCCATCCAGATATGACTTTCACTAACTTCTGAGACTGTTTTAGAACGGAGAGAATTGGAGCGAACGATGCATGATCTGATGGCTGCGCTCTACCCGATATGTCGAAGCATCACGGGTGAAGGGGTCAGAGAAACTCTTCGCTTGATCCAAAAGTGCATCCCGCTTGAAATGCGAGAGGTTTCCAGTGGAACGAATGTGTTTGATTGGACGGTTCCCTTGGAGTGGAACGTATCGGATGCCTACGTCCTGAACAAGGAAGGAAAGAGAGTCATTGACTTTAAAGAACACAATTTACATCTGATGAGCTACAGCACACCGGTGAGAAAAAAGATGTCCCTGACGGAGCTGAAGCCTCATTTATTCACGCTGCCCGACCATCCAGAGTGGATTCCATATCGAACATCCTACTACAAAGAGAACTGGGGATTTTGCCTTCGACACGCAGATTTGGAACGATTGCCTGATGGCGAGTATGAGGTCGTCATCGATTCGTATCTTCAGCCTGGCTCGCTCACATATGGCGAGGTGTATTTACAAGGTGAGCTTCCTGATGAGATTCTCATCTCATGTCATGTATGCCATCCCTCGCTATGTAACGACAATTTGTCCGGTATCACAGTGGCAGTGAAGCTTGCGGAAACGATGGCTGCTTGCCAAAGACGATATTCATATCGCTTTCTCTTTATTCCAGGGACAATTGGGTCGATTACGTGGCTGGCGCAGAATGAAGAGCGAATATCTCGTGTTAAGCACGGATTAGTCCTGACAGGAGTGGGCGATGGCGGACATATCACGTATAAGAAGAGCCGTCGAGGTGATGCGGAGATCGATCGGGCGATGGCACATGTGTTAAAGCATTCTGAAAGGCCATCTACCATCATAGATTTTTTCCCGTATGGGTATGACGAGCGCCAGTATTGTTCTCCGGCTTTTAACCTACCCATCGGGTGTTTCATGCGGACTCCGCATGGCGAATATCCGGAATACCACTCGTCTGCGGACAACCTGGATTTTGTGAAGGCTGAATCGTTGATTGAGTCGTATGACCGATGCCTAGAAACGCTCCAATTGTTGGAGGAGAATCGGATGTACGTCAATCAGAACCCGAAGTGCGAACCGCAGCTTGGGCGTCGGGGTTTGTATCGGGCCGTGGCAGGGCACCAGGAGAAACAGTCCAGGGAGTTGGCCATGCTATGGACACTAAATGGGTCGGATGGAAGTGCGACCTTGCTCGATATTGCCGAGCGTGCGGACATTCCATTCCGTCATCTTCATGCGGCCGCGATTGAATTGGAGCGGGTGGGACTTTTGCGCGAGTGTGCCGTTACTCGAAGCGTAGACACCTAGCGAGAGGTTGGCGTTTTGACCTATCGGCGCCTCTCAAGCGTGTCCCGTGTTTTACATTGGGGTGCGGTTTGCTGATGCTCTTGGAGAGAAAAACTAGAGGAGGAAAACGTGGCACAATTGCAGAGGCCCACATTCGCATTCATGAATAGGAGGCTCGTTCCCTGGAACGAAGCGACGCTGCACATCGGATGTGAAGCGTCGATACGTGGGCTAAACGTGTTTGAAGGACTTAAGGGGTACTGGCAGACGGATGGACAATTCAAAATCGTCATGGTGCGGCAGCACTATGAGCGACTGAAGCGCTCTGCTCGCCTACTTCATATTCCGTTTGAGCTCAGTTTCGAGGAGTATCTTGGAGCGATCGATCAATTGGTCGGAGCATTAGCCGCTCCAGAAAAAGATATGTGGGCCCGTACGACGCTTTTTGTGACAGACGGACATTGGGGAGAAAATACCGTATCGGATCTTGTCGTCACGGCCTATCACCAGGAGAAAAAGCTGCCGTCGGCGATACGACTTGGGATGAGTACCTGGAGGCGTAGCAGCGATGTCGCTTTACCTGCCCGCATCAAGACGGGTAGCAATTACCAGGTTTCCCGTCTGGCAAGAATCGAAGGAAGGCCGTTAGGCTATGAGGATATGGTATTGTTGAACCAATCCGGTCGCGTGGCTGAGGCGACTGGTTCGTGCTTGCTGATGGTGCGGGACGAGACCGTTTTTACCCCACCGGCTACAGAGGGAGCACTCGAAAGCATTACGCTCGATATCGTGGAATTGTTGGCTCAATCAATGCACATCAAGTTCGTCCGACGACCCATCGATCGAACAGAATTGTTGATTGCAGATGAGATCGGTCTTTGTGGAACACTATGCGAAATTACCGTAGCCTCATCGATTGAGGGACTACCATTATCCGAGAAATCACCGATACTTGGTGCGATTCAACAACGCTATTTTGAAGCAGTTCGGGGAACCAGCCCCCACCCAGAGGTGAACTTGACGATTCTTCCCTCGGTGAAATCAGCGAGGTAGCGGTGGGGACGGGGCAAGGGGGAAAAGATCGCCCGCAGATCGCTCGACAAGAAGCCTGAAATAGATCCCATGTTGATTCAAAATAGAAAGTTGAGTAGTGTGGTAAATGAGTAGCGTGGGTGCCACGACTAGAGAAGGAGTCAACACTATGAAATGCACCCTGTGCACAATCGGTCTTGTAATGTCCCTGGGGATCAATTGGAGCTATGGGGTGTGTGAAACGCGTCTCCCTCTAGTGCCAGGTAAACCGACTGATGATCTGAGTGCAATTCCTATGGTGGCGGCAAATCAAGGGGAAAAAGTGGCGGCACAGGTGAGTAAGGAGCCAGCGGGGACCGTACCATTGGTCGAGAAGCTGTCAAACGCGGTCAGCAACGAATACATTATCGGGGCCGAGGACGTGTTGGATATTACTGTGTGGAGGAATCCGGATCTCTCAAAACAGCTGCAAGTCCGTCCTGATGGAAGGATCTCCATGCCGATCATTCGAGACATCGTGGCGGTGGGGAAAACGCCTACGCAGCTGGCTGATGAAATGACCGTCAAGTTAAAAGAATATGTTCAAAACCCCGTCGTCGCGATCAGCTTGAATCAAGTCAACAGCTCAAATATCTTTTTGCTCGGCGAGGTTGCGAATCCGGGGAAGTATCCACTGAAGAGCAAAACGACGCTCTTGCAAGGCATCACCATCGCGGGAGGCTTTAAGGAGACGGCCGCACGAAATCAAATCGTCATTTTTCGATTTATTGAAACAGCTCCAGGTATGAAACGGTTTACGGCAAGTTATGACGATATCGTGCTCCGGAGCGGGATCGGTGACAATTTTGAGCTCAAGCCTGGGGATACGCTTGTTGTGCCAAGCGAGTCGATGGTGGTCTTCCCTGGTCGGTAGGGGATACCGGAAAGGAGTGCAGTGAAAAACAGGGTACTCTCTGCGAGAATGCTTACCTTGTCGATGAAAAAGACAGTGACCCTTGGGCTGGTACTAGGCATCGCCATTGTTCAAGCGGGGTGCATGGGGCCGGTGACGTCGAGAGAGTACAAGGCGTCCGACGTTCCGACTGAATTTCTTCTCGGCTCTGAAGACCAAATAGAGATCAATGTGTGGAAGAACCCGGATCTCTCCCGCGTCACCTTGATACGACCGGACGGGTACGTATCAATGCCTATTATTGGAGATGTTCAGGCGGCAGGGCTCACAGCTGAAGCGTTGGCTGCGCAGATCACCGAGCGACTCAAAGGCTATATCCAGAATCCCTCGGTATCTGTGAATGTCAAGGAGCTCAACAGCTATGCGGTGTTTGTCTTGGGGGAAGTCGCGAAACCTGGTAAATATCAGCTCAAGTCTTACGTGACGGTGCTCCAGGCTATTTCCATGGCCGGAGGATTTACAAACTATGCGAGTAAGAATAGATTGCAGGTTGTGCGAGTGATCGAAAGCCCGGGCCACAAGCGTCAAGAGATCCACATTCCTCTGCGGTATGATGACCTCGTCCGCGGTCGCGGTGAACCAGGGAACATTGTCTTGACCTCCGGAGATACGCTCGTCGTACCGTGATGAACGAGTCATGGCTGCGCAGAGCGTTTGATATACCGGTGGATCTAGTTTCTCAAATATTCAGGCAGGCGGCGGGTTGGTTCGATCGGTGTGGGGCCGATTGTCTTCCGTGTGCTTGCCTTATTGGGAAGGGATTGGGTGACTCTAGTGTGGACCTGTAGGTGCGCTGATTTTAAAAGATTGTGTTGGGTCACCTTTCTGGCCGGACTTATTTTCGGAGCCGTGCAACCAGCGGCGGTCGATGCGGAAACAAAGATTGTCCCCTTGGCGACCCTCACAGGACGATACGATTCCAATATCTGGAATAGGCCGGCCGCCCTGCTAGGTCCGGGTTTACAGCTCTATGATTTTCTGACGATCGTAGGTGGAGGGGCACAGGTGCTACACGAGAGTCGCGATTTTGATGCGTCTCTCACGGCGATAGGAACGTTCAATGCTTATGTGGAGAATACAACTCGCAATTTTTTCGCGACGAACATCAGCGGTTCCATCAATCTGGATCGATGGGTTGATCAGTATGTCAGAGGAGCAAGTTTGCGCGTCATCGAATCATTACGATATAGCCCCGACCCTCCTGCAGTTCTTGGTGGGGTAAGGGCTGCGTTGCAAGAGGACGACATTTTCTTTCGAGGCGTCAACTCATTTCGGTCCAACCAATTCATCAATACGACGGGGATCGAGGGGAAGTATCCTGTGTCTCGAGATCTCATTCTTGAAGGAGGCTATACGTTCGGAATCAGGCATTTCGGTAGAATTCAGGGAGGGCAGGACGTCCTAGAGAGCAATTTGTTCAATACGATCACGCACACGTGGTTCGGAGGACCTCGATATCAACTGACGAGAAACGACAGCATCGCAGCCATATATCGGCAGACCTTCTTTACACAGACTCGTTCTGCTGGTGGCGGCAGGACGGTTAGTACGAATCTGATATCGTTGGAAGGGGATTATACCAAGCAATTGCAGGAGTGGGGTTTCACTGTTCGGGGAGGCCTCACGTTTGCCGAACCAGTCGGACGGACATTTCCCTCGGGTTCTTTTGAGGCTCGCACGAAAGTCGAACGAGACACTGTCCTCGCTCTCACTCTTTCACGGGCAGGTAGGCCCATCGGGTTTTTGCAAGGGGGGGCAATGATCAGTAACCTTGCACGGGTGGGAATCAGCCACAGGGTCTATGAGCGACTTAGCGTCAAAGGGAGTGTCGGATATGCCTTAAACGAACTGTTCCCCAACACGGATAGTTCGTTTAGTTTTCTTACTGCCTCGTCAGGTCTCAGCTATAAGGTGACGAGAACCATTATCGCCCAGATCTTGTATCAATTCAGGAACATCGATGTAGATCGGCCGGAACTGCAATACCAACTCTCGCGTCATCAAGTAGGGCTGACGCTCTCGATCGCATTGGACTCACTAGAAATAGAAGCATGGGACTAGATGACAGGGAGTAGACCGTGAGTTCACAGGCTCAAGCAGAAGCGACCATCGCCCCATCCAGACGGAAACTCATTATTGAGAAACGGAGCAGCCGGTTCGATATGAACTGGTCTGAGCTCTGGGAATATCGCGAGTTGGGGTACGTTCTGATCTGGCGAGACATCACAGTCCGCTATAAACAGACTGCGATCGGCATCGCGTGGGTGGTGCTGCAACCGTTGATTGCGATGCTCATCTTTACTGCGGTCTTTGGGAAAATGGCAAAAGTGCCCTCTGACGGCATATGGTATCCGGTGTTTTCGCTCACCGCCCTACTCCCTTGGATGTATTTTTCTCAAGCCGTGAGCCGCGCGGGAAAAGCGTGGTTGCAAATGGTAGGATAGTCGGCAAGATTTATTTCCCAAGGTTATGGCTTCCCCTCGCCACGGTCGTATCGCCGTTGGTCGACTTTGCATTGTCCTTGACACTGTTGTTCGGCTTGCTGTTCTATGCCGGAATTCCGCTTACCTGGAAGGTGATCACGCTACCAGCCTTCATTCTTCTGGCGATGTTCACGGCCATGGGGTTATGTTTTTTTACGTCCGCTCTGCATGTGAAGTATCGAGACGTCGGCCACGCCATTCCCTTCGTAATACAGATTTGGATGTATTTGACACCGATTGTGTACCCGGTCAGTCTCGTACCGGACCAGTGGAAATGGCTGTATGGTCTCAATCCGATGGTAGGGGTCGTTGAAGGCTTTCGCTGGGCTCTGTTGGGACGAACCTCTCCGGATCCAGTGGTGATGATGGAGAGCATTGTCGTATTATTTGCGGTGATCGCTGCGGGTCTAGTGTATTTCAGAAAAATGGAACGTCAATTTGCGGACATAATCTAGGCGAGTACGATGGTCCTCGAGACCCCGTCGGACCGTTTTCTAATGCGGTTCGTATCTTTTAATCTCAACCTGACCGTTTAACATCAGTGTAAAGTAAACGTTATGAGCGATATCGCAATTCGTGTCGAGGGACTCTCAAAACAGTACAGAATCGGTGCTAGGCGAAAGCATCACAATACCTTGCGTGATCACCTGATGGCGGGCTTGAAATCGTTGTGGAGCCGGAACGGGCATATATCGCAGATGAGGAATGGTGGATCAGGGGAACCTTCTAAGCCGGAGGTAGAATCAAACCTCTTTTGGGCCCTGCAGGACGTTTCGTTCGATGTGAAACGTGGTGAAACGGTTGGAATCGTAGGCCGTAATGGTGCGGGGAAGAGCACGTTACTCAAACTGCTGTCTCGTATTACGGAACCGACTAGCGGTCGGATAGAGCTGGATGGGCGCGTGGCGGCACTTCTTGAGGTCGGGACAGGTTTTCACAACGAACTCACCGGACGTGAGAATATTTATCTGAATGGGACCATTCTGGGGATGAAACGGGCCGAGATCACTCGCAAGTTGGATGAAATCGTCGCCTTTGCCGAAGTGGAGCAGTTTCTCGACACGCCGGTGAAGCGGTACTCGAGCGGCATGACCTTGCGATTGGCGTTTGCGGTGGCAGCTCATTTGAACCCGGAAATACTAATTGTCGATGAGGTGTTGGCGGTCGGAGATGCTGCCTTCCAGAGGAAGTGCCTAGGAAAAATGGAAGGCGTAGCCAAGGAAGGGCGCACGATTTTCTTCGTGAGTCACAATATGCCGGCCGTCACGCGGCTGTGCCAGCGAGCGATCTTGTTGGAGGATGGGAAGCTATGTCAAGACGGGAATTCCCACGAGGTGGTGAATGCCTATTTGCACTCAGAGCTCGGGACCATATCCTCTCGTGAATGGACGGACCCGCTCAAGGCCCCTGGAGGCGAAGTGGCTAGATTACGGGCCGTGCGAGTTTGTACCAGCGATGGTCGGTCTGAGGAGGCGTTTGATATCCGAAGGCCGGTTGGGCTCGAGATGGAGTATGAAGTGCTCAAGCCTGGCTATAAGTTCCTGCCTGCCATGGAGTTATGGAATGATGAGGGAGTGTGCCTTATTGACTCGATTGAATATGATCCAAGGTGGCGTGGGCAAGTCAGGCCGCAGGGTCGTTACAAAAGCACGGCCTGGATCCCGGGAAATTATCTGGCAGAAGGGACCATGTTCGTGAGTGCCTACCTTGAGACTGTTGAACCGAAGATTAAACAGTTCTACGAAAAACAAGTCGTTGCGTTTACTGTCGTCGATAGTGGTGAAGGGGACTCGGCGCGCGTCGACTTTGCGGGAAAACTCAGAGGCGTCGTCAGGCCACGCTTGGACTGGAGTACTGTGTTGAATTCTGAGAGCGACCAGCCCAAACTGGCCACTGCTCAACCATAGATAATAGGGTGGCTTGAGAGTGTCTGAACCGCTGTGCTTCCAGCAGATCCATTGCCCTGTGTATCTCTTTCATCGTTCATAGAAGGGTGAAGATATGAAGCCGGAGTTGCAACCTCTCGTGAGCGTGCTTACGCCTGTTTATAATTGTGAAGAGTTTCTCGCCGAGTGCATAGAAAGCGTATTGGCACAAACCTATCAAAATTGGGAATACTGCATTGTCAATAACTGTAGCACCGACCGGACCCTTGAAATCGCCGAATCCTATGCCAAGCGAGACAAACGGATCCGGATCCACAACAACCAGGAATTCGTCGGTTGCGATGCGAACGGCAATATCGCCATGCGCCAAATTTCCGTGAGCAGCAAGTATTGTAAAGTCGTGTATGCAGATGATTGGATTTTTCCTGAATGTATCATGAAAATGGTTGAATTGGCCGAAGCCCATCCGACAGTTGCCGTCGTCGGCGCATACGGATTGGCTGGGAACAGCGTGAAGTGGGATGGTATACCGTATAGGGAGAGCGTGATACCAGGTCGGGACATCTGCAGACAAACGCTGTTAGGTAACCTGTATGTGTTTGGAACTCCGACGGCGATCTTATTTCGGTCCGATCTTGTTCGGGCTTCGGAGTCATTTTACGACGAGTCCAATCCTCACTGTGATTCCGAGGTATGTCTGAAGATCCTGAGTAAGTGGGATTTTGGCTTTGTTCACCAAGTCTTAACCTACATCAGAAAACGAGAGGGATCAGAAGTAACGGTTTCGAAGCGGTATAACACCTTTGCGCCGAATCGTATCGATCGACTGATGAAGTTCGGGCCTGCTGTGTTGAGTCCAGCAGAACTGGAGGCCTGTCTAAAACGTTATTTGGCTATGTACTATCAATACCTGGCCGTCTCGGTGTTCGCGTGCAGAGAAAAGGAGTTCTGGGCATTTCACCGGCAAAAAATGAAAAGCATAGGGTACCCGCTGAGCATATCAAGATTGACCATGGCGGTGTGTTCTAAGGCCATGGATTACCTGTTCAATCCCAAGAAAACGGTCGATCATCTAGTAAAAAAGATTCACAGTCCAAACCTGCGATTTCGTCTTTGAGCGCAGGCATTAGAGCATGTCTCCGATGGCTAGGGAAATTTCCGAGGTTTGAATGCGTCCGAAGCGGAACAGTATGGGTACTCTATACCTTCTCATCTTTCAGGATACACACCGATATATCTGACGCGGAACCTACATAAATTCCCTCACCTGTGAGAACCCAATGTGAGCGATAGGCATCATTTCGATGCAGGGAGACAGGTTTAGTGAGAGGATTCCTGAATGTCGCCTATGAATTCAATTTCAGGAATAGATAAGACCAGGGGGTGGTTCACCTCGTAGTCTTTTGTCTGCACCGGACTCATCTGAAATAGCAAGGGGCATCGAGCTTGTACCTAAGCTCGAAGTAGTTATAAATGGCTGAAGTTATTTACCAGGCTATTGAGCATGCAGGAGAGCGAACAGGGCGATCTTCCCCGCTCTTTCCAGACGTCGGTGTGGTCGCGTTTGTACCGGAAGCATGGGGCGGGCCCTGGCTGTCACGGCACCAGGTGCTGACTCGCCTCTCGGAGTATTTTCATGTTGTCTGGGCGGAACCTGCCCTTGGCTGGAGAGAGATCGGAGTTGGTGGAAAAAGATCGATAGACCCCTTCCATCGTCCGAAAGACTTGCCGCAGGGTTTTGCTGTGCATCAGCCGGAAAGATGGCTGCCTCAAATCGGCCGACCTGCCTGGCTGGCCTCCTGGACCGCGGTAGAACGGGGTCGTCGTGCTGCGACCGTACTTCGTCTTCGGGGTTGCAGGACCATTGTCTTCTATCTTTGGCGTCCACACTTCGACGCTGTCTTGAATAGCGATGCATATGACCTGAGCTGTTATCATATCGTTGACGAGTATTCATTTTCACCGTCGGAGCTGCCGTTGACTGATCAAGAAATCAGGCTGATCAAGCGGGTGGATCAAGTGTTTATTCATTCTCCGGCGTTGCTGGAGCGCAAAGGGCACTTTAATCCCAATACACTCCTTGTTCCCAATGGTGTGAACTATCAGGCATTTGCGACGCAACAGGAGGAGCCGGCTGACTTACGAGCGATTCCCCATCCCAGAGTCGGCTATGTTGGGGTCATCAAGGCCCAGCTGGATTTGAAGCTTCTGCTGGGATTGGCCACGCGCCATGTTGAATGGTCCTTTGTCTTCGTTGGGCCAAGAAATAGTCTAAAAGCGGAAGCGCCGCTGGTGGATGAACTGTCGAAATTGCCGAACGTGCATTTTCTTGGGCACAAACCAACGGAAATTGTCTGTGCCTACCCTCAACACATGGACGTCTGCTTGCTCCCATACAAAATGAACGATTATACGAAATACATCTATCCGCTCAAACTGCATGAATATCTGGCCGGAGGAAAGCCCGTGGTAGGAAGAGCGATTCGATCGCTGCTGGACTTTTCGCACGTCATCAAGCTGGCAGATACAGCGGAGGAGTGGTCGCAAGCACTGGCTGCTTGTCTGGCACCAGACGCCATCTCGATCGATCAGATCGAAAAGCGACGTAGCATCGCGAAACAGGTCGATTGGGGGATCTTAGTCCATAAAATAGCCGGTTCGATCTGTCATAGACTTGGCTCTCCCTACGAAGAACAATTCGCCGCGCTCAAAATGGGAACACGCTAGATGTATGGCAATGGCGATGTTCTAATGCATGGATGGGGTGGTTTAAGGTAGGAGGTATTCGGAATGGACCATTCTGTCAGCCCAACCGGAGTCACCGTTCTCCGAGACAAGTTACGAGGCACCTGGGTGCACTATGTGTTGGACAAGGTACGAAGCGTCAAGCGAAGATTGATGCGTCGCTCCGAAGGTGAGGCCTTTCTTCTGGGAAAATACGCTCGTTTGCACGGGAAACCTTTGGATAGGTCGAATCCGCGAAGATTTACCGAAAAGCTGTTGGGAAGAATGATAGCCATAAACCGAGGACAACATCCTGATTTTACAACCCTGGCGGATAAGTATTCGGTGAGAGCCTATGTAGCAAACAAGGTAGGGGAGCAGTATTTGATCAAGCTCTTGTGGCACGGAGAAGACCCGAACGAGATCCCGTTTGATTCACTGCCGACAGAGTATGTGATCAAGTCCAATCACGCCTGCCACCAGGTTATTGTGGTCAACGGAGCGGTTGTTCGAACTGAGATAAGGGACCGAGTGGCAAAATGGTTGAAAACAAATTTCTACTGGGCGAATCGAGAATATCAATATTATCACATCAAACCGAGGGTGCTGATCGAGGAATTCCTAACAAATCAAGACGGTGAATGTCCTCTGGACTATCGATTCTGGTGTTTTGGCGGGCGTCCCGAGGTGATTCAAGTGGGCAATCATGCACGTGACAACATCAACTCCTTCTTTGACACGGAATGGAATTTGCTCGATCTGTATTACCGAGAGGACGCACTGCGACCGCACATGCCAAAGCCCAAGAATTTTGATGACATGAAGTCCGTCGCATCACGACTGTCGGCACCGTTCGATTTTGTGCGCGTGGATTTATACAACATTGATGGAGAAATATACTTTGGAGAACTCACCTTCACGCCCGCAGCCGGAGGGATAAAGTTGCAGCCGGACAGCTGGGACCTCAAGCTCGGGGAAAAGTGGCGGTGAGCAACGTTATGGGAAGAAAGAACTGCACAACTTCGGCTGACAAACTCGACGGCGATATTGTTACTACCGGGCGACGCCCGAAGCTGCTCTTTCTTGCGTTTCCGTTTCCACCGGCCAAGACACCAGGAAGTGTCAGAGCCTGGAATATTGTAATTCATCTTACCAGACTTGGCTGGGATGTGACAGTGGTAGTTCCTGATCCAGTCTTATTGCGAAATGTGGAAGATCCTGAGAAAGTGATTGAGTTGGAACATGAGGGTATCAAGCGGATCATGACAGGCCACCGATGGCGGTGTCTCGCACCAAATTATCTAAAGTGTTGGGATCGGAACCTTGGTAGGTTAGCAGGAGGGCTCTGCCGAGTCATTTCAAGGAACTTAGGGATTGACAAACATATTGGCTGGATAAGGCCTGCGGAACGAGCCTGCTCGGATTTGACTGCTGATGACGTGGACCTCATTTTTGCAACTGGTCAGCCATTTTCGGCGTTTAGTTTAGCTAAGCGTCTTTCTGAACGGCTCAGCAGACCCTATGTGCTTGATTATCGCGATCCTTGGACTGGAAATCCTCATGCCGATCGTGAGCACCAATTGGGTGCTGCCCGAAGGGAGGCAAGTCTTCTTGAGGACTGCGCAGCGGTCACGATCGTCTCGCCCTCTTGGGGGGATGCGTTGAATCAACGGTTTGGTATTGGCTTAAAACTGCATGTCGTGACGAATGGGTACGACGTCGATGAGATGGCCGCAGTTAGGTCGCACGATTTTGGGCATTGCGCCTTCGTCTATACGGGTATCTTCTACCCTCCCAAACGCACTATTTCACCATTCTTCGCGGCATTGAAGATCTTCAGAGAATCCCCTCGTGGAAATGCAAAAGAGTGGTATTTTCACTACTATGGCGCGAACGATCAACATGTTCGCGAACAGGCAGATCGGTTTGGTTTGTCGGATCGTATTGTTCTTCACGGAAGAGTTACGAGAGAACAAGCGCTATCGGCTGTCAAAGGAGCGAACCTTGCGATAGTGATTA
This sequence comes from Nitrospira sp., assembly GCA_016715825.1. Classification (NCBI taxonomy): domain Bacteria; kingdom Pseudomonadati; phylum Nitrospirota; class Nitrospiria; order Nitrospirales; family Nitrospiraceae; genus Nitrospira; species Nitrospira sp. The sequence continues at coordinate 7,557 of JADJXO010000013.1, read as the reverse complement.
CATCAGTGGCTGAAGAGGAAACACTTGAGGACAAAGGAATTGTGACGGGGAAGATATTTGAAGCTATCGGGTTGGCAACGCCTGTTCTTCTTATTGCTTCTATGGGAAGTGATGCCATCACGATTACTGCCTCCACCGGATTGGTGAAGAGTTTTAGGGGGAGCGAACTTCAAAAGATGGCCCCGTTCCTTGATGATGTGGTTCAAGGACAGGTTCCTAAACCAATGCATATTGAGGGTTGTTCATGGGCGGTCATTTCAAGAAAACTCGACAGCCTGCTCCGAGAATGCATGACATTTACCTCTGTCACGCAGCACTGTGATCGGTCGACGGATAGTGGTACATGAGTTGTCTGTTGTCTTATGATTGAGCGATCCGTGGGATGGGACCAAAGAATGCCAGTAAGTGAGGTGCCTTTTGGGGGTCAGCACACCTCGCCCAGACTCCCTACGAGTTGGGTAGAACAGGCATTGATTTTTGTCACGGTAGTCCTCATACCACTGCAGAATAATATTCCTCCAGTGGCAGGGATGAGTGCTAGCTTTCTTCTCTTTGGTGCGCTTGCCGCTTATACCGTTGTGAGTCGCCCTCGTGTCTTGGGTCAAATATGGCTTCATCCCAGTTTTTTTGCGGCTTATGTGTTCATCGGCGTCAGCGCTTTTCTGGAGTTTTCGAGCCCACTATCTAACTATGGCGGTATAACACGATTCGCACAGATGATTGGAGGGGCAGTTTGTCTGGCGGTATTATGCAGAGATCGGCTAGCGTTGACAGTTGGTCTGTACGGATATATTGCGGCTGCCTTGTGGGTATCTTTGTACCTCTTCTTGACCTCGTACGGAGCGATACAGCAAATGGGGGGAACAGCAAACTTCCAGGAGGCCACAAACGTCCGCGAATCAGCATTTGCCGATAGTGGCTTGGAAACCAATATTAACTCATTAGCCTTCACCTGCACTCAAGGAGCAGTTGTGGCTTTTGCCATGGCTGTAGTTGGCAGTTCAAGGCGTTTCTTACTGCTGGGAATAGCTATCTTTTGCCTCATTGCGGCGTTCTTGCCGATGTCAAGAGGGGCTGCAGTGATTAGCCTCGTGTCATTTGCGTCGATTCTTCATGCTTGCGGGACGAAACACGGAACGGCCATAGTATTCGTTGCCATTCTCAGCTTGGGTATTTATGCAATCGTTCCTGATGCGGTTTGGTCGCGTATGGCGTTCTCAACTGATCAGTCGGAAGACGGGAAAATGGAGGGTCGTGCGCGGATTTATACTCGAGCACTCAACCGGCTACCAGAATATGTTGTGAGTGGAGTTGGTGCGGGGAATTACCATAACAAGTGGGGATTTGAGAAGGGGTTTAGTAAAGAACATAATGGTGTTGCGGTTGTATATGGCGCACACAACTCACTGTTTCAGATCACGATCTACTGGGGAATCCTTGGACTCTTGATGTTTCTGTTAATCGTTTGGAATGTCTATCGTTCAATTCCATTACAGTGTGCACGTGATGAGCTTGCACTCGCGCTGGTTGGGATTCTGGTCTCACTTAGTCTATGGTTGCTGACAACGCATGGTTTTTATGAGAAATCGTTTGCGTGTGGCCTTGGCCTATTCGTTGGTGCTCGGAAATGGATATGGCCGACTGGTGTTGTGTCGGCCGTTGAGGGTAGTCGTACATCATCGCCTCGTTGAGTATAGCTCAAGCTATTCATAGAGGTGCATTGAATGGACTCATTCGGCATGACTCGTTCTAACAAAACGATAGATACTTTCTTTACTGGAGTTTATTGTATGCAGATCCAGAAGCGGAGAGTTACTGTGAATCAGACTTTGCTGAACTAGCTCTAGTGTGTGCACATCTGCAATTGAGGATGGGTTAATCTTCAATAAGAATGTATCCTGTAATTGCTAGAGCCAGGAAAGCAAGCGGTTCGATGGTTATTCACTCATCGGCAGACCAAATTAATCCCCAGTTACAGATGCCGACTCCCTGTCGATTGCTGTATGTCGTCGGGCAACTTAGCCTTGGCGGGTTGGAGCGACAGCTCTATTATCTTCTCTCAAATCTGGATCATGTCCGATATTGTCCTGCCGTCGTTGTCTGGAACCTCAATCGCAACGACAAGTACTATAAAGACATCCAAACACTGAAAATCCCCCTGTACGGATTTCCTCCCGAGTGGTCTTCTCTGTCTAAATTGAAAGCCCTTAGAGTGTTGACGGGGCAACTAAAGCCGGAAGTTATTCATGCGTACGATTTCTATACCAACTTTGCTGCAGCCTATGCGGCATGGGCGACCAAAACACTGGCGATAGGCTCTCGACGCAGCGAATATACTCCACACAGGCACAGACGTGGAGGTGTCAAACGGCTTCTAAATGCAAAGTGGCCCGCCTATCATATAATTAACAGTACCCCATCGGCTGATGCGGTAAATCGGGCCTTGAGTCTCTTTACGTCCAGGCACATCGTCATCGTCCGCAACGCGCTCGACCTTAACTTGTTCAAGTGTGTGAGTGAAGTTACTGAGAAGAGAGGTTATGTGGGAGCAATCGGATCGTTGACACGGGTCAAGCGTTGGGACCGTCTACTTAGAGTGGCTCGAGACCTGAAAAGTGTCTTGGGTGAGAATATACGTTTTCAGATTGCTGGCGATGGCCCGTTGCGTCCTGCTCTCGCCAAACTCGCAGATGAGCTTGAGGTTTCTCGGATCGTTGAGTTTCGAGGGGCAGTTCATGATATAGCGGCCTTCTTGAGTGGGGCTAAGTTTCTGATTCATACTTCAGAAAGTGAAGGGTGCCCCAATGTTGTGATGGAGGCGATGGCCTGCGGGCTTCCTGTCGTTGCGATGCGAACGGGTGAGATCCCATATCTTGTGGAAGATGGCAAAACTGGATTTGTGGTAGCTCAGGACGATGAGGCGATGTTTGCAGAGCGTGTATCTCTCCTACTTGGTGATAATGAACTATGCTTGAGTATGGGGGCATTTGCTCGAGCACACGCGATACGAGAGTTCACGCTAGAGAGGCTTGTCTCAGAAACACTGGCCGCCTACAGGGCTGCAGGCTGGAAAGATGGGATGGTTGGGGACCGGTCTAAGATACCCGGTGCGATTGCAACTAGTAACTCATCGCCAAGAAATTTTTCTAGACAATGAGTTCTGTGGGTGGGGCATGTTCGTGGTGTCAAAGGATATCATTCAAAGAATTCATGCGGAGTAAGCCTTAATCGGATTAAGCTAACGTTTGAGCGGGTAGCTTAGATATGTAGGAACCAGATATGCCGGACCTCAAGAGTGATAAGGAATCTCTCCATGTGCTGATGGTGACTAACTACGTAGAGGCAAAGAAGCGCTCGCCTTGGTTTGGCATCTTTGTTGATCGCCAGGTTGCTTCTTTGAAACAAGCGGGGGTCCGAATAAGTACATTTGATATAGGTGCCAGTCACTCTCCTATTGATGTTCTCTCTAAATGGTTTGAGCTACGTCGAGAAGTCCGCAGAGTCGCACCTGATCTCGTTCATGGTCAATATGGATCGGTTGTAGGTATCGTAGCTGCGTCGGCAGGAAAGCCAACCGTCGTTTCTTATTGCGGGAGTGACTTGCTGAGAGGTTCGGCGGTTTCCTTGCGAAAACTCTTTAGTATCCTGCTCTCAAACATCGCCGCGCTTCGCGCGGATGGTTTGATCTGTAAGAGTGAACAGCTCCGTCAGGCTTTGTGGTGGCGAAAAAACCGAGCAGTTGTCATTCCGAACGGAATCGATTTCAACCTATTTGTGCCTGGGCCACAGAGGGAAGCCCGAGAAAAACTAGGGTGGAACCAGGAGAGTCCTATTGACATAGTCAATGCCGGAGATGATGCAAAACGCAAAGGCATTGATTTAGCTCAGGCATCGATGAGGGTTGTTCGTTCTTATCTCCCAAACGCAGAACTCATTGTGATATCAAATGTGGACCCAGCACGAATGCCTTTGTTCTATCAGGCAGCTGATGTTGCGCTCTGTTGTAGCATAGCAGAAGGCTCACCCAATATGGTGAAGGAAGCTCTTGCCTGCAACCTTCCTGTGGTCTCTACGCCTGTCGGTGATGTTCCAGAACGGCTTACTGGTGTATATCCGTCGTCCATAGTCTCGCGAGATCCAAAGGAGTTCGGAAAAGCCATAGTGAATATTTTACGAACTAGGCAGAGGAGCAATGGGCGTGAGAAGGTTATTCATCTTAGCTTAGAGGAAGCAGCGCATCGAATTCTGACCATGTATAGGTCGGTTCTGCGCGAGGGGTCCGGCAATTCTGGCAGTATAGTAGCCTCGGTGAAGCCAAGTTCTTGGTTGTTCTGAGAGATTTTCGATGCCAATCAATCTTGAGTCGTTGGTTCAGTCTGCTCTAAGACCACTGCTGGGCTATCGCTATTATCATAATCATGCGATAGAGGCGAGGAGGGTGTTGAAGAGCATAGAGAAAGCTAAGGGGCCTTTGCCTCGGCAAATAGTGAAGAATTGCGATGACTATTCAGTAGATGTCTTCGGGCACCGTCACTTTGCAGCGTGGCTGTACGTTTATTCGGCCATTGCCGGTTGCTTTAAAGAGGGGTGGATACCAGATGACTTCTATGGCTCTGTTGTAGTTCCTAGGCTTAAAGGTGTGTACGGAAAAGTAGCGGGCCTAAAGTCATTGCACTCCACGATTTTTGCCAACAACAATTTTCCTGATATTCTTTCGTATTCGAATGGTGTGTTCTTCGACACTGAGTATCAGGTACTCCGGCCCGAGTCTGTTAAAGAGAAGTTATTTGCTGGGCAAGAGAGGATTGTATACAAACTCAACAATTCGGAAAAGGGTAAAGGGATTTTCTTTTTCGACCGAGAGTCGTTTGATCTCAGGAGGATTTATCTTCTCGGTAATGGATTGTTTCAGTACGTTATAAATCAGCACAAGGTGTTTGAAGAGTTTGTGAAGGAGTCCGTCGCGACGTTGAGAATGACGACCGTTCTTGAGGATGACGGAACAGCGTCGCTTAGGGCTTGTTACTTGAGATTCAGTAGCGGTACCGATACTCACGTTCGGTCTGACAGTAATATAAAGATACCAATAGACATCAAAAGTGGAGCCTTCAATGACGTTGGCTTTACTACAGATTGGCTAGAGATTGAGCATCATCCTGTAAGTGGAGTGAAGTTTCAGGGGAAGTTCATCCCAGCATACGATGCCTGTCGTAGGCTTGTGACCACTCTTCATAAGAGAGTGCCGTACGCACGATGTATAGGGTGGGACGTTATTCTTGATGATCAGGAGAACGTAAAGATTATGGAGTGGAATGCGGAGCACAATGGGATTAAGTTTACCGAAGCTACACAAGGTCCTTGTTTTTCAGACTTGCATTGGGAACGACTTACGAAGACAGAGGGGGTCCCGTACCTTCGGACAATGTGGTAAGTGGTCGTTTAGTTTTACTTGTTTTGGATGTACCTGATTTCTTTGACACTGTCGAAGGTGAGCTCGATTTGAAAATGTAGATGTCTTGAACCTAAGGAAGGTCTGATTTATTCCTCTTTCGCGATGTGCTAAGGGTAGCGCAGGACTGAACAGGAGATGCGCCCATGCACCAACAGACCTTTGCGAAAGTCCCCTTCGAGCAGTATCGCAAGCTCCCTGCCGTGAGCAGTTTCTCAATGAGATGAATTGTGTGGTTCCGTGGGGGGAATTGGTCGCGGTGATCGAGCCGGTCTATCCCAAAGCCGGGGGGCCGGGGCGTCCGCCGGTAGGTGTCGAACGCATGCTGCGCCTCCATTGTCTGCAACAGTGGTTTCCTCCGCCCCACGATTTCCTTGGACACTCCATTGGGGCATACTGCCCCCTGATGAACGGAGGTGTCCATGGCGAAGACGAAAACGGAGCGAGGCCGGTTTTCCTCGCGCAAGAAGATGGAGGTCGTGCTCCGCGTACTGCGTGGTGACGATCTGGATCTGGTCTCCCGTGGCGCGGGGATCACGGCTGCGAAACTGTCGGAGTGGCGAGACCAGTTCATCGCGAGTGGCCAAGCGGCCTTGAAGAGTCGGGCTGCCGATGGCCGCGACGACGAACTCGCGCGGCTGAAGGCCTTAGTCGGAGATCTGACGATGCGGCTGGAACTGTCGCGGGAAGCGGTTCAACGGTTGCGAGGTGGCGCCCCTTTAGCTACCGGGAGGTCGACGCGATGAGCCATACCCCGTCGCCTTCCACGCAGCGTCCGTATGGTGTGGTCCGGGTCTGTCAGGAATGGGGCCTGAGCCGATCCTCGTTTTATTCGCAGTCGGGCCGTCGTGGGTCACCGCCTCGTGAACCGGCGAAACGGGGCATGTCAAGTTTTCCGTGTAACTGATTGTGGTTAATCACTGGTAGGCACACGGTTTTCTACGATCATGCAAATTGATTGAGTGCCCGTTTCCACTCCAGAATTGGGGCGGTCCATTGCTTGGCAATGCGCTGCAGGCCCAGATAAAGGACTGTGAGGATCGCGTCATCCGTGGGAAGCGCCCCACGCTTTTTGAACGTGTTCCGTCACGAATCATCCAGGATTCAATGGCATTCGTGGTAAACAGGACTTTGCGAATGGCTGGAGGATAGTCAAAAAAGACCGTGAGCCGCGCCCAGTCTCGCCGCCAACTCGTGCTGATCGTAGGATAGTGCGCATCCCACGTCAGGGCAACGCGCTCCAAGGCCGCTTCGGCTTCCGTGACCGTCGGCGCTCCATAAATGGCTCGCAGATCCCGGGCCACGGCACGCCGCTGGCGCCACACCACATACCGCAAGGATTGTCGGACTGTATGCACAATGCAGAGCTGCACCTGGGTGCGTGGAAAGATTGTCTCCAACGTCTCGGGCAACCCCGTTAACCCATCGACGCAGGCCACGAAGCAATCGGTGACACCTCGGTGTTGGAGATCCGTAAAGACCGCCAACCAGAATGTGGCGCCTTCGGTCTCACTGACCCAGAGACCTAAGAGTTCTTTTTCCCCCGCTAAGGTGACGCCCAACGCCACATAGACCGCTTTGGTTTTGACGGCTCCGTCATGCCGCGATTTCACAAAGAGACAATCGAAATAGAGCATCGGATAGACCGTTTCCAGGGGACGACAGAAGTGGCCCCATTCGTTTGAACAGTAGCCAGAGTTTTTTAAGTGGAGTCTCTGCTGACTCTCACGCTGCCAGTCTACCCGTCGGCAGCATCACGGCATAGGCCTCATCCGGTGTTTGCCGGTCCAGGCTCGAATGGGGTCTCGCTCGATTGTACCAATCCAAGTATTGCATGATCGACTGCCTGGCTTCCGTGACGGAGTCGTAGGCATGTAAATACACCCGCTCGTATTTCACTGATTTCCACAGGCGTTCGACGAATACATTGTCTCGCCAGGCTCCGCGCCCGTCCATGCTGAAGTGACAGCCCCGATCCTTGACCGCCTGCACGAATGTCTGTGCCGTAAACTGGCTACCTTGATCAGTATTCACAATTTCTGGTGTGCCATGGCGCGTGAACGCCTCGTGCAGCACCTCGACCGCATGACAGGTCTCCAACGTGATCG